>NZ_JBEYTM010000054.1:0-55842 GCF_040643055.1 Streptomyces sp. NPDC047515
TGCGGTGGAGCCATGAATCCCACCGCAAGACCGCACGAGCCAACACCGTCGAGGACTACATCGCAGCGTAATCAACCGGCCACCCGACAGGCTCTCAGCCGGCCAGCGCACCGAAATCCACCATTGCAGGCCCCGGTCGGCCAACCGGCCTGAAGAACAAGCACCGTGCACGCATTCACCCAGGTCAACGGGCGAGGGCGCAGCCCCTCGACCACCGGGTCCACCTCGTGGTCGACGGGCACTCCGCACACCGCTCGAAGGCGGTCCGTGCATGGTTGACCGACCAGGCTGACTGGATCGAGCTGCACCCCCGCGGCAGATCACCACGGTCACCATGACGGCGACGGGCTGAATCGCCCTGCCCGCCGTGGTGCTCGCCACGGCGCTGGGGGGTGCCCCTGGCCCGCTGGCTGATCGACGCCCAGGGCCGAACCAGCGGGATCGGCGCCGGGATCGCCCCGGGCGCCGTCCCCCGCCCTGCTGCTGCTTTTCGGCGCCGCCCCCAGCACGGCGGCGGCCACCTCGCCGCGCACGCGGCGCGGCGACGGCTCGCGGACACGCTCAGCGCCGTCGCCTGCCCCCGTTATGTTCTTCGCGGTCCTGCAAGAGGGCCGCTGGCCTCCGGGCCCGGCATGACTGTTCCCCCTGCCGAACGGATGACCTGGGGGGTGGTGTCAGTGCGCCGTGAGGCGCTGTGAACTCGTGCGGAGGTGAGAGACCGTCGCCATCATCCCTGTCGCAGCAGGGTGATGAAGCTGGGAGCAGCCTGATCCGGGAGATGCCGGTGAGGGTGAGAGCGGCCCCGACAAAGCCGGGACGGGCCAGAACTGCCAGATGGCTTGGGCCCGGCAAGCGTGATGGAGAGGAGTACGAGAGGAACCAGCGTTTACGTCTCTCAACCCCCCGCCGGCTCAAACCTGTGCAGATATGGGCCGGGTGCGGTGCGTCCTCGAACCGGGTGACTGGAACGGGGAACTCCTGGGCGGGCTTTGACATGTCTGTCGGGAGGCCACGGTGAATTGCTGCGGGGTAGCCGTGGCGATGCCGCAGGGACAGAGCTGGGCTCCTACTTCGTCGAGCGAGTTGCAGTGAACACGGGAACCGTTCCGGCTCACGCCCTCTGTCAGGGATCCGTCCTGGTGGACGGGCTGGGTTCATCGTCAGCCGATCGGGCCGGGACGGGGCGGAGCCGCCGTAGTACTTCGAGCGCGCGAGAGGCGCGTACATGGGGAAGGGCGGCAGCGGTATCGAGAAGGGAAGGAGGCTGCAATGCCGAAAGGCGCACCGCTGAACGGCGGTGCCCCAACGGTCGAGGACCCGGAAGAGTCTGGTGGGCGGGTATCGGGGATGCAGGCCAAGCTTCACCGTTGGGCGGCGGCCGATCCTGGCCGCAGGTTCGACGACCTGTTCAATTTCGTGAACGACCCGATGACGCTGCGATACGCGTTCTACCGGGTCGTAGGTAACAAGGGGGCCCGGACTGCGGGCATGGACGGCGTCACCGTCGCCCATGTCGAAGAGCAGATCGGGGTCCACCGGTTTCTGGACGACCTGCGGACCAGTCTCAAGGATGGTTCGTTCCGGCCCCAGCCAGTGCGGGAACGCAAGATCCCCAAGCCGGGCGGTTCCGGAAAGGTCCGCAGCCTCGGTATTCCGACGGTGGCGGACCGGGTTGTCCAGGCGGCGCTGAAGCTGGTGCTGGAACCAATCTTCGAGGCCGACTTTGAGCCGGTCTCCTACGGGTTCCGGCCCGAGCGGCGTGCTCACGACGCGATCGCCGAGATTCAGTTGTTCGGCTCCAAGGGCTACCGCTGGGTGCTGGATGCTGACGCCGAAGCGGCCTTCGACACCGTTTCACATTCCGCTCTCCTCGAACGGGTGCGTAAACGGGTCAAGGACAAGCGAGTCGTGGCCCTGGTGAAGGCGTTCCTCAAGGCTGGAGTTCTCACCGAACTCGGAAACCAGAGGGCCTCTGACGCTGGGACTCCGCAAGGAGGCATCCTGTCCCCGTTGCTGTTCAACATAGCCATGTCGGCGCTCGATGAGCGCCTGCAAGAGCCGTGGAAGGACAGCGGGACGATGGGAACCGCTGCCCGACGCGCCCGACGCCGGGCGAAGGGCCTGCCGAACTGGAAGGTCTGCCGCTATGCGGACGATCTTGTGGTGCTCGTGCATGGCTCCCGGGCCGACGTCGAGGACCTGAAGCACGAGGTCACTGAAGTGCTCGAACCACTCGGGTTGCGGCTGTCACCAGCCAAGACCCGGATCGTGCACATGAGTGAAGCGTTCGACTTCCTTGGGTTCCGCATCCAGTGGAAACGCAAGCGAGGAACGGACAAGTGGTACGTCTACACGTTCATCGGAGACCGGCCCATCCGGTCGCTGAAGGACAGGATTCGTGCCCCGCTCCGACATCCGGCACACCGTCCGATCCCACGAGCGCGTCATGCACCCCGGTCTGCAGCCAGTCAGCCTGGTTGCCGTCAGCCTCGGCAACCGCGAGAGCAATGAGCCTCACGGCGGCCACCGTCCCCACCCGGGTCAGGGCGTCTGCCGTCTGTCGAGTCACCGCCGTGTCCTCGACGTCCAGCAGTAACCCCACCAGCACTTCCGCAGCCTCAGGAACATCAGCCAAGGAAGCAAGATCACGCCCGGCACGAACACGTTGCGTCCACGAAGGAGAAGACGCCTCAGCCAAGGCCACCGCCAACCCACTCATCATCTCCGGCACGACCAGACACTCTCATGCCCCACGAAGAGAATCGAACCTCGGACCGAACCTGCCCACACGCTTGCCAAAGAACATAGGCACCCCCCGCCCGCGGGGACCGGGGCCGGCGACCAGGTGTGATCACCGCGCTTGCCTACCGGTACTTGACGACCAGGGCCCTCATCGACTCGTCGAGACGCGGCATCTCGGTGCCTTCGGTCAGCGCGGGCTCGACGCGCTTGGCCAGGGCCTTGCCGCGCTCGATTCGCTGGAAGGTCAACTGAAACCGACACCGCATCCTGCGCTGGAGCCGACAATTGGCTGGTGCGCCTTCGGGGTGCGGTCCCGACGCGGCTGTCACACCGCATTGCGGGAGGTGGCCCACACCTGGACCGGGACGTCCTGGCCACGCCGCGGCCCTGGCCAGCCACGCCCTGCGCCCCGCCGCCGTACAACTGCACTGCGCCCAGCCGGGGTTCAGACCGGCGCAGCGCCGTAGCTATCTACGAGACCCCCCAACTGGGGGTGGTGCGCGGCCTGCTGTGGCAGTTCTGTGGCCCACAGCTCCGTGGCTGGGGGCTTCCCCGTGGCCCTGCCCCCAGCCACGGCGGCCCGGTGAGGCTCCTTCCGCCGCGCCCCCTCACCACCTGTGCGGAATTCTTCGACGCCTGGTTCGGCGCCGCAAGGACTGGCGCGGTCATGGTGCCCACCAATCCCCTGTCCACGCCGGACAAACTCGCCTACATACTCGGCCACTCGGACTGCCGGTCGAGCCTGACCCTGCCGGACCTGCTCGCCACCGTCCAAGAGGCGGCGAAGACCACGCCGGGGTACGCAAGGCCGCTGGTCCCCGGCATCGATGAGTTCCCCTCCGCCCGTGATGCCGCAACGCCACCCGACGCTCCGAGGCCCGACAACGCGGGGGTGCCGCACAGCGCTCTGTACACCTCCGGTACTCCCAGTCGCCCGAAGGGTGTACTGGTGACACACGCGGCGCATCTGCACTCGGTTGTCGGGCTGGTGACCTGCGCGCCAATCGCGCTGGTCCCGCGGTTCAGCGCCTCGCGGTGGGCCGCACAGGCGGCAGCGCTGGAGGCGACCGGCGGTCAGCGCCCCCGTCCCGACTTCGAGCAGCTGCACTTCGACAGCTCCTGGGGCAACGGCATCCGCCGCGACCCCGCCGTCGTCGACGAGCTGACCGCTGCGGGCGTGTTCCAGAGGCCGGCGCCGCTGCCGCACCGCAGGGCTGGGGTTCACCGACGGCGACCATGCGCGCCGTGGGGGCGTGTGGTGGCCGGCCTCGTGGCGGGCGGCCACCACACGCCGTACGCCGATCGTCCGGCGAGCCGTCCTACGAGCCGCCGTCGAATGGACGGCGGCCCCAGACGCTGACCATCAGCGGTCCGAAGCCGGTGCAGTAGCCCGCCCGCCACAGGTCGTGGAGGGCGTCGAGGTCGCCCCGGGTGAGCAGCCCGCGGCTGAGCAGGCGGGGCGCCAACTGGTCGGCGAGCTGCTCCCAGGCAGGCTGGCCGTGCTGGGGGCCGGACGGCAGCGGCGTCGAGACGGCCCGAATGCCCATGTCGGTGAGCCCTGCCTCCCTCAGGAGCCGCGGCAGCTTCCTGCCGTAGTCGGGTTGGTACGGAGTTGGTGGTGAACAGCGCCTGGCAGGCCGAGATGACCCGCTCGTGGGCATCGGCGGGCGGTCTACGGCGAGCGCGGCGGCCCGGTCCAGGTCCTCCACCACGACCGAGCCGCCCGGCCGGGCCGTGCCCTCATGGCGCGGAGCACGGCTTCGGATGCGGGAAGGTGCTCGAGGAGCAGCCTCGCGTGGACGAGGACGAGGCGCCCCTGGGGCAGCGGCTCCACGGTGACGTCCGATGACAGGACCGTGATCGTGTCGTCCGCGAGCTGTTCCAGGAAGCGGGTGTCGGCGTCGACGGCGAGCACCTCGCCCTGGGAGCCGACCCATTCGGCGAACATCCTGGCCACGCTGCCGGTGCCGGGCCCATGTCCAGGCAGCGTCGGCCCGGGCCGCGGCCGGGCTGTTCGCAGATGGCCGTGGTGCCCGGGTCGTACAGGGCGCAGAGGTTCTCCAGTCGGCTGAGCTCGACGTGCCAGGCCGGGTCCAGGACGTAACTGCTCATGTCGGTTCTCCGCGTTCGAAGGTGATGGCCGGCCAGGGGCAGGAGGACTCGGCCTCCGCCATGTGTTCGGGGTCGGCTGCGGCGAGGTCCGGGCCGTCGGCCGGCCAAGCCATGCGGCTTTCGACGCGGAAGACGTCCGGGGCGATCTCCTGGCAGCGGCCGGTGCCGCTGCACAGTGCATGGTCAACCGTCAGGCGCCTTTTCTCGTCATGGAGTTGGGTGGTCTTCATGCCGCGTCCGTCCGGGGCCGGACCGGGCCGTCGTACGTCATCTCCAGAGCGCCCCAGGCCCGCATGATCGGGCCGGGGACCTGCACCGGCTGAAAGCCGGGCCGGATCCGCAGTCCGGGCAGACGCCGGTAGAGAGTGGCGAGCGCCACCTCCGCCTGCAGCCGGCCGAGGTTCATGCCGAGGCAGTGGTGCACGCCGTAGCCGAAGGCCAGGTGCGAGGGCAGGTTCTTCCAGTCACGGTCGATAATGAACTCGTCCGGGCGGTCGTAGACCTCGGGGTCGTGGTTCGCGGCTCCGAGGGAGAAATAGATGCGGTCACCGGGGCGGGCCGTGACGCCGTGCCCGATTTCCGCTTCCTTGAGCGTCATGCGGTACAGCCCGAAGATCGGTCCGTCGTAGCGGAGCCCCTCCTCCACCAGTGACGAGGTGAGGCCGTCGATGTCGCCGGTGTACTTTGTCTTCTGCTCGCGGTGCTGCTCCAGGGTGCAGGCGATGTTGACGACGGCCGAGGCGGTGGAGGACGTCCCGGCGATCAGCCCCATGATGATGAGCGCGATCTCGTTCCCGTCGAAGCGGTCGCCGTCCTCCTCCTCGGCGAAACACAGCTGGGTGATCAGGTCGTCGTTCTCCGGGCCGGCCTCACGGCGGGAGCGCACTTCGTCGAGGAGGTGGCGCCGCCACTCTTCCATTGCCGCGCTCGCGATGCCCTCGCGGTTGATCGTTGCCGTGCTCTCCTGGAAGCGGTGGGACATGCGCAGGAAGTACGCCCGGTCGTCCTCGGGGATGCCGAGCAGTTCGGTGATGTGCGCCTCGCTCATCGGCACGGCGAACTCGGCGCCCAGGTCGAAGGCGCCCCCCTGACCGGCGATGGCGTCGATCAGGTCGTTGACCACGCGTTCGGTGAACGGCCGCATGCGCGCGACACGCGAGGCCGACAGCGCCTTGACGACCAGGCGGCGCTGGCGGGTGTGCCGGGGCGGGTCGCTGAGGATGAAGACCTGCATCTCCTCGGGCACCGGCTCCTCCAGCGGCCAGGCCGCGCTGTAGGTGGAGGAGAATGCCCCGTGGTTGCGGTTCACCTCCTTCACAGCCTCGTACTCCGTGACCTGGATCGACTCCAGGAACTTGGAGTGGGCCACCGGACAGCGGGCGCGGTCCCGGGCCAGCTCCTCCCAGGGGGAGTCGGCCTTGCCTTCGTACGGCTTGAAGGAGGGCTGGGCCTCTTCGGCCGACGACTGGGCTGTATTCTGCGGCATTTCGGTCTCTTTCCTCGGAGTGGGAAGGTGCGGTGAGAACCGGGTCAGTTGACGGCCCGGTCGAGCTCGGTCCAGAAGCGGTCGCGCAGGACACGGCGGAGGATCTTGCCGCTGGGGTTGCGCGGGACCTTGTCGATGAACTCGTACTTGGTGGGGATCTTGAAAGTGGCGAGCCGGTCACCGAGGAAGGCCCTGAGCTGGTGGGGCGCGACGGAGGCATCCGGGCGCAGTACGACAAAGGCGTGCACCGCCTCGCCCCAGCGGTCGTCCGGGACGCCGATCACGGCCACATCCAGGACCGCCGAGTGGGCGCTGATCGCGTTCTCCACCTCGGCCGGGTAGATGTTCTCGCCGGCCCGGATGATCATTTCCTTGATGCGGTCCTGAATGAACAGGTATCCGGACTCGTCCGTGCACCCGGCGTCGCCGGTGTGGACCCAGCCGTCGACGAGGGTCTTGCCGGTGGCCTCCGGCAGGTTCCAGTACTCCAGCATCCGGGCGGGGGTCTTCAGGCACACCTCCCCCACCTCCCCGGGCGGCAGCGGCAGCCCATCCACATCGATGATCTTGAGTTCGATACCAGGGTAGGGCCGCCCGGCCGCCCGCAGCCGGGGGCTTCCCAGTACGTGGTCGGCGGGCGGCAGGCACACCGCGGTATTCCCGGTCTCGGTCAGACCGTAAATCTGCGCGAGGTCGCACTTCATGACCTCCATGCACCGCTGGAGCAGCGTCTCAGAGATCGGCGACCCGCCATAGATGGTCTTGCGCAGGGTGACGAAATCGGCACTGGAGGCGCCCGGTTCGGACAGCAGCATCAGCAGCATCGCCGGAACCATGAACGCCGTGGTGATGCCGGCCGTCCGGATCAGTCCCAGTACGTCCTTGGCGCTGAAGGACCGTACGGCAATGTTGGTGACGCCCGCGTTGAACCCCTGGGTGGCCCACCACAGCCCGCCGATGTGCGAGCCGGAGATCCCGATGAGACTCTTGTCGTCCGGCCGCCAGTCGATCCAGTCCAGCCCGGAAGAGCCAGGGCGCGTTCTGCTCGTTGCTCACGACGCGGTGCTCGCGGTGCTGTTCAGCGAGTCGAAGAACGAGGCCGTCCAGAGGTGCGGGTAGCTGCAGCGGGATCCGTTGGAGCTTGATCGAGACGCCCTCGTCGTCCTGGATGACATGGGTGGTCAGGTGGCAGATGGTGGCGGCCTTCTGGGCGTAGAGCAGCACCATCAGTCCAGCGATCCGGTCTTTGAGGTCGACGGAGTCATCGTGCAGCGGGCGGCGGGCGATGGCCCGCCGTTCGTCGGAATCGAGGGTGGGCTCGCGAACGACCTTCGGGCGTGCTGGGACCCTGATTCGGCTGGCGTGCTTGTTCTTGACTGCCCAGACGACGAACGGGTGGACGCTGTAGTTGCCTTGGTCGTCGTGGTCGGTGAGCCAGAGGTCGACCAGCGCCTGTCGGCATGTCCCCAGGGTCTCGCCGTGCTCCTTGACGAAGGAGAGGTAGGCTACGGCCTTGAACGTCGAGACGCGCACGTAGTCGACCTGGGTGGAACGGATCGGCTTGCCGCGGGCTCGCCGGCGGAGTCCGCTGATCAGCGGCCAGCGGACGAATGCGGCTACCAGGTTGCGGTGGTCCGGGTCCTCGATGGTCACGATCTTCTGCTCGACCCATCGCTCGGTGCGGGCGAGGTGCTCGTCCCGGGCCGTCAGGGCGCCAGCGGCGACCAGGACGGCCCACAGGAAGTCGTTGGCCAGGCTGCCGTCTTCGTCAGTGCGACGGTCGAGGGCTTCGTGGCTGAGTTCGCAGGTGCCGTCTGCAAGGCTTTCCCGGAAGGCGGCCGCGGCGGATTCCCGGAGCCAGAGCAGGGTCCGCACGCGGCAGCGTTCCAGCGGCGCGGCCTTGACCCGGTCAAGTTCTGGCTGGTGTATGCCGTCCGGGGGTGTCAGGGAGTGCCGCAGCTGTTGCCCGCAGGCGCATCGGTTGCAGAGGCCGTGATGAAGAGCCGTTCGACGGTGCCGCACTGCTCGCAGGCTTTGCGGGACTGAGGGTCCTTTTCCCAGCAGTTCTCCTACCGGGGTGCGGGCGACGACGACCTTGTCGTGCTGGCAGCTGCTGCAGGGCTCAAGCTTGCGCGAGCAGGGTCGGCAGCGGGGCTGCCCGGTGGTCCGGACGCGGGTGAAGCAAGGGCAGATGGTGCCGCAGAAAGCGCACTTGAGGATGGTCGTCTTGTTGTACTTGTCGCAGAACGGCCCGTCCTTGGTGGTGCGGGCGACCGGTTTGAACTCCCCGCAGCCGAAGTACGCCCGCCGGTGGGCGAGCTCCTTGGCTCGGCAGCGCCCAGATGGCGGGGCTGTCGGTGTACGGGTTGTCTCACGTGTACGCCGACACGGGGCCACCGAGGGTGCCCAGCAGAGCTGATGGAGCCGGCCGTGGTTCGCCGCTGTCGTGTGCCGGACGAGGCCGGCGCACAGCGCCGACCTCGTCCTGGGCGTCAGCCGACGTTCTCGTCCGGGGCGGCTGGGTTCTTGAGCTGGTTGATGATGCCGAGCAGGTCGAAGGAAAACCAGATCTCCTTCATGGTCTTCTTGTCCTCATCCCAGTACGCCATCGTCAGTCCCGTGACGAACATCCGTTTCCCGGCAGGTTTGATGCCCATGAACTCCACGCCGTCATGTGTCGCTTCCTGGTCCCAGCGGACTATGGTTCGGTTCTCGAAGACCACGAAGTCCCGCGCCTCCATGGTCTGCTTCGGGAAGACCGCCAGGTACCCTTTGAAGAAGTCTTTGGCCGCCGCTCGTCCGTGAACGTCGCCGAGCGGGGTGTGGACCACGAGGTCCTCGTCCATCACCTCGTCGATCACGTCGTAGTTCGGGGCATTCTTCGGATACCAGATTTCGTCGATGAACCGACGGTGGTTTACCTCGAGAGCTGATGTCATCTGTTCTTCCTATCTTCTGGGATCGGATACGACACTCTCGGCGCCGCTCGGCGCCGCAGCACCGGGACCAGCCCGGCCTGCGCGATCAGATTCCGGTCATCGAACACAGCGGAGACCACCGCCGACGTATGGGAATCTTGCACCTCGGAAGTGCCTTGCTGATTGTGCGTGCTGGCAGCCTCAAGAACTCCCATCATCACAGGTCACAAGGTATTTCCTCGTTTCAGAAGCGTTATCCAGAGACATCGAATCGGTGGATCAAGGCTGCGTTCTGCGGTATTTCGGTGTCTTTCCTCGGAGTGGGAAGGTGCGGTGAGAACCGGGTCAGTTGACGGCCCGGTCGAGCTCGGTCCAGAAGCGGTCGCGCAGGACACGGCGGAGGATCTTGCCGCTGGGGTTGCGCGGGACCTTGTCGATGAACTCGTACTTGGTGGGGATCTTGAAAGTGGCGAGCCGGTCACCGAGGAAGGCCCTGAGCTGGTGGGGCGCGACGGAGGCATCCGGGCGCAGTACGACAAAGGCGTGCACCGCCTCGCCCCAGCGGTCGTCCGGGACGCCGATCACGGCCACATCCAGGACCGCCGAGTGGGCGCTGATCGCGTTCTCCACCTCGGCCGGGTAGATGTTCTCGCCGGCCCGGATGATCATTTCCTTGATGCGGTCCTGAATGAACAGGTATCCGGACTCGTCCGTGCACCCGGCGTCGCCGGTGTGGACCCAGCCGTCGACGAGGGTCTTGCCGGTGGCCTCCGGCAGGTTCCAGTACTCCAGCATCCGGGCGGGGGTCTTCAGGCACACCTCCCCCACCTCCCCGGGCGGCAGCGGCAGCCCATCCACATCGATGATCTTGAGTTCGATACCAGGGTAGGGCCGCCCGGCCGCCCGCAGCCGGGGGCTTCCCAGTACGTGGTCGGCGGGCGGCAGGCACACCGCGGTATTCCCGGTCTCGGTCAGACCGTAAATCTGCGCGAGGTCGCACTTCATGACCTCCATGCACCGCTGGAGCAGCGTCTCAGAGATCGGCGACCCGCCATAGATGGTCTTGCGCAGGGTGACGAAATCGGCACTGGAGGCGCCCGGTTCGGACAGCAGCATCAGCAGCATCGCCGGAACCATGAACGCCGTGGTGATGCCGGCCGTCCGGATCAGTCCCAGTACGTCCTTGGCGCTGAAGGACCGTACGGCAATGTTGGTGACGCCCGCGTTGAACCCCTGGGTGGCCCACCACAGCCCGCCGATGTGCGAGCCGGAGATCCCGATGAGACTCTTGTCGTCCGGCCGCCAGTCGATCCAGTCCAGCCCCTGCGCGGCCAGCAGGTCACGGACCGCGAAGAAGCTGCGGTGGGCCAGGACCACACCCTTGGGAAATCCCGTCGTGCCGCTGGTGTACATCTGGGCGAGCGGGTCGTCGGTGTGGGACGGCGCCGGTACGGCCTCGCCCGACCCGGCACGCTGCCACTCGGGGAACGCCACCCCGTCCGTCCCCGCGCAGTCCAGAAGCACCAGTTCCCGCACATCCGTTAGCTGCGGACGCAACTGACGGACCGTCGGGAGGAACTCCTCCTCCACGAAGAGCAGTTCGGCGACCGAGTCGCGCAGGATGTACGCCACTTCCTCGGGCGCAAGCCGCCAGTTCACGGGTACGAGCACCACACCGCTCATGGCGCAGGCGAAGAGGAGTTCGTAGAACCGCACCGACTCCTTGCCCAAGTAGGCGATTCGGGTCCCTCTTTCCGCGCCCGACGCCAGCAGCGCGGCAGCGCTCGCGGTGCTCTCCCGGCGCAGCTCCCCGTAACTGAGCTGGGCGCCCTCGCAGCAGATGGCGGTGCGGTCCGGCTGCTGCTCGGCGTGGAAGGCGAGCGTGGCGTCAAGCGTCCGCAGGTCCGGCGGAGGTGCGATGTGAGCGGTCATGGTTCACCCATTCCTCTGGAATCGTGTGGCCCGGAGCCAGTAGCGCCGACGCTGGAAGGCGTACGTGGGCAGGTCTACGAGGCGGGCGCCGGAACCGGAGAAGAGGTCGGCCCAGTCCACGGACTCGCCCTGGCAGTGGGCCTCGACCCGGGCGCGAAGGTCGGCCGGTGCTGATGCGCCGATGACTCCGGGCTCCGCGCGTCCCTCAGCAAGCGCGGCCAGGCCCTCCAGGAAGCCGTCGCGGTCGGCCGCCAGCACGGCAGCGCGGTGCTGGAGACCGGCACGGCTCGCAGCCAGCGAACGGGCCACGTCCCGGTCCTCCAGCTCGGGGTGTTCGGCCAGGTGGGCGTGGAGGCGGGCGGCCTGCGCGCGCAGCGCCGGCACGGACGCGGCGGACAGCAACCACGGCACGGGCGGCCGGAGGGCGGGGTCGGTGGCCGTCGTCCGGTCGGGAGAGTCCGCAGGCGGCGACTGGTCGAGCGGGCCGGGCGGCGGTGCCTGCTCGATGATGGCGTGGACGTTGGTGCCGCTGACTCCGTAGGAGGAGATGCCCGCGCGGCGCGGCCGGTCCCGCTCCGGCCACGGCACCGGCTCGGCCAGCAGCCGGACCGTACCCGCGGACCAGTCCACCATCGACGTCGGCTGCTCGGCGTGCAGCGACCTCGGCAGCAGGCCGTTCCGCATGGCCATCACCAACTTGATGATGCCGCCGATGCCGCCCGCCGCCTGCGTGTGCCCGATGTTCGACTTCAGGGTCCCCAGCCACAGGGGCTGCTCCGGCGGGCGCTCGGCACCGTAGGTGTCCATCAGCGCCTGCACCTCGATCGAGTCACCCAAAGGTGTGCCCGTACCGTGCGCCTCCACCGCGTCGATGTCCGCGGGTCCCAGCCGGGCGGCGTCGAGCGCCTCGCGGATCATCCGCCGGTGCGCCTGCCCGTTGGGCGCGGTGAGCCAATGGGACACACCGTCTTGGACGACTGCGGAACCCCGCACCACCGCGAGGATCGTACGGCCGTTGCGCCGGGCGTCCGACAGCCGTTCCAGGGCGAGCATCCCGGCGCCCTCGGACATCCCCATACCGTCCATGGCCGCGGAGAAGGACTTGCAGCGTCCGTCCGGGGCCAGCGCACGCGACCGGCTGAAGGTCACCAGCGGGCTCGGGGTCGCCATCACCGTGGCCCCGCCCACCAGCGCCAGCGAGGACTCTCCGCTGCGCAGCGACTGGATCGCCAGATGCAGCGACACGAGCGCCGAGGAACACGCCGTGTCCACCGTCACGGCCGGTCCATGGAGCCCGAACGCGTACGCGATCCGGCCCGAGGCCACACTCCCCAGGCTGCCTACCGCCAGGTCGCCCTCGAACCCCTCGGGCGGCCGGGGCACGTTTCCGCCGTAATCGTTGTAGATGACGCCGGCGAACACACCGGTCCGGCTCTCCCGCAAGGACATGGGGTCGATACCCGCCCGCTCCAGCGCCTCCCAGGCCGTCTCCAGGAGCAGCCGCTGCTGCGGGTCGACGGCCAGTGCCTCTTGCTCGGAGATCCGGAAGGGATCCGGGTCGAAGTCCGCGGCATCGTGCAGGAAGCCGCCCTCCCGGGTGTAACAGGTGCCCGGCCGGTCAGGGTCGGGATCGTAGAGGTCCTCGTCCCAGTCCCGGTCGGACGGGAACTTCGAGATGGCGTCCTCGCCGTTCTCCAGCAGCCGCCACAGGTCCTCCGGGGTCTGCACACCGCCCGGGAACCGGCAGGCCATGCCGACGATGGCCACCGGCTCGCTCTGCCGCTCCGCCGCCTCGGAGAGGTCCGCCAATTCCCGCTTGGCACGCCGGAGATCGAGCGTCACACGTTTGAGGTAGTCCCGCAGCTGGGTCTCGTTTGCCATGAGCGAGGGGAGCCTTCCCTTGAGGTCGGTCGAGGTCCGGGTCGGGCGGATCGGCGGATCGGCGGATGTCATTCCGCTCACCGGTCGGCGGCGCCGAGTTCTTCGTCGATCAGCTGCAAGAGCTGCTCGTCGGTGGCGTCCGCGATGTCGGCATCGTCGACCGCGTCGGCGTCGGAGGCGGCTGCGGGCGATGCGGACGATGCCTCTTCGGACGGGGCAGTCGCCGTCGCGCCGAAGAGCCGGGCGCCGATGTAGCGCGCCAACGCGGCCGGTGTGGGGTGGTCGAAGACGAGCGTGGCGGGCAGCCGCAGGCCGGTGGCCTCGTCGAGGACGTTTCGGAGTTGGGTCGCGGTGAGCGAGTCGAAGCCCAAATCGGCCAGGTAGTGCTCGGGCGGAATGCCGCCCGCCTCGGAGTACCTCAGCACACCGGCGATCCGGGCCCGCACCAGGTCCAGCAGCTCAGCCGCCCGCTCCGGCTCCGGCAGCCCGGCCAGCCGCGTCCGCAGACCGTCCGTGTCGGCAGATCCCGTACGCAGCGCACCGTCCTGCGGTCCGGCGGGGACCAAGGCACTCAGGAGCGGCGGCACCGATGCGCCCGAAGCGCGCAGTGCGCTCATGTCCAGCCGCGCCGTCATCAGCACCGGCGCTTCGGTGTTCGCCACCGAGTCGAAGAGGGCGAGGCCCTGTTCGGCATCCAAAGGCAGCACCCCGGTGCGGCGGAGCTGCGCGGCCAGACCGTCCCGGTCCAGCTCGCCCACCATCCCGCTGTCCGTGTCCCAGTAACCCCACGCCAGCGCGGTGCCCGGCAGCCCGGCGGCCCCGCGGTGCCACGCCAACGCCTCCAGCAGCGCGTTGGCGGCCGCGTAGTTGGCCTGCCCTGGCGCGCCGAGCGTCGCCGCCGCCGAGGAGAAGAGCACGAACCTCCGCAGGTCCAGGCCCAGTTCGCCGGCCAGTTCGTGGAGGTGGAGTGCGGCGTCGGCCTTCGGCCGGAACGCCCTGGCGATCCGGTCGGGCCCGAGCGAGCCGATCACCCCGTCGTCGAGCGCGCCGGCCGCGTGCACGACCGCGGTCAGCGGGCGCTCCGGCGACACGGTCGCCAGCAACCGCGCCAGCGCACCGCGGTCCCCGGCGTCGCACGCGGTGACGGACACCGTTGCCGCACCCAGCTCGTACAGCTCGCGCTCCAGGTCCGACGCGCCCGGCGCCTGCGCACCCTGACGGCTTATCAGCAGCAGGTGCCGTACGCCGTGCCCGCTCACCAGGCGGCGGGCGACCAGGCCGCCCAGCGCCCCGGTGCCACCGGTGATCAGCACCGTACCGTCGGGGTCCCCGAAGGTCGCGCGGTCCGGGCCACCGGGCGCGGCCGGGTCTCCTTCCGGGACATCGGCACGCACCAGGCGCGGCGCCAGGGCCTGTCCCGCCCGCACCGCCAGCTGGGGCTCGCGGGTGGCCACCGCGCCGGGAATCGCGCGGAGCGACGCACTGTCATCGTCGGTGTCCAGCAGCACGAACCGGTCCGGGTTCTCGCTCTGCGCCGAGCGCACCAGCCCCCACGACGCGGCGTGCGCCAGATCGGGCACACGCTCGTCCGCACCCGCGGCGACCGCGCCCCGCGTCACCAGCACCAGTCGGCTCTGGTTCAGCCGCTCCTGCCCCAGCCATTCCTGCAAAAGCGCCAACGCTCGGCAGGTCGCCTCGCGGGCCCGGTCGGCGAGCGCGCCCTCCCGTGTGTCCTGGGCCTGCGCCGCGAAGTGGGGTACGAGCAGCACATCCGGTGCGGAGGCGCCCTCATCCAACGCCACCAGCAGCGCGGACAGATCGTCGTAACGCTCGGCACCGGGCACGTTCAGGCCGTCCCCGAGCACCGCCCACGATCCGCTGGCACCGGCCGGCGGCACCGGCTGCCACTCGGTGCGGAAAGGCGCGTCGCGGCGGCTGTCCCTGGCCGCGGTGATCTGTTCCGTATCCACCGTAAGAAGCGTGAGCGCCTCCACCGCAGCCACCGGCCGGCCGTCGGTACCGCTCACCGTCAACGACACGGAATCGGGGCCGCCGGGCACCAGGTGGACCCGCAGTTCGGATACGCCCGCGGCCTCCCGGGTCACCTTCCGCCAGGCGGAGGGCAGCCGCAGCTCGGTGGCGTCCAGACCGAGCGGGTGCAGGGCCGCGTCGAGCAGCGCGGGGTGCACGAGGAACGAACCGGGCTTCCAGGTCGACGCCGACGGGCCGTCCATGGGGAGCTGCGGCAGGCGCACCTCGGCGAACAGTTCCTCGCCGCGCCGCCACACCGCGTGCAGTCCCCGGAACGCCGGTCCGTGCTCCGCGCCTAGAGACGTGAGCCGCTCGTACAGCCCCTCGACGGGCACCGGCTCGGCTCCCGGCGGCGGCCAGACGCCGGGGCCCTCGGGCGCCCGGCCGTCGCCGGTGGCGAGCGCCCCCCTGGCATGGCAGGTCCAGGGCTGTCCCGGTGGCGTGTCATCCGTACGGGAGTACACGGACACCGGCCGGTGTCCGGAGTCGTCCGGCTCGCCGACCGTCACCTGCACGCGGACATTGCCCTGTTCCGGCAGCACGAGCGGCGCCTCCAGCACCAGCTCGGCCAGCTCGTCGCAGCCCACCTCCTCGCCGGCACGCAGCGCCATCTCCACGAACGCCGTTCCCGGTAGCAGCACCGACCCCGCCACGGCGTGATCGGCCAGCCAAGGATGGGACTCCAGGGACAGACGCCCCGTCAGCAGTACCTCACCGGTCTCCGCCGACTCCACCGCCGCACCCAGCAGCGGATGACCGGCCGCCGCCAGCCCGAGCCCCGCCGCATCACCGGCGGCGGGCGCCACGGATGCGGGCCAGAACCGCTCCTGCTGGAACGCGTACGTCGGCAGTGCCACCCGGGCCGGGCCGGTCCCCAGAACCGCTTCCCAGTCCAGCCCGATCCCCTGCACATACGCCTGTCCCAGCGCGGTGACGAACTGCTCCAGCTCCCCCTGGTCCCGACGCAGCGACCCCAGCGCCGCCCCTTCGTGCGGCGACGCCTCCAGCACCTGCTCCACCGCGGCCGTCAGCACCGGATGCGCACTGGCCTCCACGAACACCCGGTGACCCACTGCCAGCAGCGCCTCCACACCCCGCTGGAACTCCACCGGCTCCCGCAGATTCCGGTACCAATACCCCGCATCCAGACCAGCGGTGTCGATCACCTCACCCGCCAACGTGGAGCAGAAGACAACATCGGATACCGACCGCGGCTCGATGTCCGCCAGCAGTTCCCTCAGGCGCTCCTCGACCACCTCGACATGCGCCGAATGAGACGCATAGTCGACCGGGACGCGGCGAGCCCAGATGCCCTCGGCCGCCAGGCCGTCCAGCAGCTGGTCCATCGCGTCGGCATCACCCGACACCACCGTGGACGCAGGCGAGTTGGCCACAGCAACGGACAACCTGCCGTCCCAGGCGGCCAGGCGCTCCTCGACCGCGGCCCGGCCCAGCATGACCGAGGCCATGCCGCCCTTCCCGGCCAGCTCCTTCAGCAACTGGCTGCGCAGCGCCACGATCCGTGCGGCGTCCTCCAGCGACAACGCGCCTGCCACGTAGGCCGCCGCGATCTCGCCCTGGGAGTGGCCCACCACCGCCGCCGGGGTCACACCGTAGTGACGCCACAGCTCGGCCAACCCCGTCATCACGGTGAACAGGGCCGGCTGCACGACCTCGGCGACCTGATCCAGCGAGGCCGTGCCCTCCTCTCCTCGCAACACCGCACGCAACGACCAGTCCAGATACGGCGCGAAGGCCCGCTCGCACCGGTCGACCCACTCCGCGAACACCGGGGACGAATCCAGGAGCGCCCGGCCCATGCCCACCCACTGCGACCCCTGACCAGGGAAGACCAGCACCACTCCCGGGCCTTCCGTTTCCCGGCCCGTGGCCACGTCCGGGACGGACACCCCGGCCGCCAGCGCTTCCAGCCCGGCGATCGCCGCCGTGCGGTCCTGCGCAACGACCGCGCCGCGATGCTCGAAGGCCGTACGGTGCCGGGCCAGCGCCACCGCCATCCCGGCGTCCGCGACCTCGGGTTCCGTCGTCGTGCGCAGGAAGTCCGCCAGCCGTCCCGCCTGCTCCCGCAGCGCTGCCTCCGACCGGCCGGAAACCGGCCACAGCACCCCTCCCGCGGCCGAGCCCGGCGCGACAGCTTCTTCCGCCAGCGCCCCTTCCTGCTCCTGCGGCGCCTCCTCCAAGATGAGGTGGGCGTTGGTCCCGCTGATGCCGAACGAGGAGATACCGGCCCTACGAGCCCGACCGGTCTCGGGCCACGGCACCTGCTCCGTCACCAACTCCACCGCACCGGACGACCAGTCGACGTGCGGCGAGGGCGCATCCACATGCAGCGTCGCGGGCACCACACCGTGCTGCAACGCCAGCACCGACTTGATCACACCGGCAACACCCGCCGCCGCCTGCGTATGGCCGACGTTCGACTTCATCGACCCCAGCAACAGCGGAGCGGCCTTCGGATCACGCTGACCGTACGTCGCCAGCAACGCCTGCGCCTCGATCGGATCACCCAGCGACGTCCCCGTACCGTGCGCCTCCACCACATCCACATCGCCCACCGACAGATCCGCCGCGGCCAACGCCTGCCGGATCACCCGCTGCTGCGACGGACCATTCGGAGCCGTCAGGCCATTCGACGCACCGTCCTGATTCACCGCACTGCCCCGCACCACCGCCAGCACCCGGTGCCCGTTGCGGCGCGCATCCGACAGCCGCTCCAGCACGACCATCCCCACACCCTCGCTCATAGCGGTGCCGTCGGCGGCCGCGGCGAAGGGCTTGCAGCGGCCCTCGGGTGACAGCGCCCGCTGTCGGCAGAACTCGATGTAGACGGTGGGCGTGGGAATCGCCGTCACGCCGCCCGCCAGCGCCATCGAGCACTCGCCCTGGCGCAGCGCCTGCGCCGCCAGGTGGATCGTCACCAGCGACGACGAGCACGCCGTGTCGACCGCGACCGCGGGGCCTTCGGCGCCCAGCACGTACGCCACCCGGCCCGCGGCGACACTGGTCGTGGTGCCCAGGTCGAAGTACCCCTCGACCTGGTCGAAGATCGGCTTGAGGAGCAGCGAGTAGTTCGACGGGAAGGCCCCGGTGAACACACCCGTGCGGCTGCCCCTGACCGAGCCCGGGTCGATGCCGGCCTGCTCCAGCGCCTCCCACGACGTCTCCAGCAGCAGCCGCTGCTGCGGATCCATCGCCAGCGCCTCCCGCGGCGAGATACCGAAGAACGCCGCGTCGAACTCCACGGACTCCCTGAGGAATCCGCCGTCCCGCACGTAACTCGTCCCCTGTCCCTCGGGGTCCGGGTCGTACAGCGCCTCAAGATCCCAGCCCCGGTCGTCAGGGAACGGGCCGAGCCCTTCCCCGCCGGAGGACAGCATCTCCCACAGGTCCTCCGGGGACTCCACACCGCCCGGGAAGCGACACGCCATCCCCACGATCGCGATCGGCTCCGATGCCGTGTCGCGCAGCTTCTGATTCTCCGCCCGCAACTGCTGGACCTCGGTCAGCGATGCCCGCAGGGCGCTGATGACCTTCTCGTTGGGTGCATCCATCTCGAACTCGAACCTCGCTCTTCGGTGCTTTGTGGTCAGGAGTGGTGATCGTCAAGCGCCAGTCGGACCAACTCGTCCACGTCCATCGCAGCGATGGCATCCGCCTCGGCGGTACGAGACGGCTCCTCGTTCCCGGGTCCGGCCGTCGCGGCCGCTTCGGGGAGCAGCCGCTCACGCAGGTAGCGGGCGAGCTCGGCGGGGGTGGGATAGTCGAACACCAGCGTGGCGGGCAGCCGCTGCCCGGTTGCCCGGGAAAGTCGGTTGCGCAGCTCGACGGTGGTGAGCGAGTCGAATCCGAGGTCGATGAAGCGGTGTTCCGGCCGCACGCCTTCGGGACTCACGGAACCGAGCACCGCGGCCACCTCGGCCTGTACGAGGCCGCGCAGCATCCGGTCCTGCTCGGCCTCCGTGTCGGCGGCCAGCAGATTCTGGACGAGTCCGGAGGCTGCGGTCTCCTCTCCGCTCGCCGCAGCCCGGCGACGCCGGGGCACGCGGACCAGCCCCCGCAGCAGCAGCGGCACGGCACCCGCGCCGGACCGCAGGGCGACGGTGTCCAGTGGGGTGGCCACCAGAGCGGGGTCCGCGGTGGCCGTCGCGGTGTCGAAGAGGGCGAGGCCCTGTTCGGTCTCCAGCGGCAGCACACCGATCCGGCGGAGCCGTGCCAGCATGCCGTCCCGGTCGAGGTGCCCGGTCATCCCTGTGGCCTGGTCCCAGAAACCCCAGGCCAGTGAGGTGGCGGCAAGGCCCTGTGCCCTGCGGTGTGTGGCCAGGCCGTCCAGGAAGGCGTTGGCCGCGGCGTAGTTCGCCTGCCCGGCAGTGCCGAGAATGCCGGCAACGGAGGAGAACAGCACGAACAGGGACAGGTCGTGGCCGCGGGTGAGTTCATGGAGGTTCCAGGCCGCCCGTACCTTCGGGGCCATGACGCGGGCGAGCTGCTCGGTGGTCAGCGAGGGGATGACGCCGTCGTCCAGGATGCCCGCCGCGTGGACCACAGCCGTCAGCGGATGGTCGCCGGGGATGGCGTCCAGGACTCCGGTCAGTGCCGCTCGGTCGGCGGCGTCGCACGCCGCGATGGTCACCTTGGTGCCCAGCGCCGCCAGCTCCGCTTCCAGTTCCGCCGTACCGGGGGCCTGCCGGCCGCTGCGGCTGGTCAGCACCACGTGCGCGAAGCGGTGCGTACGGACCAGGTGCCGCGCGACCAGGCCGCCCAGGGTGCCGGTGCCGCCGGTCACGAGCAGGGTGCCGGGCCGGTCCGATACATCCGGTACGTCTGGTACGAGCGCGGGCGTGTCCTGAACGTGGGGCGCCAGCCGGGGCACGAGCGCCCGCCCGCCGCGCAGCGCGATCTGAGGCTCTTCAGCCGCGATCGCCGCCGTGAGTGCGGCGGGCAACGCCGCCCAGGACGACGGGTCATCATCCATGTCCACGAGCAGGAACCGGCCGGGGTTCTCGGTCTCCGCCGAGCGCATCAGCCCCCATACCGGGGCGCAGGCCAGGCCGGTGACATCCGCGCCGGGCTCGGTAGCCACCGCACTGCTGGTGAGCACAGCCAGCCGGGAGCCGGCCCAGTGGTCGTCGGCGAGCCACTGCTGTACGAGCCCCAGCACGTCCGCCGTAACCGCCGCCGCCGACTGCGGTACGTCCACGCCGGCGGCCACGCCCGAATACGGCGCCAGTACCACGCCGGGCACACGGTCTCCGAGGGCAGCCAGGTCCGGATAGACCCCGGCTCGCACGGCCTCTCCGGCACGGGCGGCGACGTCCCGCGCGCCCAGGTCCGCACCGGCATCGATGACCGCGTACGTGTCCGTGGCCGCGACAGCCTTCGCCTCGGGCAGCGGCTGCCAGGCCAGACGGAAGAGCGCCTGCCCCGCGCCGTCACGGGCCTGGCGCAACTGCTCGACCGAGACCGGCCGGGTCACCAGCTCACGCGCCGACGCCACCGGCCGGCCCGTAAGATCGGCCAGCTCGACGGCCACTGTGCCGGTGCCCCGGGGCAGCAACCGGACCCGCAGCCCCTCGGCGCCCGTGGCGTGCAACCGGACGGCGTTCCAGGAGAACGGGAGCCAAGGCCCCTCGCCGGAGTCGTCAAGACCGCCGTTGAGCAGCATCGGGTGGAGAGCAGTGTCCAGCAGGGCAGGGTGCAGGCCGAATGCACCAGCAGCCGGACCGCCCCCGCGCGGTGCGCCGGCGGATGCCTGCGGCAGGCGCACCTCGGCGAACAGTTCCTCGCCGCGCCGCCACACCGCGTGCAGTCCCTGGAACACCGGGCCGTAGTCGTAACCGCGCCGCGCCGCCCGTGCGTAGAAGTCCTCGACCGCCACCGGCTGTGCGCCGGCCGGCGGCCACGACGCGTCGGCATCCCGTACCTCATCCGAAACCGCATCGCCGGAACCGGGCGTCACGGCCTCGACGACCAGACCGCCCGCATGCCGGGTCCACGGGTCTCCAGGGCCCGCCGACTCGTCCCGGGAGTACACGGACACCGGCCGGTGACCGGAGTCGTCCGGCTCGCCGACCGTCACCTGCACGCGGACATTGCCCTGTTCCGGCAGCACGAGCGGCGCCTCCAGCACCAGCTCGGCCAGCTCGTCGCAGCCCACCTCCTCACCGGCACGCAGCGCCATCTCCACGAACGCCGTTCCCGGCAGCAGCACCGACCCCGCCACAGCGTGATCGGCCAGCCAAGGATGAGACTCCAGAGACAGACGCCCCGTCAGCAGCACCTCACCGGTCTCCGCCGACTCCACCGCCGCACCCAGCAGCGGATGACCGGCCGCCGCCAGCCCGAGCCCCGCCACATCACCGGCAGCGGCCACCACGGATGCGGGCCAGAACCGCTCCCGCTGGAACGCGTACGTCGGCAGTGCCACCCGGGCCGGGCCGGTCCCCAAAACCGCTTCCCAGTCCAGCCCGACCCCCCGCACATACGCCTGTCCCAGCGCGGTGACGAACTGCTCCAGCTCCCCCTGGTCCCGACGCAGCGACCCCAGCGCCGCGCCCTCGTATGACGATGCCTCCAGGACCTGCTCCACCGCCGCCGTCAGCACCGGATGCGCACTGGCCTCCACAAACACCCGGTGACCCACCGCCAGCAGCGCTTCCACACCCCGCTGGAACTCCACCGGCTCCCGCAGGTTCCGGTACCAATACCCCGCATCCAGAGCAGCGGTGTCGATCACTTCACCCGCCACCGTGGAGCAGAAAACGACACCGGATGCCGACCGCGGCTCGATGTCCGCCAGCAGCTCCCTCAAGCGCTCCTCGACCACCTCGACATGCGCCGAGTGGGACGCGTAGTCGATGGGGACGCGGCGGGCCCAGATGCCCTCGGTTGCCAGACCGTCCAGCAGCTGGTCCATCGCGTCCGCATCACCCGACACCACCGTGGACGCAGGCGAGTTGGCCACAGCGACCGACAACCTGCCGTCCCAGGCGGCCAGGCGCTCCTCGACCGCGGCCCGGCCCAGCATGACCGAGGCCATGCCGCCCTTCCCGGCCAGCTCCTTCAGCAACTGGCTGCGCAGCGCCACGATCCGTACGGCGTCCTCCAGCGACAACGCACCTGCCACATAGGCCGCCGCGATCTCGCCCTGGGAGTGGCCCACCACCGCCGCCGGGGTCACACCGTAGTGACGCCACAGCTCGGCCAACCCCGTCATCACGGTGAACAGGGCCGGCTGCACGACCTCGTCACCCTGATCCAGCGAGGCCGTACCCTCCTCTCCTCGCAACACCGCACGCAACGACCAGTCCAGATACGGCGCGAAGGCCCGCTCGCACCGGTCGACCCACTCCGCGAACACCGGGGACGAATCCAGGAGCGCCCGGCCCATGCCCACCCACTGCGACCCCTGACCAGGGAAAACCAGCACCACTCCCCGGCCCGACGGCACCACGCGATCGGTCACCACCCCGGCCGACTCCGTCCCGCCCGCGAGTGCTTCCAAGCCCGCCATGGCCTCGGACCGGTCCCATGCCACCACCACGCCGCGATACTCAAAGGCCGTACGGTGCCGGGCCAACGCCACCGCGATGCCCGCGTCAGTCACTTCGGGGCCCTCGTCGTCGGATCCCACGCCGATCTGTCCCGTGCGCAGGAAGTCCGCCAGCCGTCCCGCCTGCTCCCGCAGCGCTGCCTCCGACCGGCCGGAAACCGGCCACAGCACCCCTCCCGCGGCCAGGCCCCCCTCGCCCGGCGCAACAGCTTCCGCCTGCGACTCTTCCTGCTCCTGCGGCGCCTGCTCCAAAATGACGTGGGCGTTCGTCCCGCTGATACCGAACGAGGAGATCCCGGCCCTACGAGCCCGACCGGTCTCGGGCCACGGCACCTGCTCCGTCACCAACTCCACCGCGCCGGACGACCAGTCCACGTGCGGCGAGGGCGCATCCACGTGCAGCGTCGCGGGCACCACACCGTGCTGCAACGCCAGCACCGACTTGATCACACCCGCCACGCCCGCCGCCGCCTGCGTATGACCGATGTTCGACTTCATCGATCCCAGCAACAGCGGAGCGGCCTTCGGATCACGCTGACCGTACGTCGCCAGCAACGCCTGCGCCTCGATCGGATCACCCAGCGACGTCCCCGTACCGTGCGCCTCCACCACATCCACATCGCCCACGGACAAGTCCGCCGCGGCCAACGCCTGCCGGATCACCCGCTGCTGCGACGGACCATTCGGAGCCGTCAGGCCATTCGACGCACCGTCCTGATTCACCGCACTGCCCCGCACCACCGCCAGCACCCGGTGCCCGTTGCGGCGCGCATCCGACAGCCGCTCCAGCACCACCATCCCCACACCCTCGGCGGGTCCGAAGCCGTCCGCGCTCGCGGCGAAGGAGCGGCAGCGCCCGTCGGGCGACAGCGCCCGCTGCCGGCAAAAGCCCAGGTAGACGCTGGGGCCGGAGAGCACGGTCGCCCCGCCGGCCAGTGCCAGGGAGCACTCGCCCTGGCGCAGCGCCTGCGCCGCCAGGTGGATCGTCACCAGCGACGACGAGCACGCCGTGTCGACGGTCAGCGCGGCGCCTTCCAGGCCCAGGGCGTAGGCCACCCGGCCGGAGGCCACGCTGCTGTGGGTGCCGGTCGTGTAGTACATGTCGCTCTCGGGCACGGACTTGGCGATCAGCGGGTAGTCGAAGTTGGCCACACCTGCGTACACCGCGGTCTGTGATCCCCTCAGTGACGCGGGGTCGATGCCGACCTGCTCCAGCGCCTCCCACGACGTCTCCAGCAGCAGCCGCTGCTGCGGATCCATCGCCAACGCCTCCCGCGGCGAGATACCGAAGAACGCCGCGTCAAACTCCAGGGCATGGTCGAGGAATCCGCCTTCTCGCACGTAACTCGTCCCCTGCTGATCGGGGTCCGGGTCGTACAGCGCCTCAAGATCCCAGCCCCGGTCGTCAGGGAACGGGCCGTGTCCCTCCGCGCCGGAGGAGACCAGCTCCCACAGGTCCTCCGGGGACTCCACACCGCCCGGGAAGCGGCAGGCCATCGCGACGATCGCGATCGGCTCATCGCTCACCCCCGTGGCCGTCGGCTCGGGTTCCGCAGACGCCACCGGCTCAGATTCGCCGGCGAGTTGAGTGTCGAGGAACTCGGCCAGCAGCGTCGGCGTCGGGTGGTCGAAGACCATGGTGGACGGCAGGCTCGCGCCACTGAGACCGTCGAGCCGGTCGCGCAGTTCGACCGCGATGAGCGAGTCCACGCCCAGGTCCAGGAACGTGACATCGGCCGCTATGTCCTCCGGGCCGGGGTATCCCAGCAACTCGGCCACCTGGCCGCGTACCACCTGGAGCAGGACATGAGTCCGTTCGCCGCCCGAGAGGCCGACGAGTCGCTGGGCGAGCGCCGAAGCAGAATTCATGAGATCGCACCTTCAAAATCCGCGCAAGGGAGCGCCCACGCCACTGGGCGGCGGGGAGAACCAACGAATCACAGGGAAATCCGGGCGGAATTTCCGTTGCCAACCAACAATCTGGCCCGCAGGCCGGGGTTGATACTCGTCGCGCACCGTCCCGGCCGCAAGCCTCACACGTCCTCGCGAAGCCTGCTGCGCCGCCCCCTCCGCGGCCGGTACGGCGCCGCCGGAACCGCGGTTCCGGCCGGTACGGCGCCGCCGGAACCGCGGTTCCGCAGCACATAACTGCAGCTCACGGGCGTCTCCCCAAAGGGAGGTCCAGCGAAGTCGCCACCTGGCCACGAATGCCGCGGCCAGGCTTTAGAGCGGCCTTAGACCTGCTTCAGGGATCCCGTCCATTATTGACATCGCGGTCTTTGTGCTTTTTCGTTGAAGGCGCCTCTACCGCTGACAGCGTATGGACGAAATACTTTATGCGCGTCCTGCGGATGGCATTCCCCCCAAGCGTTTTCCCTGTTTTTACAGAGGTGTCGTCGTGAGCGATTTCGGAAGACCACCCGATTCCCCCGGTTTCGAGCCGTCCATACCCGCCGATCCGTTCGGTGTGCCAGCCGGGCGGGCCGCGGTGCTATGCGGTGTCGGTGGCTGGGTCCCGCCGCGGGTCGTCACCAACGAAGAGCTCGCCGGGCGCCTCGACACCACAGACGAGTGGATCACCACCCGGACGGGAATCCGGCGGCGCCATGCCGTCGAGCCCGGGCAGGCCACCTCCGATCTCGCGGTGGAAGCCGGCCGCCGGGCGCTGAGCTCGGCCGGCGGCCCGGCCCCGGACACCGTCCTGCTCGCCACCACGACACCCGACCGCCCGTGCCCGGCCACCGCTCCCCTGGTCGCCTCCCGGCTCGGGCTGCGGGAGGCCGCCGCCTTCGACGTCTCGGCGGTCTGCACGGGGTTCGTCTACGCCCTGGCCACCGCGGCCGGTCTGATCGCGTCCGGGATCTCCGAGCGGGTCCTGGTGATCGGCGCCGATGTGTACTCCTCCATCGTCGACCCGGAAGACCGCACCAACGCCATCATCTTCGGCGATGGTGCGGGCGCCGTGGTCCTGCGCGCCGGGGACCCGGCCGAACCGGGCGCACTGGACCACTTCGACCTGGGCAGCGACGGCGCGTCGGAAGAGCTGATCATGGTGGCGGCCGGGGGCTCCCGGCAGTGGGCCGAATCCCGCCCGCCGACCCGCGGCGAACAGCACTTCGCGATGCGCGGCAAAGAGGTGTACCGGCACGCCGTCACGCGCATAGCGACCTCGGCCCGGGCCGCGCTCGCCGCCGCGGGCTGGAAGCCGGGCGACGTGGACTACTTCGTCCCGCACCAGGCCAATGTGCGCATCCTGCACTCCGTGGCCGACGACCTCGGGATCGAACGGTCCCGCTGCGCCAGCCATCTCGTCGACGTGGGCAACACCGGTGCCGCGTCGATTCCGCTGGCGCTGGCCCACGCCCACACCGAGGGCGCGCTCAAGCCCGGCCATCGGGTAGTGCTCACCGGCTTCGGCGGAGGCCTGACCTGGGGCTCCTGCGTACTGCGATGGCCCGACATCAGCCAAGGAGAGGACCGACGATGAGTAACCCCACGCACGAGCAGTTGTACGACCGACTGGTCGCTGTCCTGCAATATCTGCACGACGCACCAGCCGAGCAGCTGACGCCGGACGCGACGTACGCCGGCCTCGGTGTCGACTCGCTCACGATGGTCGAGATCTCGATGCGGCTGGAACGCGAGTTGGGCGTCGAGGTCGCCGACGACGAGCTGTCCCAGGATCTCTCCCTCGCGGAGACCGTGCGGCTGATCGAGTCCAAGCTCTCCGCCGACGGGCCGCTACACCCGACCACCGCGTAACACCATCAACCGGCAAACCGGCCAAAAGATCCGGCCGGTGAATCGCATCCGGGACATCCGACCGGGAAAGAGGACTGACACGATGCAGATCACACCGCAGACCGACGGGCACATGGGCGTGACGGTGGCGGACTTCGACCACACCGCCGCGTCGGACGCGGACATCGAAGCGCTCAAGCAGGCCGTCTACAAGCACAAGATCGCGGTACTGAAGGACCAGGACCTCACACCGACGGCCTTCCACGACCTCGGGAAGCGGCTGGGACGCCCGGAGGGGTACTACGAGCCGATGTACCGCCACCCGGACCACCCCGAGGTCTTCGTCTCCTCCAACGTCCCGGAGAACGGCAAGCAGATCGGCGTACCGAAGACCGGCAAGTTCTGGCACGCGGACTACCAGTTCATGCCGGACCCGTTCGGGATCACCCTGATCTACCCGCAGGTCATCCCCGAGCGGAATCGCGGGACGTGCTTCATCGACATGGGCGAGGCATACCGCAAGCTGCCCGAGGAGCTGAAGGAGGCGGTGTCGGGGACGTCCTGCCGGCACAGCGTCCGCAAGTACTTCAAGATCCGTCCGCAGGACATCTACCGGCCGATCTCGGAGATCCTCACGGAGGTCGACACGAAGACGCCGCCGGTGGTCCACCCCACGGTCTTCGTCCACCCGATGACCGGCGAGAAGGTGCTGTACATCAGCGAGGGGTTCACCGTCGGCATCGAGGACGCCGACGGCAACGCGCTGGACGAGGAGCTGCTCAAGCGCCTCTTCGACGCCACCGGCCAGCTCGACGAGGACCAAACCCACGAGAACATCCACCTGCAGGAGTTCGAGAAGGGTGACCTGCTCGTCTGGGACAACCGCAGCCTGATCCACCGGGCCCGGCACACCACCACGCCCGAGCCCACCGTCTCCTACCGGGTCACCGTGCACGACACCCGGAAGCTGTACGAGACCGGGGCGTAGCCGTGACAGGCGCACACGCCACGGGCGCGCACAGCATCCACGAGCACGCCACTGACGAGCAGCTCCTGGCGCGCGTACTCCAGCCGTACAAGGATCACTGCAAGTATCTGAAGTCGGCACGCGTCACCGCAGAGGGCACCGCAGGCACGGGCGTCACCGCGCACTGCACGTTCGAGATCCCCGAGTCGTGCTACATCGACGACACCGGACATCTCAACGCGGTCGAAATCACCATCTGTTACAACCAGATGATGTATTACACCGTCGCCGCTGCGATCCAGTGGGGAATCCTGGAAGCGTTTGAAGGCTGGACGATGGACGACTTCTGGAAGCGTCAGCTCCCCGACATCCTCATCGCCCGGTTCGCCAGCAAGTTCCGGCGGCCTGTCACTCCTCGCTCCTTCTCCGGCGCCATCGAGTTCCGGTCGGTGCAGCACAGATCGCCAGGCGGCGCCGCGCCCCTGCTGATCGCCGAGACGGCGTACCGCTATCACGATGCCGAGGGCGGCCGATGCGACGGTGAGGCGACGCTCGCCTTCACCGGCCTGCCAGGATGACCCGACCGCGTGCGTCGGCTCCGGTTCCGCGTTCGTGCGGAGCCGGAGCCGGCGCATGCGGCGACCGCCCCGCCGACGGCAGGAAGGAACCCAGCATGTGCATCGCCCAGGCCGGTGAGAAACCCCAATGACCGCACACCCGAACGCGTCTTCCGATGTGAGCAACCCATGGATCCGGCGGTTCGCGCCGTACGGCGATCCGTCGCCGAGCCGGGCGCGGCTGGTGTGTTTTCCGCACGCCGGAGGGGCCGCGAGCTACTACTTCCCGCTGTCCCGGCAGCTCGCGCCCACGGTGGAGACCTGGGCCATCCAGTATCCGGGGCGTCAAGACCGGCGCAAGGAGCCGTTGCTTACCAGCCTTTCCGACATGGCGGACGCCGCCTTCGAGGCGCTGCGGCCCCACATGCGGCCTCCGTACTCCTTCTTCGGGCACAGCATGGGCGCCCTTCTGGCGTTCGAGGTGGCCCACCGGTTCGAACGTCTCGGCCAGGACGGTCCGGTCCAGGTCTTCGTCTCCGGCCGCCGCGCGCCCTCAGCCGACGGCCGCGAGCGCGTGCCTCCGCGGACCGACGCCGAAGTGCTGGCGAACATCAAGGAGTTGGGCGGCACTGCACCGGGTGCGCTGGACGACGAGGGGCTGCGCACCCTGATCCTCCCCGTCATCCGGGCGGACTACCGGGCTGTCGAGACGTACGTGTGCGAGGCGGGGCGAACGCTGCGCTGCCCGCTGACCGTGCTCGTCGGCGACGAAGATCCGATGGTGACGGTCGCCGAGGCGGCTCAGTGGCGAGCCCACTCGACGGGCGCCTTCGCCCTGTCGGTGTACCCCGGCAGCCACTTCTATCTGGCCGACCAACTCGTCGATGTGGCCCGGGACATCAGCGCCTCTCTCACCGCCGCGGTCCATGCTGGTCCACTCCCCGCAGAAGCACAGCCCCGCGTGAGGCGCGGGTGATCGAGGGGTTGCTTCCGCTGTCGGTGGCCACGGTCGGGATGTACCACGACCGCGGCCGTCCGGCGCAGGTCCCAATCGAGGAACGGCTGGTGCCCACGCCTGCCGGGAGCGGCGCGAGGAGTTCGGCACGGGCCGGAAGTGTGCCCGCCGCGCGCTGACTTCGACGAGGCGGTGGTCACCGTCGACCTGGACGCGGGTTCCTTCCAGGTGCAGTTGCTATCGACCGGGCCGCTGGTGGAGGGCAGGCGGAGCGAGTGGTTCAGCGGCCGCGACGGATCCGCAACGGGCTAGTGATCACGGCGGTCACCCTGTCGCGTGCGGAAACGGGCACGGGGACGCCTGCGGGAACGGGTCGGCGTCCCGCACTGGCCCGCCACGCAGGGGCGTCGGGCCAGACCCTCCACATGGGGGTGGCGGGGCCGATGGGACGGCCAGCATCCTGTCGGTGCGCGGCCGGTCACGGAACGTATCCGTGCTCGGGGTCGATGGCGCCTTGGCCTGAGGGAGAAAGCGTCCGTGATGGGCAGTCAGTTACCTGAGAGGTACGTGTGGATGCCGGCCGACGGGACGGTTCTGGACCGTCTCACCGACCGTGAGCTCCAAGTCCTCCTGCTGCTGACGCAAGGCATGTCGAACGCGGAGATCGCGGACCATCTGGTCGTCACCGAGGCCACCGTCAAGACCCACGTCGGTCGGATGCTGGCGAAGCTCGGGCTGCGGGACCGGGTCCAGGCGGTGGTCTTCGCCTACGAGACCGGGCTGGTACGTGCCGGCCAGGACCGGTCCGGCGCGTCCGGCACGCGTGACGCCGCGCGTCTTTCCTGACGTCGCAAGCACGTCCCGGGTGACATCGGCCGCGGGACACGGACAAAGGAGATACCCCTGCACCGCAACGCACGGCGGGTCGTTCACCGGGCCCCGTCCATTCCGGCCTGCACAGCCCTTGTGCCGACGGCAGTCGGTTGTTCATCCTGCGGCTCGGACCACTCGCCACCCCCGGACCGACGAACGAGCCCCGCCCGGAAGCGGCGGGCGGTCCGACGCCGCAGGCCGACCATATCCACTCCTCGCCCGCCGCGCAGGTGCCGGAGCTGGGCTCCGATGACACCGGCTCCGACACGGCGCGGGCAACGTTGCCGCCCTGGGAGGCGGCAGCGGTCAGTGATGAGAGAGACCCCGGGCGTCCCCCGTGGGCCCCTCTCCCCAAGCGTCCCACGCCGCCAGTCACACGCCCACCGGCTCCGGCTCCTCCTCTTCCGCCCGCAGGATGGTCTGCTGCAGTTCGCGCAGCGCCCGGCACGGCTCCAGCCCCAGCTCGCGACGGATCGTCTCGCGGACGCCCCGGTACGTCGTGAGCGCCTCGGCCCGGCGTCCGGACCGGGACATGCACAGGATCAGCTGCTGATAGAACGTCTCGTGCAAGGGATAGTCGACGACGAGGGACCGCAGCAGCCCGATCATCTCCTGATAGCGGCCAAGGGCCATGCTGGACTCGACGAACAGCTCGGCGCATTCGATACGAGCCTCGTCCAGCCACTTGACGAATCCGCCGATGACCGGTCCGTCCGACACCTCGCTGAGCGTAGTCCCCCGGGGGAGCGCGAACGCGGACCCCAGCACGGTAACCGCCTTGTCGTACCGCCTCGCCCGAACACTGACCCGCCCCTCGTGGAGCAGCCGCTGGAAGAGATGCAGGTCCGACTCGCCGGGGCCGACCCGCAGGAGATAGCCAGGCAACTTGGTGATGAGCGGGCCCTGGTCATGCCCGGATCCACCGTCGTGCCCCGCCCCGCTCAGGAACTTGCGCAGCTGCGATACGTACACGTGCAGGGCCGCCGTCGCCCGGCGCGGTGGCGTACCGCCCCAGAGCTCGTTGACCAGCGCTTCACGGGAGACGACATGATTCGCCCGGATGAGCAAGGTGGCCAGCAGAATCTGCATTTTCGGCGCGGTGATCGCGGAAATCCGGTTGTTATCGGTCACGCTCAAGGGCCCGAGAATTTCGTATCGCACCAACGGCTCCTCAAACTCCAACAGCACTTTTCCTGCCTTCACTTCGGGTGTACGGGCCGTCGCCGCGCTCGACTCGTATCCGCCCCGCCAGGCGTAGACCTGGAAACCGCGTCCCTGACTTCTTTCCCAGCAGCCCGCCTTCGACCATGCGCGGACAACAGGGCGTTGACCAGAAATTCCGCGCGGTCGGGCGACTTGATGACGGTTTTCCCCAGCCGCGTCCGGGCCGATGACCTGGTACGGGCGGTCGTGGCGCGTGGCGTAACCGCCCTCCTTCGCCCTCGGCGCGTACATGGGCCACCATGTACGCGCTCGGCAGTTCGAGCCTTTCGAGCTCTTCTGGTTCGGCGCCGCCCAGCACCCCCTCGGCAAGGGATCCATGTTCTTCTTCGCCTCCCCTGAAGAGCCACTTTCCTTGCCTCTTACGCTATGCAGGGCGACCGGGCCACTCAAGCCCGCCCAACCCCTAACAACCCCTATCTCGGGCCCCACAAGGGAGGGGAGACCGCCTGGCCACGCCCCCAGGGCCGTTGCGTGATCGAGATGTGTCTGGGTTTGCCAGGCTGAGGCCGAGGGCTGACATGGGCCGCTGGTAGTCGCGGGCGGTGCGCCGGAGGGCAGCGTGCGGCGTCTAACGGCCTGATCCACTCTCTCTCGTACACCAGGCCGTAAGGCCGTCGTCCCGCCCCCGTGGCGGGGAGCGGGACGATGCGGGCTGTCAGGCTGAGCGACCGGTCAGGCGCTGCACTCGAGGCTGATGGCCGCGGCGGCGTGGTGGGCGTTCTGGTATCCGGCCCCGTAATCGACGCCGCGGGTGTGCAGCTTGACGGAGAATGCGCCGTTGCTGCTGTCGAACGAGCCGCCGGACACCCATTTGCCGCGGTTGTGGACCTGGTCGACCGTGAAGTCACGGAGCTGCTTCCCCGATCCGTCCACGGTCTTGTATACGGAGTAGTGGCTCGGGTGGCCGCCGACGTGGCCGACGTTGCCGTCGCCCGGGACGAACACCTTGACTTCGCACGACCCGGATTTCACCGGCGCGGTGCGGAACGTCCACAGCGCGTAGTTGCCGTCGTCGCCGTTGTGGCCGGACATCGGTACGGACGTGAAGCGCCCGCCGCAGCCGCCCCCGGCGTAGCTGCCTTCTTGCGTCGTCCAGCCCGACTGGCCGTCGGCATACCTGCCCTGTTCCTTGTAGCCCGTGGACTTGTCCGAGCAGTACGGCCCGGCCACGGCGTAGTACGCGGGAGAAGCGGAGTGCTGGTCGTTGCCCTGGCCGCCATCCGGCGGCACCGCCCCGCCGCCGGAGGACGAGGAGTCACCGCCATGACCGCCCCCGGACGCCTCGCCCTGTGCCTGGTCCGTGCCAGGCACCAGCCCCGGGCCGCCCTGCTTCCCCGTGTAATCGTCCCCGGCCTGGGGGGAGTTGTCGTCCGAGTGGTGCCCCACGAGCCCCGCGATCAGGAACGGCGAGCAAAGCAGCAGCACCCCGGCGAGTGCCGCCGCGGCCGCCATCGGCTTGGACACCCGGCCCGTCGGACCGTCGGGGCCGTCCTTCTCCGTGGCGCCGTCCTGCCTGGGGCCGGACGACGCCACGGCGGCCGCCGACGCCGAGGCCGCCGCCCCGGACTGCGCTGCGGCTTTCGCGCCGGACTTCGCCTCGGACTTCGCCCCTGCCGCTGCCGACGCGGCGGCGGACGTGCCCTCCCGCGCACCGTCCGAAGCCGCTGCGGTATCGGAAGCCGGTGCCGCAGCCGGGTCACCGGAGACGACGGGCACCGGAGCCGACCCTGTGGACAAGGTGTTCGTCATCGGCGGCGGCGCTGCCCCGGGCCGCTCCGGTGTGCTCTGCTCCGATTCACGCGATCCCGGTTCGGGGACGGCCGACTCCGCCGACACCGCCCCGCCGCCGGCCGCCTCCTGACGCGCGCCACCGCCTTCGCGGGACTCTTCGGGTTCCCTGGGCGCCATGGTCTGCTCTCCTCTTGTTCCTCGTTGCTGCTGGGGTGTTGCCGCGCGTGTGCGAACACACTTGCGTGCCGCTGAGGTGTGGTCTCCCTAGGAGTGTGGGTCGGCGCCCGGTCGAGGATGCCGTCGGTGAGCGCACGGGCTCGGATCGGCCAGCGCCACTTCGGTACTGGCCTGGCGCATCCCCTTCAGCGCCGACACCACCGTCAAGGCCGGCCCCCGGTACCGCAGCCGACTCCTCCCCGACCAGTTCATCGGCTGCCACGCTTCAAGGTCGACCGACACCGGTGCCAGGATCTTCGACTTCGGCTCGATGCCGAGCCGCCAAGGGGCGAGCTCGGCGATGTCCGAGTCGTCGGCGTCGGCGTCGGCGTCGGCACACAGCAGCGGACGCGGACCGACCGACGACTCGGCGTGCTCCATCGGCAGCACGGCGAACCGGACGGCCCCATGACGCCACGCAACTGATTGTACGTGCGATGCCGAACGCCTGGGGCCGCGTGCCGGGCGGTCACCGCGAAACTCAGGTCGATCGCGCCATCAGTCACCTGGGCGACCGCCGAGCCCGCCGCCCGCGGGTACGTCGTCCAGCGGTGTAGGCCGGCAGCCGCGTCGCCGCGACACTCCTCCACTACTCCTCCACCACGTCCGTGGGGCGCTGGGCCGCGCCCACCTCACCATCGGACGCATCGCCGTGCGACGCATCGCCGTCGGACGACGACATCTCGCCCGACGAACCGGACGAACCGGAGGCCCCGGCCTGAGCCTGCGCCCCGCTCTCCTGGAGCCGGACGTCCTGGCCCGCCGGGGACGGACCCGCCCCCAGCCGGCGCGCAAGTCGCTGTTCCTCCGTGCCGATCCAATGCTCGCCGTTGTCGCGGGCTTCCTGCGACAGCTGTGCGGCGAGTCGTTCGGCGCCGTCGCGTCCGGCAGTCAACAGCGCTCGGCCCACCGCGCGTTCGGCCGCGGCTGCTAGCTCCCGGCGGCGCGCCGGCTCCTCGTCCATCCCGATCACGGGCGGCCACCGCAGCACACCCGATGTCAGTCGGCGCAGCCCCGCGAAGTCGTCTTCCAGCAGCCCTCTCGCCAGGGCGTGCGACGCCAGGCCGTATGCGCGCGCAAGCTCTCCAAGGGCCCACGGCACGGCCTCAATCCGCTCGGCAAGCTTCACCAGCGCGGCGCGGGCGTTGTCCATGTCCAGTTGGTGCGCCAGCTCCAGCAGCCCGTGCACGTCGAACCACGCGTGGCCGGTCAGCCTCTCGATCTGTTCCACCGACACCCCCATCTGCTCCGCCCGCCACCGATGGACATCGTCGCGGGTCGCCTCTCCCCCTACGTCCTCCAAGTCATCGACGGACAGTCCTCGGTCGTGGAGGTAGGTCAGAAACTCCCGAAGGCCGGCGATGGCGTCCGAATCGCCAAGTAGGAGACTGCCGATGTCGAAACCGAAACCCTCCAGGTAAGGCTCCAGCCGCTCCTCCTGCCAGCTCTGCGGGCTCAGTCCCTCGCCCAGCGCGGTCAGCAGGCTGCTGCGCAACCACCCGCCGAGCAAACGGTAATCCGCCGGCTCCAGCCCGAGCATGTCGCTCAGTCGGAGCAAGAAGGGTCCGAGGGCCGGCGGCACGTCCAGTTGCTGCGCCACCGCACGGATCTCCTCGGCGGGCAGCTGCCCGGTGGGGATGCTCAGCGCGAACAGGTCCGGTACGGCGTCGTCTCCCGCCCAGATCTCGTCCGCGAACTCGGCCAGCTGCTGAAGCGTCGGACCGCCGGCCGTCACCAACACGTACTCCGTGGGATCGACGCCCAGCCGCTGGGAGATCCATTCGCGGATACCGTCCATGACGGCCCGCTCGCCGGTCGCGACCTGCTCCATCTGCTGGACGGCCTGGCCGCGCTCGTGCTCGTACTCCTCTGCCGCGCGGTCCACCGCCTCCAGTACGTCGACGAAATCCAGCTGTCGGAGGCTGTCCAGGCCCCGCTCACGGCGGAAGTCACCCCACTCAAGCAGCGCGAACACCTGCGAGGGAGCCAGCCAACGGTCGTTCCAGGCCCGTGAAGCCGCGCTGCCGGGCCCCGCGAAGGTGGGGTCGGACACCAGCCGGTACAGCCACGCACGGTCCTGCGAGGTGCGCGCGCCCAGCAGCCATGCCGCGTCCCCGAGCAGGTGCCTGGCCTCCTCGGCGCGGCTCACGTCGAAGGTCGTCAGGAAGTGCCGTAGCGCCGCGCCCTCGTCCGCGAGCGACGACGGCCGCAGCGACCAGTGGACGGCCGAGGAATCCTGAGTGTCACCGCTCTCCACCAGCCGGCGCAGCTGTTCGGCGATCTGGTCGGCCGCCCAGGATGGGGCGTCTCCCACGGAGAGCGGCCGGAAGATGCGGACCAGTTCCTGCGGCTCGGCGAGCTGGTGCAGTACGTCCAGCCGGACGGGGACGAGCTCGAGCACCCGGAACAAGTCTTCGATGTCCGCCAGCCCCAGGGCCCGTGCGGACTCCCACGCGGTGACCGGCGATTCCTCGCCCGTCAGCGCGAGGAGGTTCAGCAGATCCCCCATGCGCTCCAGGCCCAACCCCTCGCCTGGCGTCTCCGGATCCTCGATGCCCAACCGCTCGCGCAGCGTCTCCAGATGCCAGATCTCGTCGGCGCTCAGGCGCATGAGCCGGTCCTCCGGTACGTTCCAGGCACGGGCCGCCCAGCCGCGCAGCGGCGGTGCCGCCGACTCGCCCGGGCCGCTGTAGGGCGGCGGTTGCACACCCTCGCGCGTACGCATCTCTGGGACGAGGTCCGCGTACCTCGGCGTTGGCTGGTAGGGCGCGGCGGCCGTTTCTTCTGTGTCCGGCTGCGTCACCGCCGCTTCCATACCGCCGTCGCTGTGCTGCGGTGCCGTCGTACCCGCGTTCGCGCCCTCGTACGTGGACAGCCACGCGGTCACCAGCTCGTTGGCGTGCTGGGGCGTCAGCCGGCTCCAGAGGATGCGCCGCACCCCTGCGTGGTCCCCCGCGTCCTGCAAGGCGTCGACGTCCTCCTGGAGGTTGTGGGGAAGGTTCGCGTGCGCTTGCTCTCGTAGATGCTGGTCGAGTGCGCCGAGCGCATGCGTATCGGTCCGTACCTGCGGCCGGGCACCCAGAGTCGTGAAGATCTCCCGGAAGAGTTCCGTCCGCGCGGGCGGCTCGTGACGCAGCGCTCCGAGGGAGAGGCCGAAGGCACTCAGGAACTGGTCGGCACGCAAGTAGCGCAGCGAGCCGAGGGCCTGCCTGGGCACATGGGGGGTCCCGTGCGGCTCGGCGCCCCAGTCGGCGTCGGACGCTGCGGGGAACTGCTCGATGAGCCGGCCGAAGCCCGCCCAGTCGGCGGGGCCCTGCAGCCCGAGTCGGCGCCACTGAGCCTGCATGAGGTCGACCCAGCGCTCCGGCACGGTCCAGTCCGTGGATTCCAACTGGTTCGCCGCCCTGCGCCACTCGTGCAGTACGGCCACATCGCGCGGGAACAGGCGCGCCAGGTCCGCCAGGTCCACGCGCAGCCGGTCCGCGGCCAGGCGCAGCGTCGATCCGGTGAACGGGGCGGCCATCAGCGTCTCGGCGAGCATGCGGTTCGCCTCGGCGGGGACGGGCCGCTGGGCCAGCCACTCGGTGACGTACGCGCCGAGGGCATCGCGGTCCTGCTGGTTGCCTTCTGCGAGGCCCCGCAGCGCCTCCAGCGACGATGGGCGTGCCTCCGCGTGACGCCGGAAGGACGCCAGGTCGCCCAGGCCCAGGTGGACGTCACGGCCCGCGAACCACCCCAGGTCCTCCGGCTGGAAGCCCACCGCGGCAAGCCGGCTGCGCAGGGCGAACGCACCCAGCTCGACCCGCTCCTCGCGGGGCACATTCCCCAGCCACGACAGCTCGCCGACCGCCGTCGCCAGGTGCTCGGGCAGCACCCCCAGGCGATCCGACAGTTCGAGGACCTCCGCCGGTCCCACCTGCCAGGTGTCGACCAGGTCCACGACCGCATGGGGGAACTGTCCCGACGCCGCCACGTGGTTCACCAGCGCAGCGGTCTGCGCGGCGTCCAACCGCCACCGGAACGCCTGCCCGATCAGTCCGGCGACGTTCACCGAACTCGGCAGCGTGTAAGGCGGCTCAAGGCCCTGCCGCCAGCCGGTCATGATCCGGCTGAACGCCTCCCGTTCGTCGACCGGACTGGTCAAGTAGGGCGCTCCGACGTCACGCACCGACGCGACGAAGCGCCTGAACCCCTCGCCCTGCGACCCCGCCTCCTCGACGCGGGCCGCCAGCTCACGGAACCAGGAGATGTCCCGGACGAACCACAGACCGTGCTGCCGTACGTGCGAGGACGCCCGCTCCCCCGCGCCGTCTACGCCGTAGTGCTGGACGAGATCGCCGAGCTGGGCCGGGTCGAAGAAGGCCAGGGGACTCAGGTCCTCACCAACGCCGGTGAGCACGATCAGATCGGTCGCTTCATCGGGACTGACATCGAGCCGCTCGGCCAGCTCCTCCTCAGTCTGCGGAACCTGGGGGGCGTCGTCGGTCGCCTCAGCCCAGACGGGCTCGTGGCGCAGCGTCCCCAGGTCGAGCCGGAGAACGTGCTGCTCCTCGAACGCCGCACTCTCCGCCTCGTCTGCCCTGTTCCGTTCGTCCAGCCACCCCCTGACCAGCTCACGGGCGTCCGCCGCACCGGATCGCAGCTCCTCCAACGCGGACCCGTTCTCCTGCACGAAACGCCGGAAACCGCGGAGGTCCTGCGGGCGCAGCTGCAACCCGGATCCCGTGAACCATCCAAGGTCCCGCGGGACGAATCCGGCCTCCGCCAGGCGCCGGCGCAGCATGTCTTCGCCTTGCGATGCCTGCTCCGCCGGCGGGACACCGTCCAGCAGCCCCGACAGCTCGTCCGACACCATCACCAGATGCTCCGGCGGCACACCCAGCCCCTGCGCCAGCGCAAAGACCTGGTCAGGGCCAATCCCCAAGCCCTGGGCCAGGCCGACGACCTCTTCGGGGAAGCGCTCCAGCGTCTGAACGTGTTCCACCAGCCTCCGGACCTGCCCCGCATCAAGCTCCCAATGGACCGCCACGTCCATCACTGCGTCGACGTCCACACCGTCCGGCAGCGGGTGCTCGGCGAAGACCCGCGCCACGTCACGGCCCATCCCCCGGAGCTCGGCGGTCACCCAGTCCTCCCCGGTGACGTCACTCGTGGTCGAAGCGGCATCAACGTCACTCATCGTCGAAGCGGCGTCGTGCCAGACCTCCTCGGTGAGGTCGCTCGTCGTCGAAGCGGCGTCGTCGGAAGCGGAGCCCGACCCGGCCGCGGATCCCGAGCCCGAGCCCGCCCCCGAAGCAGAGCCCGAGCCTGACGCAGATCCCGAGCCCGAGCCCGAGCCCGAATTCAGGAAGCGGTCGGCGCCGCCCGGTGTGCGGGCCAGCCGCTGTTCCTCCGTGCCGATCCAATGCTCGCCGTTGTCGCGGGCTTGCCGCGACAGCTGCGCGGCCAGTCGTTCGGCGGCAACGCGTCCGGAAGTCAGCCCCACCCGGCCCACCGCGTCCAAGGCCTGGGCGTGGAGTTCCCGGCGGCGCACGAACTCCTCCTCCATACCGATGACCGGCGGCCACTGCAGCGCGCTGGAACCCAGCCAGCCCTGCACCTCCTCAGTCTCGCGCAGCGCCCATCGCACAATTTCCCGCGGTGCCGTCCCGGTGTAGGTGCCGACGATTTCCACGAGACCCCACGGCATGGCCTGCAACCGCTCGGAGAGCTCGACGAGTTCCGTCAGGTCCTCGCCCACCCCGAGGCTCTCTCCCAGCTGCCGGAGCCAGTACGCGTCGAACCACGGCTCCCGCGCCAACGCCTCGTACCGTTCCGGCGACATCCCGAGCTGCTCGGCCCGCCACGTGCGCAGGAACTCGCCGTCAGGGGCCTGACCGTGAAGGAAGGACTCCCACATCCCACGCCGCTGGTCCGGAGTGAGATCGCCGTAGGCGCCCGGTGCGGCGATACCGCTCGTCACCAGCCCGGACCGCACACGCTCACCCAGGTCCGGCAATTCGTCGATGTTCAGCCCCAGCCCGTCCAGCCGCTCCAGCAGCCCCTGCACGAACCGCGTCTCAGGCTCGGATGCGTCCTCCAAGGCAACGGCATCAATGCCCTGGTCCTCCAGGAACGGCAGGAGGACCTCCTCCATCCAGGTCTGCGGCCCCTGCCCGCCGCGCAGTCTGTTCAGCAAGGACCCGCGCATCACCCGCAGGAGGTGCAGCTGCCCCGATTCCAGCCCCAGGAAGGTGGCCACCTCGAGCAGGAACGGTCCCATGGACGGCGCAAGCCCGGCCCCCTCTGCCGCCGCCCGCATCTCAACCTCGGGCAGGCGTCTCAGTTCCATTACGAGTTCGGCCAGATTCACCAGGTCGCTGGTGCCGACCTGATGGAGCGGCACACCGTCGGAGCCGAGCCCCGGGACGTCGAGGTCCACCCGCTCCATGCTGATGGCACGCAGGTAGCCCACCATCTGAACCGGCGTCACACCAAATTCACGAAGCTGATGGTATTCCACGACGCGAAGGTCCATCATGCCGGCCACCCACGCTTCGAGGTCGTCCAGCACCCTGGACGGGTCAGGGCGCTGCCCCGGCTCCGCCCAGACCGTCTGGCCCTGTGCCCTCTCCGGTGCGAACTGCTCGTCCTGCTCGAACCGCCCGGCAAGGTCGGTCAGATACCTGACGGCGGCCTCGGGCTCCATGCCACGCAGCCGCGACAGCGTCCGCCCACTCCCGAACGGACCTCCGGCCCGGATATCGGCCCAGTGCAGGACCTGGACCAGCCGGACAGGCACCAGCCAGGGCACGTGCGGCCCAGTGGGGCCGCCGAAGCCACGTTCGCCGAACGCAACCGCCGTGCGATACAGCCAATCGCGCCCGCCCGAACCCAGCGCACCCACGACAGCGGCCGCATCAGCGAACAGAACCTCAACAGGCCGGCCCATCGGCACATCGAAGACCGCCCGGAAGCGTCCGCTGCTCACCCGCTCGAAGAAGCGGTGGAAGCCCTCCGCCGTTTCCGCGGCGCCGGGGCCGACCGGAAGGTCCTCATGGACGGCCCTTCCCATGGTGTGCTCGAACTCCCCGGCCAAGTCCTCAACAGTTCCCAACGCGGTCACGAAGCTCATCTCGCGCAGGTCCGACACTCTGCGCCCGCCACCGAGGTACTCACGCAGGCCGCTGGGGTTGGCGGCGTAGTGCAGCACCGCGAGAAGCTGCGCCGGAGCCAGCCGGCGACCTGTCCACGACTGCTCACGCAGATCACCAGACCCCGCAACAGCCGGATCGGAAGCGAAACGGAAGAACCAGGCACGATCCTCTGGCGTGTCCGCGCCCGCTATCCGGGCCACATCCCGCAACAGCTCCGCAGTGACCTCGTCGTCCGGCAGGCCAAAGGCAACACGGAACGCTTCCACCGCCTCGCCCTCGTCACCCAGCAGCTCAGGACGCAACGACCAATGGACCTCATCCAGCAGATCCGACCAGTGGACCTCCTCCAGCAGATCCGCAGCCACGGTATCCGGCACCCGCTGGACCTCCGCAGCCCCCGGCTCCTGCGGCCGGTTCTCCACCAGGGCACGCAAACGGTCCGCGACCCGCTCGACCACACGGTCACGCCCCCGCTCCTCCGCGTCGTTGAGCGGCCGGAATACCTCGACCAGCTCACGCTGCACGGCCGGCCGGTGCAGCTCACCCAGCCGGACCGGAAAACGCTCCAGCACCCGGTACAGGTCCATGACGTCCCTGAGCCCCAGGACGTGCGCGGCCTCCTCCAGATCGGCGACCGACGGCACCTCCTCCATTCCCGCCACCACGCTCAGCAGGTTCTCCATCTGCTCGACCTGCTCGACGTCCAGCCGCCGCCGCAGCGCCTCCAGCGACCTGATCTCGTGGGCACTGAAATCCGCGACCCGCGCCCCCTCAACCCCCCACACACGAACCGCCCAGTCCCGCACCGCCGCCGGAGCAGGGACACGAACGGGCTTCGGATAGGCCGGCGGTGGACCACTCGGTTCCGACCCCGACCCCACCAGCGACTCCGGCTCCGACAGCGGTGCAGACTGCACCGACGCATGGGACGGGAGCCGCCCGGCCTCGGCATCATGTTCCGAGAAGTCAGGCGGCCCGTCCAGCGCGGCCCGCACACGGGGCGCGCTGTCCGTGTACGGCTCGGAGTCATCAAGGGCACCCTGGCGCTCCGCATACGCCTGCGCCCACGCACCCACCACCGGCCCCAACTGCCGGGCCGCGAGCTCATAGCTCCGCCAGCGCCATACGGTGCGTCGGTCCTGGCGCTCCAACCATTCACGGCGCTCCCGCTGCGCGTTGTCGAGCACCTCCGCGTAGAGGCGCGATTGGAGGTCGCGGAGTGCGCGCGGGTCGCTGCGCACCCCGGGCAGCTCCGACAACTTCGCCAACTCCGCGAAGAGGTGGTTCATCACCCCGGCCCACACGGGCCAGTCGCGCAGCGTCGCCAGTTTGAGCCGGAAGCTCCTCAGGAACTGATCGAGCGGCAGGTAACGGGCCGAACCAAGACCCAGATCAGGCTCAGCCCGCGAAGCCGAACCCTCCTGACCCTGCCTGGTGGCGAAGAGATCCGGGCAAGCCCTGATCAGGCGAGCGAAAGCCGCCCAGTCCTCAGCCGTGCGCAGCCCGAGCACATCGAACTGCGACCTCATGAACTCGACCCAGCTCTCCGACACCCTCCAACTCTCGTTGTGCTGCAGACCCGCCCTCGAGCGCTCCCTATACAGCGCGGCAATGTCCCGCGGGAACAACAGCGCCAAGCCCCAGGCACCCACGCCCAGCCCCTGCGCGGCCGCCCTCAGCGTCGGCCCCATGATGTGCTCGTCGGATTCGGACACCAGGGCCTCAGCCCGCGCCCGGTGCTCCCCGAACGCCACACCCGCCGCCACAACCTCCCTGTTCCGTTCGTCCAGCCATTCCCTGACCAGCCCATCGGCATCCGCCGCACCGGACCGCAGCTCCTCCAATGCGGACCGGTTCTCCCGCACGAAACGCCGGAAACCGACAAGATCCTGCGCGCGCAGCTGCAAACCGGATCCCGCGAACCATTCCAGGTCACGCGGAACGAATCCCGCCTCCGCCAGAAGCTGGCGCAGCGCGTGTGCGCCGCGCGCTACCTGCTCCGCCGACGGGACACTGCCCAGCCACGACAGCTCGTCCGACACCACCACCAGATGCTCCGGCCACACACCCAGCCGTCGCGCCAGCTCGAAGACCTGGTTGGGGCCAACGCGCAACGCCTGGGTCAGGCCGACGACCTCGGCGGGAAAGCGCCCCAGCTCCCGAACGTGCGCCACCAGCGTCGCGGCCTGCCCCACATCGAGCCGCCAGCCTTGCGCCAACTCCATCACTGCGCCGACGTCCACATTGACCGGCAACTCGGCGAATTCCCGCGCCACTTCGTCGTCCATGTCGAGGGCGTAGGCCGTCTCCCAGACCACCTCGGCGGCGTCGGACGAGCCCGACGCAGATTCCGAGTCTGCCCTGCTCCGTGCCTCCAGCCACCCCCTGACCAGCACACCGGCATCCACCGCACCGGACCGCAGATCATCCAACGCGGACCCGCTCTCCTGCACGAAACTCCGGAAGCCGACAAGATCCTGCGCGCGCAGCTGCACGTCGAATTCCGCGAACCATTCCAGGTCACGCGGAACGAATCCCGCCTCCGCCAGAAGCTGGCGCAGCGCGTGTGCGCCGCGCGCTACCTGCTCCGCCGACGGGACACTGCCCAGCCACGACAGCTCGTCCGACACCACCACCAGATGCTCCGGCCACACACCCAGCCGTCGCGCCAGCTCGAAGACCTGGTTGGGGCCAACGCGCAACGCCTGGGTCAGGCCGACGACCTCGGCGGGAAAGCGCCCCAGCACCTGAACGTGCGCCACCAGCGTCGCGGCCTGCCCCACATCGAACCGCCAGCCTTGCGCCAACTCCATCACTGCGCCGACATCCACACGCGTCGGCAACTCGGCGAATTCCCGCGCCACTGCGTTGTCCATGCCGAGGCGGGAGGCGGTCCACCTGACCACCTCGGCGGCGTCGGACGAGCCCGACGCAGATTCCGAGTCTGCCCTGCTCCGTGCCTCCAGCCACCCCCTGACCAGCCCACCGGCGTCCGCCGTACCGGACCGCAGATCATCCAACGCGGACCCGCTCTCCTGCACGAAACTCCGGAAGCCGACAAGATCCTGCGGGCGCAGCTGCAAACCGGATCCCGCGAACCATCCAAGGTCCTCCGGGACGAATCCCGCCTCCACCAGGCGCCGGCGCAGCGCGTGTGCGCCACGCTCTACCTGCTCCGCCGACGGGACACTGCCCAGCCACGACAGCTCGTCCGACACCACCACCAGATGCTCCGGCCACACACCCAGCCGTCGCGCCAGCTCGAAGACCTGGTTGGGGCCAACCCCCAAGGTCTCGCTCAGGCCGACGACCTCGGCGGGAAAGCGCCCCAGCACCTGAACGTGCGCCACCAGCGTCGCGGCCTGCCCCACATCGAACCGCCAGCCTTGCGCCAACTCCATCACTGCGCCGACATCCACACGCGTCGGCAACTCGGCGAATTCCCGCGCCACTGCGTTGTCCATGCCGAGGCGGGAGGCGGTCCACCTGACCACCTCGGCGGCGTCGGACGAGCCCGACGCAGATTCCGAGCCCGACGCAGATCCCGAGCCCGAGCCCGATCCCGAATTCAGGAACTGGTCGGCGCCGCCCGGTGTGCGGGCCCGTCGCTGTTCCTCCGTGCCGATCCACTGCTCGCCACTGTCGCGGGCTTCCCGCGACAGCTGCGCCGCCAGTCGTTCAGCGGCACCGCGTCCGGAAGTCAACCTCGCCCGGCCCACCGCATCCACGGCCTGGGCGTGGAGTTCCCGGCGGCGGACGGACTCACCGTCCGTACCCATGACCGGCGGCCACCGCAGCACACCAGAACCCAGCATGCGCTGCACCTGCTCGGTCCCGCCCAGCACCCTGTACACCACTTCCTGCGGTGGCGTCTCGGGATAGGTGCCGACAATTTCCACGAGACCCCACGGCATGGCCTGCAACCGTTCGGCGAGCTCGACGAGTTCCCTCAGGTCCTCGCCCACCCCGAGGCTCTCTCCCAGCTCCCGGAGCCAGTACGCGTCGAACCACGACTGCCCCACCAGCGCGTCATACCGTTCCAGCGACACACCGAGCTGCTCGGCCCGCCACGTGCGCACGAACTCGCCGTCAGGGGCCTGACCGTCAACGAAGGACTCCCACATCCCACGACGCTGGCCCGGAGTGAGATCGCCGTAGGCACCCGGTGCGACGACACCGCTCGTCACCGGCCCGGCCAGCACACGCTCGCCCAGGCCCGGCAGTTCGTCGATGTTCAGCCCCAGCCCGTGCAGCCGCTCCAACAACACCCGCACGAACCGCGCCTCAGGCCCGGATCCGTCGTACAAGGCAGCGACACTGATGCCCTGGTCCTCCAGGAACGGACGGAGGACCTCCTCCAACCAGGTCTGCGGCCCCTGCCCGCGGCGCAGGCCGTTCAGCAAGGGACCGCGCACCACCCGCAGGAGGGGGAACTGCCCCGGTTCCAGCCGCAGGATGTTGGCCAGCCGGAGCAGGAACGGTCCCATCGACGGCGCAAGCCCAGCCCCCTCTGCAGCCGCCCGCATCTCGCCGTCAGGCAGGCATTCCAGGACGATTGCCATGTGGGCTATATCCATCAGATCGGCGGTGCCGACCTGATGGATCGGCACGTTGTCGGCGCCGAGCCCCGGGCCGTCGAGGTCCACCCGCTCCATGCTGACGGCACGCAGGTGGCCCATCATCTGAACCGGCGTCACATCTTCACGAAGCCCGCGGTATGCAACGGCTTCGAGGCCCATCAGGCCGAACACCCACGCTTCGAGGTCGTCCAGCACCCTGGACGGGTCAGGGCGCTGCCCCGGCTCCGACCAGACCGTCCCGCCCTGTTCCCCCTCCTGTGCGAACTGCTCGTCCTGCTCGAACTGTCCGGCGAGGTCGGTCAGATGCCTGACGACGGCCTCGGGCTCCATGCCACGCAGCCGCGACAGCGTCCGCCCGCTCCCGATCGGCCCTCCGGCCCGGGTATCGGCCCAGTGCAGGACCTGGATCAGCCGGGCAGGCGCCAGCCAGCGCACGTGCGGCCCAGGACCGCCGAAGCCGCGCTCACCGAACACGACGGCCGTGCGATACAGCAATTCCAGCCCGCCCGGGGTCAGCACACCCGCAACAGCCGCCGCATCGGCGAACAACTCCTCCAAGAGCAAGTTCTCCGGCATCTCGAAGACTGTCCGGAAACGTGCGCTGCTCAGACGCTCGAAGAAGTCGTGGAAGCCCTCCACCGCTTCCTCGGCGCCGGAGCCGACCGGAAGGTCCACATGAACGGCCCTTTCCATGAAGTTCTCGAACTCCCCGACCAAGTCGTCCAGAGCACCCAGCGCGTTCTCGAAGCCCATCTCACGCAAGTCCGACACGCGGCGCCCGCCACCGAGGTAGTCACGCAGGCCGCCGGGGTTGGCGGCGTAGTCCAGCACCACAAGGAGCTGCGCCGGAGCCAGCCAGTGCCCCGTCCACGACTGCTCACGCAGATCACCAGGCCCCGCAACAGCCGGATCGGAAGCGAAACGGAAGAACCAGGCACGGTCCTCAGGCGTGTCCGCGCCCGCCACCCGGGCCACATCCCGCAACAACGCCCCAGTGACCTCACCATCCGGCAGACCAAAAGCAACACGGAACGCTTCCACCGCCCCACCCTCGTCACCCAGCAAGTCAGGACGCAGCGACCAGTGGACCTCATCCAGCACGAGCAGGTCCGCAGCCACGGTGTCCGGCACGCGCTGAACCGCCGCATCCCCTGCCAACCCGCCCAGCACCTGCTCGACCTCCATGTCCCCTGCCGACCCGCCCGGCACGTGCTCGACCTCCATGTCCCCTGCCGACCCGCCCGGCACGTGCTCGACCTCCATGTCCCCTGCCGACCCGCCCGGCACGTGCTCGACCTCCATGTCCCCTGCCGACCCACCCGGGGCGGCCTCTGCGGCGAACACCTGACCCGGCTCGCTGGACAGGCCGGTCCCGCCGGTGGGCCCGGACCCGTGCTGCGGCCGGTTCTGTACCAGGTCACGCAAACGGTTCGCGACCTGCTCGACCACGCGGTTACGCTCCGGCGCCCCCGCGCCGTTGAGCGGCAGGAACACATCGGCCAGCTCACTCTGCCCGGCCAGCCAGTACAGCTCGTCCATCCGGGCCGGAAAACGCTCCAGCACCCGGTACAGGTCCATGACGTCTGTGATCCCCAGGACGCGCGCGACATCCACCAGCGCGGAGACCGACGGCACCTCCCCCATCCCCGCCACCACACTCAGCAGGTTCTCCATCTGCCCAACGTTTAGCCGCTGCCGCAGCGCCTCCAGCGACCCGACCTCGTCGACACTGAACCCCTCGACCTGCTCCCGCGAAACCCCCCACACGCGGACCGCCCAGTCCAACGCCGGAGCAGGAACATCAACGCGCGCCCGGTAAGCCGGCGGTGGATCACTCGGTTCCGACCCCGATCCCGACAGCGACTCCGACAGCGGTGCAGGCTGCATCGACGCCTGGGACGGGAGCGGCCCGGCCTCGGCGTCATGTTCCGAGTAGTCAGGCAGCCTTTCCAGCCCGTCCAGCGCGGCCCGTACACGGGGCGCGCTGTCCGTGTACGGCCCGGAGCCATCAGGGACACCCTGACGATCGGCATACGCCTGCGCCCACGCGCGCACCACCGGCCCCAACGGCCGGGCCGCGAGCTCATAACCCAACCAGCGGCTTACGGTGCGTCGTCGGTCCTGGCTACCCAACCGGGGCCCTGGCTGCACGCTGTCGGCCACCGCCTCCGCGATGAGGCGCCTGCGGAGGTCGCGGAGTGCGTGTGGGTCGCTGCGCAGCCCGGGCCACTCCGCCATCTCCACGAAGAGGCGGTTCATCACCCCGGCCCACACGGGCCTGTGGCGCAGCTCCACCAGGTCGAACATGTAGATGTGTCTCAGGAACTGGTTGAGCGGCAGGTAACGGGCCGAACCAAGGCCCGGATCGGGCACAGCCTGCGAACTCGAACCCTCCTGACCCTGCCCCGGCCTCGACCCGGTGGCAAAGAGGTCCGGGCAAGCCTCGATCAGGCCGGCGAAAGCCGCCCAGTCCTCAGCCGTGCGCAGCCCGAGCGCATCGAACTGCGACCTCATGGACTCGACCCAGCCCTCCGGCACCTCCCATCCCGCATTGTCCTGCAGACCCGCCCTCCAGCGCTCCCCATACAGCGTGGCAATGTCCTGCGGGAACAACAACGCCAGGTGCGCGGCATCCACGCCCAGCCGCTGCGCGGCCGCCCTCAGCGTCGGCGCCCTGCCCGCGTCGGACACCAGGGCCTCAGCCCGCGCCCGGTGCTCCCCAAACGCCACAACCGCCGCAGCGGCTGCCCCTCTCCGCGCCTCCAGCCACCCCCTGACCAGCACACGGGCATCCACCGCACCGGACCGCAGCCCCTCCAACGCGAACCCGTTCTCCAGCACGAAACGCCGGAAACCGCGGAGGTCCTCCCGGCGCAGCTGCACCCCGGATCCCGCGAACCATCCAAGGTCCTGGGCGCGGAATCCCGCCTCCGCCAGGCGCTGGCGCAGCACGTCTACGCCGCGCGCTACCTGCTCCGCCGGCGGGACACGGTCCAGCCCCGACAGCTCGTCCGACACCGTCACCAGATGCTCCGGCGGCGCACCCAGCCCTCCCGCCAGCTCGAAGACCTGGTTGGGGCCAACCCCCAACGCCTGGGTCAGGCCGATGACCTGGGCAGGGAAGCGCCCCAGCTCCCGAACGTGCGCCACCAGCGTCAAGGCCTGCTCCGCATCGAGCAGCCAGTGGTGCGCCCACCTCATCACGTTGGCGACGTCCACACCGTCCGGCAACGGATGCCCGGCGAAAACCGTCGCCACTTCGTGGTCCATGCCGAGGAAGACGGCGTTATCCCAGACCACCTCGGCGTCGACGGACGAGCCCGACGCAGTTCCCGAGCCCGAGCCGGAGCCCGACGCAGATCCCGAGCCGGAGCCCGCCCCCGAGCCCGAATTGAGGAACTGGTCGGCGCCGCCCGATGTGCGAGCCTGCCGCTGTTCCTCCGTGCCGATCCACTGCTCGCCGCGCTCGCGGGCTTGCCGCGACAGCTGCGCGGCCAGTCGTTCGGCGGCCGCGCGTCCGGAAGTCAGCCCCACCCGGCCCACCGCATCCACGGCCTGGGCGTGGAGTTCCCGGCGGCGGACGGACTCACCGTCCGTACCTATGACCGGCGGCCACCGCAGCACACCAGAACCCAGCATGCGCTGCACGTCCTCGGTCTCGCGCAGCGCCCTGTACACAAGTTCCCGCGGTGGCGTCTGGATGTAGGTGCCGACGATTTCCACGAGACCCCACGGCATAGCCCGCAACCGTTCGGCGAGCTCGACGAGTTCCCTCAGGTCCTCGCCCACCCCGAGGCTCTCTCCCAGCTCCCGGAGCCAGTACGCGTCGAACCACGACTGCCCCACCAGCGCGTCATACCGTTCCAGCGACACACCGAGCTGCTCGGCCCGCCACGTACGCACGAACTCGCCGTCAGGGGCCTGACCGTCAACGAAGGACCCCCACACCGCACGACGCTGGCCCGGAGTGAGATCGCCGTAGGCACCCGGTGCGACGACACCGCTCGTCACCGGCCCGGCCAGCACACGCTCGCCCAGGTCCGGCAGTTCGTCGATGTTCAGCCCCAGCCCGTGCAGCCGCTCCAACAACACCCGCACGAACCGCGCCTCAGGCCCGGATCCGTCGTACAAGGCAGCGACACTGATGCCCTGGTCCTCCAGGAACGGACGGAGGACCTCCTCCAACCAGGTCTGCGGCCCCTGCCCGCGGCGCAGGCCGTTCAGCAAGGGCCCGCGCACCACCCGCAGGAGGGGGAACTGCTCCTGTTCCAGCCGCAGGGCGTAGGCCAGCCGGACCAGGAACGGTCCCATGGACGGCGCAAGCCCGGCCGCCTCTGCCACCGCCCGCATCTCACCCTCAGGCAGGCGTCCCAGGGCCATGACGAGGTTGACCAGATCCATCAGGTCGCCGGTGCCGACCTGATGGAGCGGCACACCGTCGGCGCCGAGCCCCGGGACGTCGAGGTCCACCCGCTCCATGCTGATGGCACGCAGGTAGCCCACCATCTGAACCGGCGTCACACCAAATTCGCGAAGCTGATGGTATTCCACGTCGCTCAGGTCCATCAGGCCGGACACCCACGCTTCGAGGTCGTCCAGCACCCTGGACGGGTCAGGGCGCTGCCCCGGCTCCGACCAGACCGTCCCGCCCTGTTCCCCCTCCTGTGCGAACTGCTCGTCCTGCTCGAACTGTCCGGCGAGGTCGGTCAGATGCCTGACGGCGGCCTCGGGCTCCATGCCACGCAGCCGCGACAGCGTCCGCCCGCTCCCGATCGGCCCTCCGGCCCGGGTATCGGCCCAGTGCAGGACCTGGACCAGCCGGACAGGCGCCAGCCAGCGCACGTGCGGCCCGGTGGGGCCGCCGAAGCCGAGCTCACCGAACGCGACAGCCGTGCGATACAGCCAATCGCGCCCGCCCGGGGTCAGCGCACCCACGACAGCGGCCGCATCAGCGAACAGACCCTCAACGGGCCGGCCCATCGGCACGTCGAAGACCGCCCGGAAGCGTGCGCTGCTCAGACGCTCGAAGAAGCGGTGGAAGCCCTCCACCGTTTCCTCGGCGCCGGAGCCGACCGGAAGGTCCTCATGGACGGCCCTTTCCATGGAGTTCTCGAACTCCCCGGCCAAGTCGTCCAGAGCACCCAGCGCGTTCTCGAAGCCCATCTCACGCAAGTCCGACACGCGGCGCCCGCCACCGAGGTAGTCACGCAGGCCGCCGGGGTTGGCGGCGTAGTCCAGCACCACAAGGAGCTGCGCCGGAGCCAGCCAGTGCCCCGTCCACGACTGCTCACGCAGATCACCAGGCCCCGCAACAGCCGGATCGGAAGCGAAACGGAAGAGCCAGGCACGGTCCTCAGGCGTGTCCGCGCCCGCCACCCGGGCCACATCCCGCAACAGCGCCACAGTGACCTCACCATCCGGCAGACCAAAGGCAACACGGAACGCTTCCACCGCCCCACCCTCGTCACCCAGCAAGTCAGGACGCAGCGACCAGTGCTCCACGTCCAGCACGAGCAGGTCCGCAGCCACGGTGTCCGGCAGGTGCTGGACCCCCGCGTCCCCCGCCAACCCGCCCAGCACCTGCTCGACCTCCATGTCCCCTGCCGACCCGTCCGGTACGTGCTGGGACAGGGCCGACGGGGAGTCGCCGGCCCCTGCCACGGACACCTGACCCGAGTACTCCGGCGGCGCCACGTCGTCCGCGTAGCCCGGCAGCCCGTCCAGCGCGGCCCGTACGCGGGGCGCGCTGTCCGTGTACGGCTCGGAGTCATCAGGGACACCCTGACGATCGGCATACGCCTGCGCCCACTCGCGCACCACCGGCCCCAACGGCCGGACCGCGATCTCATAGCCCAACCAGCGGCTTTCGGCGTACCGGTCCTGGCGATCCAGCCATTCACGCAGCTCCGGCCGCACGTTGTCGTACACCTCCGCGAGGAGGTGGTCGCTGAGGTCTTGGAGTGCGCGCGGGTCGCTGCGCAGCCCGGGCAGCTCCGCCATCTCCGCGAAGATGCGGTTCATCGCCTCGACCCACACAGGCCAGTCGCGCAGCGCCGCCAGGTTGAGCCGGAAGTTCCTCAGGAACTGATTGAGCGGCCGGTAACGGGCCGAACCAAGGCCCAGATCGGGCACAGTCTGCGAACCCGAAGCCTCCTGCCCCTGCCCCTGCCCCTGCCACGACCCGGTGGCGAAGAGCTCCGGGCAGGCCTCGATCACACGGGGGAAAGCCGCCCAGTCCTCAGCGGTACGCAGCCCGAGCACATCGAACTGCAACCTCATGGACTCGACCCAGCCTTCCGGCACCTCCCAATCCACGTCGTCCTGCCGGCCCGCCCCGCGACGCTCCTGATACAGCGCGGCAATGTCCTGCGGGAACAACAACGCCAGGTGCGCGGCATCCACGCCCAGCCGCTGCGCGGCCGCCCTCAGCGTCGGCGCCCTGCCCGCGTCGGACACCAGGGCCTCAGCCCGCGCCCGGTGCTCCCCAAACGCCACACCCGCCGCAGCGGCTGCCCCTCTCCGCGCCTCCAGCCACCCCCTGACCAGCACACGGGCATCCACCGCACCGGACCGCAGCCCCTCCAACGCGAACGTGTTCTCCAGCACGAAACGCCGGAAACCGAGGAGGTCCTGCGGGCGCAGCTGCAGCCCGGATCCCGCGAACCATCCAAGGTCCTGCGCGCGGAATCCCGCCTCCTCCAGGTACTGGCGCAGCGCGTCTGCGCCGCGCGATGCCTGCTCCGCCGGCGGGACACGGTCCAGCCCCAGCAGCGCGCCCGGCACCATCACCAGATGCTCCGGCGACACATCCAGCAGCCCCGCCAGCTCGAAGACCTGGTTGGGGCCAACGCGCAACGCCTGCGTCAGGCCGACGACCTCGGCGGGGAAGCACCCCAGCTCCCGAACGTGCGCCACCAGCACCGCGGCCTGCTCCGCATCGAGCCCCCAATGGTGCGCCCACCCCATCACTTCGATGACGTCCACACCGACCGGCAACGAGCGCTCGGCGAAAACCGTCGCCACTTCGCGGTCCACGCCGAGGAAGACGGCGTTATCCCAGACCACCTTGGCGTCGACGGACGAGCCCGACTCCGACAGTGGTGCAGGCTGCATCGACGCATGGGACGGGAGCGGCCCGGCCTCGGCGTCATGTTCCGAGTAGTCCGGCGATGTCTCGTCCAGCGCGGCCCGTACGTGGGGGGCGATGTGCGTGTTTGGCCCGGAGCCGTCGGGGGCACCCTGACGATCGGCATACTCCTGCGCCCACGCGCGCACCACCGGCCCCAACGGCCGGCCCGCGAGTTCGTAGCCCAACCAGCGCAGTACGGTGCGTCCGTCCCTCCGATCCACCCATTCACGGAGCCCCGGCTGCACGTTGCCGGCCACCAGCTCCGCGACGAGGCGCCTGCTGAGGTCCTGGAGTGCGCGCGGGTCGCTGCGCAGCCCGGGCAGCTCCGCCATCTCCGCGAAGATGCGGTTCATCGCCTCGGCCCACACGGGCTCGCGACGCAGCGCCGCCAGGTCGTGCTGGAGGAAGTTCCTCAGGAACTGATCGAGCAGCCGGTAGCGGGCCGAACCAAGGCCCAGGTCGGGCACAGTCTGCGACCCCGAAGCCTCCTGCCCCTGCCCCGATCCGGTGGCGAAGAGCTCCGGGCAGGCCTCGACCAGACCGGCGAAAGCCGCCCAGTCGTCAGCGGTACGCAGCCCGAGCACATCGAACTGCGTATTCATGGACTCGACCCAGCCCTCCGGCACCTCCCAATCCACGTCGTGCTGCCGGCCCCCCCTTCCGCGCTCCCCATACAGCGTGGCAATGTCCTGCGGGAACAACAACGCCAGGTCCGCGGCATCCACGCCCAGCCGCTGCGCGGCCGCCCTCAGCGTCGGCGCCCTGCCCGCGTCGGACACCAGGGCCTCAGCCCGCGCCCGGTGCTCCCCAAACGCCACACCCGCCGCAGCGGCTGCCCCTCTCCGCGCCTCCAGCCACCCACTGACCAGCACACCGGCATCCACCGCACCGGACCGCAGCCCCTCCAACGTGAACCTGTTCTCCAGCACGAAACGCCGGAAACCGCGGAGGTCCTCCCGGCGCAGCTGCACCCCGGATCCCGCGAACCATCCAAGGTCCTGCGCGCGGAATCCCGCCTCCTCCAGGTACTGGCGCAGCGCGTCTGCGCCGCGCGATGCCTGCTCCGCCGGCGGGACACGGTCCAGCCCCGACAGCTCGTCCGACACCGTCACCAGATGCTCCGGCTCCACACCCAACCGTCCCGCCAGCGCGAAGACCTGGTTGGGCCCAACCCCCAAGACCTCGGTCAGGTCGACGACCTCGGCGGGGAAGCGCCCCAGCTCCCGAACATGCGCCACCAGCACCGCGGCCTGCTCCGCATCGAGCCGCCAGTCGCGCGCCAACTCCATCACTGCGGCAACGTCCACACCGACCGGCAACGGGTACTCGGCGAATTCCCGCGCCACTTCGTTGTTCATGCCGAGGAGGTAGGCGTTCTCCCAGACCACCTCGGCATCGTCGGACGAGCCCGACCCCGACGCAGATTCCGAGCCCGAGTCCGAGTCCGAATCGTAGGCCGGGGTGCCCAGGACCTGCGGTGAACCGCTCGGTTCCGACCGCGAGAGCGACGGCGACTCCGCCACCACGACCACCCCGCTCCGTTCGTCCAGCCACCTCCTGACCAACCCATCGGCATCCACCGCACCGGACCGCAGCCCCTCCAACGTGAACCTGTTCTCCAGCACGAAACGCCGGAAACCGCGGAGGTCCTCCCGGCGCAGCTGCACCCCGGATCCCGCGAACCATCCAAGGTCCTGCGCGCGGAATCCCGCCTCCTCCAGGTACTGGCGCAGCGCGTCTGCGCCGCGCGATGCCTGCTCCGCCGGCGGGACACGGTCCAGCCCCGACAGCTCGTCCGACACCGTCACCAGATGCTCCGGCTCCACACCCAACCGTCCCGCCAGCGCGAAGACCTGGTTGGGCCCAACCCCCAAGACCTGGGTCAGGTCGACGACCTCGGCGGGGAAGCGCCCCAGCTCCCGAACATGCGCCACCAGCACCGCGGCCTGCTCCGCATCGAGCCGCCAGTCGCGCGCCAACTCCATCACTGCGGCAACGTCCACACCGACCGGCAACGGGTACTCGGCGAATTCCCGCGCCACTTCGTTGTTCATGCCGAGGAGGTAGGCGTTCTCCCAGACCACCTCGGCATCGTCGGACGAGCCCGACCCCGACGCAGATTCCGAGCCCGAGTCCGAGTCCGAATCGTAGGCCGGCCCCGAGCCCGATCCCGCCCCCGATCCCGACGCAGATCCCGATCCCGAGCCCGAGCCCGAATTCAGGAACCGGTCGGCGCCGCCCGGTGTGCGGGCCCGCCGCTGTTCCTCCGTGCCGATCCACTGCTCACCGTTGTCGCGGGCTTCCCGCGACAGCTGCACGGCCAGTCGTTCAGCTGCACCGCGTCCGGAAGCCAACATCTCCCGGCCCACCGCCTCCGAGGCCCGGGCGTGGAGTCGCCGGCGGATGACGGACTCGTCGTCCGTGCCCAAGACCGGCGGCCACCGCAGCACACCAGAACCCAGCCAGCCCTGCACCTGCTCGGTCTCGCGCAGCGCCGTGTTCACAAGTTCCCGCGGTGGCGTCTCGGTGTAGGTGCCCACGAGTTCCACGAGACCCCACGGCATGGCCTGCAACCGTTCGGCGAGCTCGACGAGTTCCGTCAGGTCCTCGCCCACCCCGAGGCTCGCCCCCAGCTGTCGGAGCCAGTACGCGTCGAACCACGACTGCTCCACCAGCGCGTCATACCGTTCCGGCAACACCCCCAGCTGCCCGGCCCGCCAGGTACGCACGAACTCGCCGTCAGGGGCCTCACTGTAAAAGGAGGACCGCCACGTCAGACGCCGCTGGCTCGGAATGAGATTGCCGTAGGCGTCCGGTGCGACGATATTGCTCGTCGGCCCGGACAGCACACCCTCGCCCAGATACGGCAGTTCGTCGATGTTCAGCCCCAGCCCGTCGAGCCGCTCCAACAGCATCCGCACGAGCCGCGCCTCAGGCTCGGATCCTGCGCGCAAGGCCTCGGTATCGATGCCCTGGTCCGCCAGGAACGGCAGGAGAACGTCCTCCAGCCAGGTCTGCGGCCTCTGTCCGCCGCGCAGGCTGTTCAGCAAGGGCCCACGCACCACCCGCAGGAGGGGGAACTGCCCCGGCCCCAGCCGCAGGATGTTGGCCAGCCGGAGCAGGAACGGTCCCATGGACGGCGCAAGCCCGGCGCCCTCTGCCGCCGCCCGCATCTCGCCGTCAGGCAGGCGTCGCAGGGCGAGTACGAGGTGGACCAGATCCACCAGGTCGGCGGTGCCGACCCGGTGGAGCGGCACGACGTCGGCGCCGAGCCCCGGGACGTCGAGGTCCACGGGCTCCATGCTGATGGTGCGCAGGTAGCCCATCATCTGAACCGGCGTCACGCCAAATTCACGAAGCTGATGGTATGCCACGTCGCTGATGTCCATCATGCGGGACACCCACGCTTCGAGGTCGTCCAGCACCCTGGACGGGTCAGGGCGCTGCCCCGGCTCCGACCAGACCGTCTGGCCCTGTGCCCTCTCCGGTGCGAACTGCTCGTCCTGCTCGAACCGCCGGGCGAGATCGGTCAGATGCCTGACGGCGGCCTCGGGCTCCATGCCACGCAGCCGCAACAGCGTCCGCCCACTCCCGAACGGACCTCCGGCCCGGATATCGGCCCAGTGCAGGACCTGGACCAGCCGGACAGGCGCCAGCCAGGGCACGTGCGGCCCAGTGGGGCCACCGAAGCCACGTTCACCGAACGCAACCGCCGTGTGATACAGCCAATCGCGCCCGTCCGGGCTCAGCGCACCCGCGACAGCGGCCGCATCAGCGAACAGACCCTCAACAGGCCGGCCCATCGGCACATCGAAGAGCGTCCGGAAGCGTGCGCTGCTCACCCGCTCGAAGAAGTCGTGGAAGCCCCCCACCGTGCCCGCGGCACCGGAGCCGACCGGAAGGTCCTCATGGACGGCCCTTCCCGTAGCGACCCGGAACTCCCCGGCCAAGTCCTCCACAGCACCAAGCGCTTCCACAAAGGGCATCTCGCGCAGGTCCGACACGCTGCGCCCACCACCGAGGTACTGACGCAGGCCGCTGAAGTTGGCGTAGTGCAGCAC
>NZ_JBEYTM010000055.1:0-54690 GCF_040643055.1 Streptomyces sp. NPDC047515
TCGGCCGTAGCGGCGCCCCCAGTCCTCGTCGACCAGCTCGTCCAGCAGATGGGGGGAGGTGCCGGCGACTTCTTCCAGTGCGGCGCGTACCGCCTCTGTGATCAGCTCCAGGCGGGTCAGGTCGCGTACCGCAGCCAGGACATGAGTGGAGTCGGTGCGTTGTGTGGTGCGTTCGCGCACCAGGCCGGACTCCTTGAGGCGGGCCAGAGCGAGATCGAGGAGGCGGTCAGCACGATCGTCTTCGGCGAGACGGTCGCGGAAGTCGCCCAGCACGCTGTGGTGGAAGCCGGGGTCGACCAGCTCCATGGCCATGGCGTACTTGAAGTCGATGCGGCAGCGGACCGCCTCGGCGGCCTGCCGATCCGACAGACCAAGCAGGAACTGCAGCACACAGACGGTGGCCAGTTGGGCGGGCGAGAGGCCTGGACGCCCGTCGCGTGGGTACCAGTCCGCGAAGTCCTCGTCGCACCACAGGCCATCCAGCTGGTCACGCACCCATATCGCCGTCGTGCCGTCCGGGTTACTCGCCCGCGCGACCCGCGCAGTCAGAGGCGGAACTTGCTCACCGGAACGGGGACACAGGGACAACGGACACCTCGACAGCTATAACGGTCATCGGAACGACCCGAGCTTGCCCGTTGACCATACGGCCGCACCGGGAAACTCCAAGATCCCCGACAGAGTCAAGCTTAGAGTCCGGCGCGAAAGGGCGTCACCGTCTCTGGTCGGGCGAGCGCGGCGCGGCAGGCCGAGCGCCGATCCCGCTCTCCGGGGTCGGCCGGGCGGTGTTCACCGATGCCTCATTCCCGGAACGAAAGGAGCGTGCTCCGATGCCCAGGGTCAGCACATGCGGCGGAGTGGTAGCGACGGTCGCGGCGATGGGAGCGGCCATGTCCGCCGCGCTGGTCTCCCCGGCAGCAGCCGCTGCCTACGCATGCAGTGACGAGCACATGTGCCTGTACGGGGGGCATGTGGGCCAAGGCGCGACGTTCTCCACCCACGACGCCGTCTCCGACCTCCGCACCGTGAGGTTCAATGACAGAGCGCGCAGTGTCTTCAACAGCACCAGCCACGACTGGTGCCTGTACCAGAATAAGAACTTCGGCGGTGAATGGCGGCTTGTGGAGCCCGGTGAGGCCGGCAACCTCACCGGCGAGTCCGACCGGGCGGTGTCCTCGCTGCGGCCGGAGCCTGAATGCGGCTGCTGACCGGCCTGCGGCCCTGGGTATGAGATGTCCTGCATCTGTGCCCGGGGCCGACGTGTGCCCGGTGGCTTCGTTCGGGACATCGCCTTCGGCGCGTTCGAGGGACTTTGGACGGTGATCCGGCCCGAGCTCCCCCGAGTGCCGTACGAGACGGCGCATCCTGCGGCGGCGGCCTGAACTGCAGGTCCGTGTACAGGGAAGGCGCACACGTTTTCCGATGCTCACCAGCCGGTCCAGAGCAGGTGGTTGACGAGGAGGGGGAGGCTGGCTTGAGCGGTGAGCCAGCTGCGGCGGGTGTGCGGGGGAAGCAGTGCGGTTGCGGGGAGCAGCCAGAGGATGAACGGTTGCCAGATGCGTTCTGTCTCGGCCTTGCTCATGCCGGAGACGTCGGCGACGAGGAGGACGAGGAGGGCTGTGAGGGTGAGGAGGGCGAGTCGTTGGCGTGGGGTGGTGGTGTGGGTGCGCAGGGCGTGCAGGGAGGTAGGGGTTCCTGCGGTGGCACGGCGGAGGCCGGCGAGGGTGGCGAGGCCGGAGGCGATGGTGGTGCAGGCGAGGTTGGCCCAGATCCAGTAGGAGTAGGGCCGGATGCCGCCTGCTCCTTGGTAGTAGCGCGTGACGAGCAGGTGGTAGGCCTCCCACCAGTTGTAGCCCGCCACTGTGAAAGCGAGGGGGACGAGGAGCGCGCCGAGCAGGAAGGGGGGCAGGGGGCGGGCGGTGCGGGGGAGTACGAGCACGGCGAGAAGGAGGACCGCGATGAGTGTCAGTCCGTAACTGAGGTAGCAGGTCAGGCCGTAGAGCAGGCCGGAGGCGAGGGCGGCCGTTGCGGGGAGGCGGGTTGAGCGGGTCGCGGCCAGGGCGAGAAGGGCGATGGACCAGGCGGCGACCGCGGCGAAGTAACCGTCCGCCGAGGCGCCCGTCCACACGGCCATCGGGGCGAGGATCAGGAAGGGGGCGGCCCGGCGGGCGAGGCGTTCGTCCGCCAGGGCACGCACCGTGGCCAGGACCGCGATCGTCATGGAGCTGCCGAGCACGATGCACCACACCCCGGCCCAGGCGCCGCCGCCGAGTCCGATGCGGTCCAGCACGACGAACGTGAGCGTGGCGCCGGGCGGATGGCCGGCGACGTGGGTGGGCCAGTTACCCGGGGGGCCGATGAGGATGTGGTCGTTGAAGCCGCGCAGGGCGGCGCCGATGTCGTCGAACCGGGCGATGGCCCGAAGGTATTCGTGTTTCGTGGTGAGCCGTTCGGCGATGCCCCGGTCCCAGCCGTCGATCAGTGCCAGGGAGAGGATCCAAGCAAGGGAGGCGGCCCAGGCGGTGGTGAGGACACCGTGCCAGGGCAGCCGGTCGGCGAGGGGCGGGCCATAGGCCACGACGGCTGCCGCGACGGCGAGCGCGGCGGGGGTGCCCGGGCCGAGGTGCGGGTCCCAGGACGCCAGCAGAGGCGGCCAGTGGACGAAGAGGGTGCCGTCCGTGTCCTCGATCCAGCGGCCGACAAACACCGCGACGGTGATCAATAGGACACCTGCGGCGGCGGCGATCAGATCGCGGCGACGACCGATGCCGTCGATGGTGGTGCGCCGCCCGGCGGGGTGGTTGCCGGTGATGTGTTCCTCGGTCTTCACGCTGGCACGCTATGCAGGACGGAGCGGTTACCGGCGGTGCCACCGGGCCGCGTCATCAAACCGTCAGATCTTGGTCCGGTTGGCCGTAGCGGGGAGTGATGTCAGAGTTTCGTCAGGAGTCGCGGGCGGGCGGGCCCATTGCTCCGGCCTTAGCTTCGGGACATGGGCGACAAGCATCACAACAGAGCGTTCCGCTTCCCGTTCGGCTCCGGCCGGGCGGGGCATGACCCGTCGGACGCGTCCGGTCCCGAGCCCGGTGCGATCTCCGGGCGGGCAGCGGCGTTCCTCGAACGGTTTCAGGTCTCGGAGCGGCTGCCTTCCTCGCCCGGGTTCTGGCGCAGTCCGGTGCGCGGCGTCCGGTTCACGGCGGTCCTCGGTCTGGTTCTGCTCGTCGGGATGACGTTGCTGTTCGTGACGGGGCTGCTGTCGTACGCCGCGTACAACCCGGATCTGGCAGCGGTCAACGACAAGACACCGGACAAGGGGCTGCTGGGGTTCTATCTCTTCTCCTGGCCGACCGGCCCGCACTGGCTGTACCGGCTGACGCAGGGGCTGCACGTCACGGGCGGCATCATCCTCGTACCGGTTCTGCTGGCGAAGCTGTGGTCGGTGATCCCGAAGCTCTTCGCGCTGCCGCCCGCCCGCTCGGTGGGGCACGCGCTGGAACGGCTGTCGCTGGTGCTGCTTGTCGGCGGCGCGTTGTTCGAGTTCATCACCGGCCTGCTCAACATTCAATTGGAGTACGTGTTTCCGGGTTCGTTCTACCCGTTGCACTTCTACGGGGCGTGGCTGTTCTTCGCCGGGTTCATCACCCATGTCGCGCTGAAGCTGCCACGGACCGTACGGGTCCTGCGCAACAGGGAACCCGGAAAGGAACGGGACGAGTTGGCGTCACCGGCCCCCGACGCGCCGACCATCTCCCGGCGCGGTGCCTTCGCCGTGGTGGGTGCCGGATCGCTGCTCCTGCTGGTCACCTCGCTGGGCCGGAGCTTCGACGTGCTGCGGCCCACCGCGCTCCTCACCCCGCGCGGGGTCGCCGATCCGGGGCCCGGACCCAACGGCTTCCAGATCAACAAGACGGCCGCGTCCGTCTGGGTCACCCCCGCCGACACGGGCGAACGATGGCGGCTCACCGTCAGCGGCCCGGCCGGGGAACGCTCCTTCACCAGGGAACAGCTCCTCGCCATGACCCAGTACAGCTCGGCCCTGCCGATCGCGTGCGTGGAGGGCTGGTCGACCTCGGACCAGTGGTGGCGCGGGGTGCGGCTGCGGGACCTGGCAGCGCTCGCCGGGTACCCGGATCGGCCGCCGGGGGTTCTGGTGGAGTCCGTTCAGCGCATCGGGCCCTTCCGTAAGGCGGCACTCCGTGACAACCAGGTGCGCGACCCCCGCTCGTTGCTGGCGCTGGAGGTCAACGGTGAGCCGCTGTCGCCGGACCACGGTTATCCGGCGCGGGTCATCGTTCCGGCCGCGCCCGGTGTGCTCAACACCAAATGGGTGACCCGGCTGACGTTCGGAGAACTGTGATGGGACGGAACCGGCGAACTGTGACGGCAAGGAACGAGGTACGGACGGGCGGGCTGAGGCCGACGGCGGTCTTCAGACGCTGGTACGGAGAAGGGCCGCTGCATCTCATTCTGCTGGTCGTCACCTTCGCGCTCGCCGGGTATGCGGGCGTACGGCTGCTGGCGGGGGACACGTTCGCGGTCGCGGTGTGGTTCATCGGCTCGGCGCTGGTGCACGATCTGGTGCTGCTGCCGGTGTACGCGACGGCGGACCGGGCCGTGCGCACGGTGCTGGGACCGCGCTCGGGCCTGGTCAACTTCGTACGGGTGCCCGGCCTTCTCTCCGGGCTGTTGCTGCTGATGTGGTATCCCCTGATCGCCCGACAGGTAACCCATTACAAGGCGGCGAGCGGGCTGTCCGTCGATGTCTTCCTGGGCAACTGGCTGCTGATCACGGCTGCGCTGTTCGCCGTGTCGGCGCTCTGGCTCACCGTCCGGACCCTCCGGCTGCGGCGCAGGGCGAGGAAGTCGCGGCCGTCCGCCGTCCACTGATCGCGGAGCTGCCAGCCCTGCGGCTGTGCGTACCGGAGCAGCGCGGCGGCGCCGATCCGGGCCCAGGGGAAGTGTACGTCCCCGGGACCGGTCCGGTCCGGCGCACCGCCCGGCTTCGGCGCGAGGTGTCCGTCGACCAGCCGTACTCGGACCCGTTCGTCGATGTCGAGCGGCGCGGTCTCCGCGATGAGCAGTCCGCCGGGGGCGAGCAGTTCCGCGGTGCGCATCAGCAGGGCGTGCGGGTCGCCGCCGATGCCGACGTTGCCGTCGATGAGCAGGACGGAGCCCCAACGGCCCTCGCCGGGCAGCGGGTCGAAGACGGAACGGCGCAGCGCCGGGCCACCGATCCGCAGCGTGTGCGCGACAGCCGCCTCGCTGACGTCGATGCCGAGCGCCCGATGACCCCGCCCGGCCAGTTCCGCGACGAGGCGCCCGGGGCCGCACCCGATGTCGAGGACCGGTCCTTCGCAGCGGCGCAGCGCCGACAGGTCGGCGCTGTCGGCGGCCGCGCACCAGCGTTCGACATCCAGGGGAAGCAGCCAGCCGTCGGTACGACGCAGGAAGAGCGGACCGTGGCCGTTGCGCAGGGCGTTGGCGTACGGGTCGGCGCTCCACGGGGTGAGGTCCGGTGGCGCCGGCCTCCTCACCACGTGGTCTGCGGCCGTACCGCTCACCGGGTCACCGCCCCGGTCAGCCGGGCGAGGGTCGTGGCGAACCGCCCGCCCGGTGCGGCGGCGGCGACGTGTGCGGCGTCCGCCGCGCTGTCCACGTCCCGCAACGGGGGGAGATCCCGCACGGTGAGTCCCGCCTCGACGAGCCGCCGCCGCTGGACTGCGCCGGTCTGCGGTACGGACATGGGTACGCCCCGCAGGAGACCGGGGTCGGGGACGGCCAGGCCGAGTGCCCAGAAGCCGCCGTCGTCGGCAGGACCGAACCAGGCGTCGCAACCGTCCCAGGCGTCCGGTGCGAGCGCCGGCGCCAGATGCGCCGGGGTGATCTGAGGAGTGTCCATGCCGATGAGCAGCGCCGGCCCGGTACAGCCGGCGAACGCCGCCGCGAGCCGCTCGTCGAGCCGGCCGGAGCTCTGCGCGACCACCTCGATGCCGTCCGGCAGCCAGGGCCCGGGCCGCCCGTCGAGCACGAGAACACGCCGCCGGGCGGGGAGGGCGAGGAGGGTACGCAGCGTGTCACAGAGCGCCGCTTCGGCGAGCTGCGCGGCCTCGGCGGGGGTGAAGGGCGGGGTGAGACGGGTCTTGACCAGGCCGGGCAGTGGTTCCTTGGCGATCACGAGGAGAGCGGTGGGGCCAAAGAGCGTGAAGGGGCTGGGCGTGTCGCCGGTGCGGGCCGTTGCGCTCATCGGGATACCCCCGGCCGTGCCGTCCGGGCCGTATTCCTCAGCGGTGGCCGGCTCAGGACCGCCCGCATGTCGCGTACCGCGTGCCACGTTCCCCGCCAGGTGCCGGTGACCTTGGACTTTCCGGTACGTGGCAGATACGGCACATCCGTCTCGGCGACCCGCAGCCCGGCATCCGAAGCGTGCACCACCATCTGCAGCGGATAGCCACTGCGCCGGTCGGTGAGATCCAGCGCCAGCAGGTCCGCACGACGAGCGGCCCGCATCGGGCCGAGGTCCCGCAACCGCAGCCCCGTCCGCCGGTACAGCATCCGGGCCAGGGCCAGATTCCCCGCACGGGCGTGCAGCGGCCAGGCGCCACGGCCTTCGGGACGGCGCCGCCCCAGCAGCAGATCGGCCTCGCCATCGGCGATCCGCCTTACGAAACCGGGCAGCAGCCCGGGATCGAGGGAGCCGTCACAGTCGCAAAAGCATACGAAGTCGGCCTGGGCGGCGAGTAGCCCGGCATGGCACGCGGCGCCGAAGCCACGCCGCGGCTCGTGCACGACGGTTGCCCCGAGGGAACGGGCCAGGTCCGCCGAGCCGTCGGTGGATCCGTTGTCGACAACGATCGCGCGCCAGCCGGCTGGGATACCTGCCAGCACCCGGGGCAGTGCCGCCGCCTCGTCCAGACAGGGCAGAACCACATCGGCGCGGGGGGAGTCGGTGGGTGAGGTGTCTGTCACCTCGCTCACACTACGGAGCAGAACCCGGCATTTCGGGCTATGAGTTCTTACGAAAGACGGACGTCGACCCTTCGGGGGACCGCCGCCCGGCAGCGGGGTGCCAGGGTGGTCGCATGGAGAACATCCCGGACACCCCGGATTCCGGCCCCGCCGCCGGCACCCCGCGCGGCCACGTCCTCGTCGTGGACGACGACCCGACGGTCGCCGAGGTCGTCGTCGGTATCTGGACCGGGCGGGTTACGGCCTCGCCCACGATTGGCAGTGGGAGAAGGAGCGGCGTCTGGCGCCTTCGAATCCAAGGCGGAGGAGGGAGTCGGATGGGGCCTCCCCTGCTGGAACGCAGCTGAGAGCTTGGGGAAGGAGCGTCGGCGACTGACGACAACGCTGGAGGCGGAGGTCCCAGACGCCGCGACGCCGCTGACAATCGCGGGCGAGGCCGTTACGAGGTACGGCACGTCGGCGACGGCCCGGCGGCCCTGGAGTGCTTCGCCGGACATCGGCCGGACCAGGTGGTCCTCGATCTGATGCTGCCCGGCATGGACGGATTCGAGGTCTGCCGCCGGATGCGGGCACACGGCCCCGTTCCGGTCATCATGCTGACGGCGCGCGGGGACGAGGACGACCGCATCCTGGGTCTGGAAACCGACGCGGACGACTACGTCACCAAGCCGTTCAGCCCGCGCGAGCTGGTGCTGCGCGTCGACTCCGTGCTGCGCCGGAGCCGACTGCCGGCACCCTCAGCGGACGCCACCCCGGCCCCGCTGGAGGGCGCTGGGCTCCGGCTCGACGCCGTGGCCCGGCGCGCGACCCGCGAGGGCCATGAAATCGCCCTCACTCTGAGGGAGTTCGACCTTCTCGCCTTTCTGCTGCACCACCCGGGGCGCGTTTTCACCCGGGAGGAGCTGATGCGGGAGGTCTGGAGCTGGGACTTCGGGGACCTGTCGACAGTCACGGTCCACGTCCGGCGGCTGCGCGGCAAGGTCGAGACGGACCCGGCCCGCCCTTGGCTGATCCAGACGGTGTGGGGCGTGGGCTACCGGCTGGTGTCGGGTGCGGACCCCGACGCACCGTCCGGCGCCGCGACCGCCCCAGTCACCGGCCAGGCCGCCGGGGCAGCGCCCGTATGACCGACATTCTTCTCATCGCGCTCCTCGCGTTTCTGGGCGCGGCGGCGGCCGGACTCCTCGGCGCACCTGGTCTGCGGCTCTTGCGGCACCGTTCGCTCGTCGTGGCGGTGACCGTCGTCGCGGCCGTCGCCGTGACCGCGATGCTGGCCGGGACACTCGCGGTCGCCTGGGCGATGTTCCTGTCGCCGCACGACCTGACCGTGGTCACGACCGTCGTCGGCATGGCCGCGGCGGTGTCCCTCATCACCGCGATGATGCTGGGACGTTGGGTCGCGGCGAGGAGCCGGGAGCTGACCCTAGCGGCCCGTTCGTTCGGCGACGGCGGCACGTTTTCCGCACCCGAGGAGCAGGCCAGTGCCGAATTCACCTCACTGGCGAGAGAGTTGGCCGCCACCAGTGCCAAGCTCGACGGTTCCCGCGAGCGGGAACGCGCCCTGGAGGCATCGCGTCGTGAGCTCGTTGCCTGGATCTCGCACGATCTGCGGACCCCGCTCGCGGGGCTGCGGGCCATGTCGGAGGCGTTGGAAGACGCCATGGCCGCCGACTCCGGCCGCTGTCTGCGGCAGATACGCACTGAGGTGGGACGGATGAACGAGATGGTCGGCGACCTCTTCGAACTCTCCCGGATCCACGCCGGATCGCTCACTCTGGCCCCCACCTGCATCTCCGTCCACGACCTGGTCGGTGACGCTCTCGCCGGCGCGGACCCGCTGGCACAGGAGCACGGGGTGCGACTGGTCGGAGACCGAGTCGACGCGGTGCCGGTGGAGGTCGACAGCAAGGAGATGAGCCGGGTCCTGGGCAACCTCCTCGTCAACGCGATCCGCCGCACCCCGCCCGATGACACGGTCGCGGTGACAGCCCAACGGGACGACCACGGCGTGGTGCTGTCGGTGACCGATGGCTGTGGGGGCATTCCCGAGGAGGATCTGCCGAGGGTTTTCGATGGGCCGGCGGGGCAGCCACGCCCGTACGCCTCCGGCGGGTGCAGGGCTCGGACTGGCCATCGTGCGCGGCATCGTGGAAGCGCACAAGGGCCGAGCAGAGGTCCATGACGTCACGGGCGGCTGCCGCTTCGAGGTCAGGCTCCCGGCGGCAGGCTGAGCGCGTTCGGGGAGCGAGAGCCCGTTGCCGCCCTGCCTGAGCCTCCGGACGGACCCGGCGCGCCCCTCAACGCCGCGCCCGCGAAGTCCTTCATCCCCTCGGCGAACCCCACCTCCGGCCGCCAGCCCAGCTCCTCGCGCAACCGCCGCGAGTCCGCCGTCACATGGCGTACGTCACCGAGGCGGTACTCACCGGTGATCTCCGGCGCCGGACCGCCGTGCGCCGAGGCCAGCGCCGACGCCATCTCGCCGATCGTGTGCGGCTCACCGCTCCCCGTGTTGTACGCGGCGAAGCTCCCCGCCCCCCGTTGCCCCACAGCCTCCAGTGCCACCGCATTGGCGGCGGCCACATCATGCACATGGATGAAGTCGCGCCGCTGACCGCCGTCCTCGAACACCTGCGGCGCCTCGCCCCTGGCCAGCGACGAACGGAAGAAGGAAGCGACACCCGCGTACGGTGTGTCGCGCGGCATCCCGGGCCCGTACACGTTGTGGTAACGCAGCGCCACCGCCCGCCCGCCCGTCCCGCGGGCCCATGCGGCAGCCAGGTGTTCCTGTGCGAGCTTCGTCGCGGCGTACACGTTGCGTGGGTCGGTCGGCGTGTCCTCGCCCACGAGCCCCGGCGTCAATCCGCTCCCGCAATCCGGGCATCGTGGTTCGAAGCGGCCCGACACCAGATCGTCCACGGCCCGCGGCCCCGGCCGGACCCGCCCGTGCCGCGGGCAGTCGTACCGGCCTTCGCCGTAGACGACCATCGATCCGGCGAGCACCAGGTCCCGCACCCCGGCCGCGGCCATTTCCACCAGCAGCGCGGCCGTTCCCAGGTCGTTGCAGCCGACGTATTCAGGAGCGTCCGCGAAGTCCTTGCCCAGGCCCACCATCGCGGCCTGATGGCACACGGCGTCGATCCCTCGCAGTGCCACGGCCACGGCCGCCCGATCCCTTACGTCGGCGACGATCAGGCCCTCCCCGCCGTGCCCGGCGCCCCCGCCGTGGGCCGACTCCAGCAACGCGTCGAACACCACCACCTCGTGCCCCCGCGCCTTCAGCGTCTCGGCGATGTGTCTCCCGATGAATCCGGCTCCGCCGGTGAGCAGTACACGCATGACGCCACGTTAGGTCCCGGTATCCCGTCCGCACCGGCACCGCGCGGGTACGTCACCGGAGCGTAAGAACCATGAGGGCCCTCCGGCGATACGCGCCTCCGGGGGTGGGGCCCGCCGTCGGTCACCCCAACCCGTTCGGCGCCCGCCAGGTCTGCATGGCTTCCACGAGGAGAAGGGGTGCCGACGGTGTAACCGCGAGCCGGACGACGAAGCACGTCGGCAGGGACTTCGATGCCGCAGACGTCCGGGACCTCGCGCGGTGCCCGAAGAGATCGTGCGGATCGGCTGCGTGGAGAGCCGACCGGGTGCGCGTGGGAGCCATGGCAGCTGGGCGGGCAGGGCGTCGCCCCGGCCTGGCTCCGGGAAGGCCGGGTCTGCTCCGGGGACTCGGTGCGGATCACAGATGGTCCGATCACCGCGTACCGCAGGGGCGTCAACCCGGACAAACTCGCGCACGTCTGAGCTGTCACACCCGGAGGGGCTACCTCGCCTCCCTGATGAGAACGGAAAACGGGCGACGAAGGAATGCACGCGAGCAGGTGAGATCGATCGTGCGGAACGGCATGCATACACATACATACAACTGCTGTATCTCCCCGATGACGAACGGCGATGAGCCCTGCGTGTGAACGGCGCGGTCGAGTCGCCCCTCCCCAGTAAGGACCCGTATGCAAGCCATCACTGTTCGAGACCGTGACGCCGGTCCTGCCGGGATGTCCCTGACGGACATGCCCCACCCCCACGCGGCCGAGAACGACGTCATCGTGCGGGTGCACGCCGCGGGCTTCACTCCTGGCGAACTGGACTGGCCGGGCACGTGGACCGATCGCGCCGGCCGCGACCGGACGCCGAGCGTGCCCGGACACGAGCTGTCCGGTGTCGTCGTAGAGCTGGGGTACGGCACCACCGGCTTGAGTATCGGCCAGCGAGTGTTCGGCATGGCTGACTGGACCCGCAACAGCTCGCTCGCCGAATATGCCGCGGTGGAGGCCCGCAACCTCGCGCCGCTGTCGGCGGACATCGACCACACCCTGGCCGCCGCACTGCCGATCTCCGGGCTCACCGCCTGGCAGGGCCTGTTCGACCACGGCCGCCTTACCACCGGCCAGACCGTGCTGATTCACGGTGCTGCGGGCGGCGTCGGCTCGATCGCGGTACAGCTCGCCCGCGAGGCCGGCGCCCGCGTCATCGGCACCGGCCGGTCCGCCGACCGGGACAGGGCGCTCGCCCTGGGCGTCGACACCTTCCTGGACCTGCGGACGGAGAAGCTGGAGGACGTCGGCGAGGCCGACGTCGTGTTCGATGTGATCGGCGGCGACATCCTCGACCGCTCGGCCGCTCTGGTCCGGGCCGGTGGCACGCTCGTCACCATCGCCAGGCCGCCCAAGGTCCGGCCCAAGGACGGGAGGGCGGTCTTCTTCGTCGTCGAACCCGACCGCGCCCGACTCACCGCTCTCGCCGTGCGGCTGAGAGACGGTCGGCTCAAGCCGGTCGTGGGTGCCGTGCGGCCGCTCGCCGAAGCACCTGCCGCGTTCGCCCCCGGCAAGCGCACCCCGGGCAAGACGATCATTCGCGTCACGCAAGACTGAACAGGAGGCCGATCGTGATCGGAATGCGGATGGCCGGTCACGTGCCGGCCGTCGCCACGCTTACCGCAGCCACGGCCTGCTCGACCTCGGACCAGCCCGCCCACGCCAAGGGGCCGACCGCGGCCGCGTTCCCGCCACTGCTGCGCCGGTCACCGGATCCGGTCATCGCCAACGTCAGCAGCGGTATGGGCTCGCTCGCTCTCACCCGCGACCCCTCGCGGCCCGAATCCGAGGTCATCGCGCCGCTGTACACCGCCTCGAAGGCGGCGCTGACGATGCTGACCGCCCCATACGCCAAGGCTCTGCCGGACGTCCGGATCAATGCCGCCGCCCCTGGCCCACCTGGTGGTCCACCAGCATCACGGCGACGTTCTCGCGAGTGAGGTGACGATGTCCGATCCCATCGGACGGGAGACTGAAATCGCCGGATCGCCGGACATACAGCACATGGCGGACGAGCGCCGAGATGGGACATGCGTTGACTGGGCGTCGGACCGCTGAGCCGGACCTCGGTGTGCTCGCCGACTGTTGTCTCAGCGCCGACGGTTCGGCGGGCTCCAGTTGCGCCCTGGCCTTGCCCACCACAGGCTGCCCCTATGGACCGCACCCCCGAAACCAGTGTGCTACCCATTCTGGTGACAGGCGCGGCGGGCAGTGTCGGTGCCGTCGGGCGCTCCGTGGCCGAAGGCCTTCGGCGTCGGGGCCTGCCCGTCCGGGCCATGGTGCGCCGCGATGACGAGCGGGCGGAGGCGCTGCGCGGGACGGGCGCCGAGACCGTCGTCGGAGACCTGACGCGTGCGGGCGATGTCGCCGACGCCCTGGACGGTTGTGGACGTATGTACTTCGGCATGGGCGTGTCGGCGCAGTATCTGGAGGCTGCCATGACGGTGGCGGCCGTCGCGCGTGCGTACGGGTCCCTGGAAGTGTTCGCGAACATGTCGCAGCTGACGGTCTCTGAGATGCACCTCACCAGCACTTCCGAGTCCGTGCAGCAGCGGCAGCAGTGGCTGGTGGAGCAGGTCCTCGGCTGGTCGGGCCTGCCCGTCGTCCAGGTCAGGCCCACCGTGTTCATGGAGAACCCGCTGTTCCGTGTGGGCTTCTCTTCGGTCGCGAAGTACGGAAGCATCAGGCTGCCCTTCGGCCGGGCGAAGACCTCCCCCGTGGCGGCTGGGGACGTTGCCGCGGTTGTGGAGGAGATCCTGGCCGATCCTGCCCCGCACGTCGGCCGGATTTATGAGCTGACCGGCCCGCGGTCGGAGGACGTCGCCGGCATGGCGGCGGAGGTCTCCGCAGCCCTGGGCCGACAGGTCGGATACATCGACGTCCCCTTGCAGGAATGGATCGACGACGATCTCAGGCCGTTGGGGCTGCCCGACCACGTCTTCCAGCACATCTCCACCATGGCTCGCCTTCACGCGGAAAATCGGTACGACCGCAAGGCGGACGGGGTCGAGCAGGTCATTGGGCGGCCTCCTTCGGGAGTGGCCGATTACGTCCGTGAGAACCCCGGCCTGTTCAGCCCCTGAAGCCACCTCCTGGTCGTACGTTGTCGAGCGTATTGTGGGCTGACCGTTGGAGGCGCCGATTGGCCGTCGTGCGCGGGGCCGGCCGTCACACGCACGCCGGATCGAGTTCTCACGCCGACACCACCCCCGAAAGGCCCCGGCCCGTGAGTGACGAACTGCTTGACCTGGCAATCACCACGAACCGACGGCCAGGACCGCCCGTATGACGCAGGCCAGCTGGAGTGCAACTGGGGCTGGGGGCTGCAGAGCCGGTTCCGGCCGGCCTGGAGGCCACCGGAGTGGTGGAGGCGATCGGCAGGGGAACGCGCGTGGCGTTGGTGTCGAGGTCGGTGGCCGCGTAGCGGTCTTGCCCCAGCCGGGGGCGTAGTCCCGGTGGATCGTTGCGGATGCCGAGGTGGTTGTCGCCGTACCGGACGAGTTGTCGGACGAGGCCGCCGCGCAGATGCTCGCGAACCCGCTCACCACGGTGGTGCTGCGCCGTGAGGCGCAGGAGCACCTGGCCTTCGGATACGACGGTCTTGTGGTGCAGACCGCCGCGGGTTCGTCGATCGGGCGGCTGGTGACCGGCGTGTGTCGGTTTCACAACCTGGCACTGGTCAACGTCGTCCGCAGCGACCGTGGGGCTGCCGAGCTGCGCAAACGGTTCCCCGACGTGCCGGTCGTGTCGACAGATCATTCGGGCTTTTTCAGCCCGCGACCTCGCCGTAGGCGCGGTCGGGGACTTGAGGGTCCGGCGGCGGTCATGGACGATCGTCTGGCCGCTGTCGACGGCCGCGTCCTGCCTGAAGGGCTTCTACCTGCAACAGTCGTCGCTCGGCGTGAACGGCGAGCTCGGCAAGAAGCTCGACAAGTCCAGGCCGGCGTCGCGGGTGGACCGGCGCCGCTCGTTCCTCGGGCACGTGAAGAACGCACTGCCGGCGAACCCGCTCGCGCCAAAGGGGCCGCACCGTCGGCACCCGAAGATGCTCCCGGTCGGGGCGAGGAAGAGGCTGCTGGAGACAGTGCACTCGGCCCGGGACCGGCTGGTGGCGATCCGGCTCGCCGACGGGGGCTTGAGGATCGGCGAGCTGTGCGGGCTGCACCTGGTCGACCTGCACCTGCGGGAGGACGCAGCCTGCGGCGAGTGCCGCAGCCCCACCTGCACGGTTGCCACCGGCCCGGAAACCCGAACCGGGCCGGTGGCCAAGACCAAGCGCTCCTGGCAGGTCGCGCACGGCACGGTGACCGGTGGAGCTCACCGGCTTTCACAACTGATGGAGCGGTGGCTCCGTTCACCCATCGGCCACCAAAAGCGTGTCTTTGAACCGCAAGGCCCGGAGGCTCCTTGGAACAGGAGGCGTGACGAGGGGGTCAGGTGGTGGCCAGCAGCAGGTCCTCTCCGCTTGACGGGCAAAGACCGTCGGTGCGATCGGCGAAGTAGCGCTCGGCGAGCAAAGCTCCCGACACGTGTCGCGCGTCTTCGAAGCCGGCTTCGCGGGCCAGTGCCAGCATCTCGGGCGGGGTGTAGAAGCTGATGAACGGTGTTCCGGATGCTTGCGCGCCTTTCCTGCTCGCCCGGAGGCCGGGGCGGTCGGCGTCGTCGAGCAGTTCGGTCGGCAGCAGGAAGGTCATGGCGAGTGTCGAGCCGGGTGCAAGCCCGGCAATCTTCCGCAGGGTGGCCGTGGTGGCGTCTTTGGTGAGGTACATGGTGACGCCGGTGGAGACGATGACCGCCGGCTGGCCGGCATCGAAGCCGGCCGCGGCCAGCTTCTTCAGCCAGTCTTCGCTCGCCTCGAGGTTGACCGGCACCAGGCGCAGCCAGTCGGGGATGCGGTAGCCGAGTTCGACCAGGCGGTGGCGCTTCCATGCCTGGGTGCCGGGCTGGTCGACCTCGAAGATCCGCAGGCGGGAGGCGAGCTCCGGCTTGCGCTGGGCGAAGGTGTCCAGACCGGCCCCCAGGATGACGTACTGGGTCACGCCCCGGTCTGCCTGCTCGGCGATCAGGTCCTCGATGAAACGAGCGCGGGCAACGATGGCCGCCCGGAACCCGCTCGTGGCCCGCGGGTCCATGTCCGGGCGGGCGTGCCAGTCATCGCCGGGGGCCGCCAGCTGCAGGCCGATCTCGTCCTCGACCACATGCGGGGGCGGATCGACCTGGAGGTGCATCGCTCGCCAGAGGGCGGTCCGCACTGCGGTGTTGTCCGGTGCCTGTATCTGCTCGTGCGCCACGATGTTCCCCTTCGTCGCAGTCAGTTCTTGGCGGGAGCTTGGAGGCTCCACAGGCGCCCGTCGGGGTCGCGGACGGTCATCTCCTTGGTCCCGTAATGGGTGTCCTCGAACGGCGTGACCACCTCGACGACAGGATCGGGACGGAACGCGTCTGCGTCCGGCACCTTCAGCACGATCCGTGTCTGGGGCGCTTGGTCCTCGGGAACCTCGGCGATGAACACGTAGGGACCGTCGCCGTTGCGTAGCTGGCCGGAGTTGTGGTCCGTCGCGAACTCCAGCCCATACCCCAGCGCCTGGAAGAACTGTGCCGCCTTACCCCAGTTGTGGGTCGTCAAGAACACGGCCTCGATGCCTTCGGTCTCCATATCAGGTTTCCTTCTCGGTCGACTGCTGTGCGTGCCCATGAGCGTCATCGAGGTAGGCGCGCAGTGCGTCAGCGACCAGCGCCGACAATGACATGCCCGACTCGATGGCGCGGTACTTGACCTGCTTGATCAGCTCGATCGGCAGGTACACGTTGAACTGCTTGACTTCCTCATCACTCACAAGGCGATGCTAGCATCCTAGCAAGTTAGCCGCGTGCGGCACGGTGGCGTCCTCGCCTCCAGGGCGGCGACGAAGGAGCACGGCCAGCCCGCACGAACTCGTCCTTGCTGCGGGCGCCGCGTCCGTAGACGTGGCAGAACAGCCGGTCCGGGCCCGACATCTCGAAGCGTGGAGAACGGCCGCGTCGCGTGTCCCTCGGATCCCGCCAATCTCAGCAGGTCGGGTGACCAGCGGCAGGTCGAACGTCAAGCTCAGCGGCCGGTCCGTAACCAGGGACACACCCCCATCGCGATCGCCGACCGCGTTCCAGACCTTCCTGGACCAGCACGACATCCCCGGTCGAAAACCTGGCGAACCCTCGGCAGCTGACCGCAACCACACCAAGATCTTCGAGAGAGTCAAGCTGAGCCGGTCCCCGATCGGGCGGCGGCCATAGCGAGAACAAACCCACGGCCGAAGCAAAGGCGACTCGGAGCCGTCCACGGGCACGCCCGTGCCCTTGGGCCGGCACGGCGTCCACGGCGTCGGAAGGGCTGGTCCGCGGCCAGAGCACAGTCGCGCATTCCCGCCCGAACAGACCTGCCGTCAACGGTCGGCCCGGTCGCTCGCAGCAGAACTGACAGCTGTCTGACTCATGACCCCCAAGGCATCCTGGACGCGGCGGGACCCTGGGACACCCGATCGGAGCATCGGTGAACCGGTGAACTTCGAGGTGTCACCGCCAGTCGTACGGGCCGTCCGTGGTGGCAGGCTCCACCATCGAGTCAACCGGGAGGGACGGAGAACCGATGGCGCAGGACCTGCAGGAAGCCGTATCGGCCGAGCCGGCCAACAGGCGCATCAATGCCGGTGGGAGGCTCATGGGCTGGCTGACGACCACGGACCACAAGGTCATCGGCAATCTCTACATGGTCACCGCGTTCGGGTTCTTCCTGCTGGCCGGAGTGATGGCCATGCTGATGCGAGCGGAGCTGGCCCGGCCAGGTCTTCAGATCGTCAGCACAGAACAGTACAACCAGCTGTTCACCATCCACGGCACCGTCATGATGTTGCTGTTCGCCACGCCGATGTTCGGCGGCTTCGCGAACGCCATCATGCCGCTGCAGATCGGCGCGCCCGACGTGGCCTTCCCCCGCCTCAACGCGCTCACCTACTGGCTCTTCCTCTTCGGCGGAATCATCGTGGTGTCCGGATTCGTGGTGCCCGGTGGCGCGGCACACTTCGGCTGGTTCGCCTACGCCCCGCTGAACAGTGCCGTCTTTTCGCCCGGCGCCGGCGGAGACCTCTGGACCATGGGCCTGGTGCTGTCGGGGATCAGTACGACCCTGGCATCGGTCAATTTCATCACTACGATCGTCTGTCTGCGCGCCCCGGGGATGACCATGTTCCGGATGCCGATCTTCACTTGGAATATTCTGTTCACCTCGATCCTCGCGCTGCTGGCTTTCCCGGTGCTCGCGGCCACCCTGCTCGCCCTCGAAGCCGACCGGAAGTTCGGGGCGCATGTTTACGACTCCGCCAACGGCGGTGCGCTGCTGTGGCAGCACCTGTTCTGGTTCTTCGGCCATCCCGAGGTCTACATTGTCGCGTTGCCCTTCTTCGGAGTAGTGAGCGAGATCATTCCCGCGTTCAGCCGGAAACCAACGTTCGGCTATTTCGGAATGGTGATGGCCACCATCAGCATCACCATGCTCTCGGCGGTTGTCTGGGCCCACCACATGTTCGCAACGGGAGCCGTTCTGCTGCCATTCTTCTCCGCCATGTCGTTCATCATCGCCGTGCCCACCGGCGTCAAGTTCTTCAACTGGATCGGCACCATGTGGCACGGAAGTATCTCATTCGAGACACCCATGCTCTGGGCGATCGGCTTCCTTGTGACATTTCTCCTCGGTGGCCTCAGCGGCGTGCTGATTGCCTCGCCCCCGCTGGATTTCCATCTCACCGATTCATACTTCATCGTCGCCCACCTCCATTACGTACTGTTCGGAACAGTGGTCTTCGCCATGTTCGGCGGCTTCTACTTCTGGTGGCCAAAGTTGACCGGACGCATGCTGGATGAACGCCTCGGACGTATCCATTTCTGGGCCTTGTTCGTCGGATTTCAGCTGACCTTCCTGGTCCAGCACTGGCTGGGGGAGGCCGGAATGCCCCGGCGTTACGCCGACTATCTCTACGTGGACGGGTTCACCTTGCTCAATACGATCTCGTCCATCGGCTCCTTTCTGCTGGGCCTGTCGACTCTGCCGTTCCTGTACAACGTGTGGCGCACCAGCCGTTACGCACCGAGGGTCGAGGTGGACGACCCGTGGGGGTTCGGCCGTTCCCTTGAGTGGGCGACCTCCTGTCCACCCCCGAGGCACAATTTCCGGGCTTTGCCCCGCGTACGTTCAGACTCGCCGGCCTTCGACCTGCACCACCCCATCGGGCCGGAGCAGGAGAAGCCGGGCCTCGGCCGAGGCGGGTCCCACTCCACATCGGGTGCTGAAGAGGAGTCGGGCCAATGAAGACCGAGGCCGTTCTCTTCGCCGGAGTCGCGGGGTTCTTCCTCGTGACCGATGTTCTCTACGCCGTGTGGTCCCGTGATCCGACAGGCACGGCAGCTCTCACCGTCTCGTTCCTCATGGCATTGCTGGTCACGTTCTTCTTCGCCATGAACCACCGGAGGAAGGGACCGCGCCCCGAGGACCGCGGGGACGGGCACGTCCATGAGCGGTCCGGCCCGATGGGCTTCTTTTCTCCGCACAGCATCTGGCCGTCGCTGACAGCCGCGGGTGTGGCCCTGCTCGCTCTCGGTGTGGTGTTCGGTCTGTGGCTCTTCCTGATCGGACTGGGCGTGGTCCTGGCGGGGGTGTTCGGAATGGTCTTCCAGTACGTGCGTGCGCAGGCCTGAGGGCGGTTCTCAGTCCTCAGGCTCGCGGACCGGCTCCGGCGGCGCTTTCCGCTCCGCGATTCGGGACCATTGCTCGTCCGTGGCGGGCAGTTCCACGAGGTCCCGGTAGTACCAGCTGCTCAGCACGGTCCGAAGTCGTTGCCGACGCGAGACCGGGCCCTCCGCGGGAAGCTCCAGGGGCGTCGGGACATCACGCATCAGGATGCGGTAGCGGGCTGTCGGGCTCAGGCCACGGAAACTCTCCGAGAGGTCGCCGTTCACCGACTGGGTCACCTGGCCGGTCTCCTCGCCCTCGGTCAGCCGTCGGCGGTCCCGCATCTGAAGAGCGAGGCAGAGGCGTTTGGCCAGCGCGAAGGCCAGAACCGGGGCGGCGATCAGCGCGATTCTGAGGATCCAGATCATGACCTCGACCGAAACCCTGAACGAGTAGGCGACCACGTCGTTGCCGCCGGCGACCAGGAGAACGGCGTAGAAGACGATGGCCGCCACACCGAGCCCCGTGCGGGTCGGCCGGTTGCGTGGCCGGTCGCACAAATGGTGTTCTCCGCGGTCGCCCGTCACCCACTTCTCGAAGAACGGATAGAGGAACAGCACCGTGAAGACCACACCCGGCAGCACGATCGCTGGAATGAACACATTCCACATGACGGTGTGGCCTGCGATGTCGGTCTCCCATGGCGGCATCAGCCGGAGCGCTCCCTCCAGGAACCCGACATACCAGTCCGGCTGTGCGTTACCGGAAACCTGGACGGCGCGGTAGGGGCCGTAGTTCCAAACGGGGTTGATCTGGGCGAGGGCGCCCAGCAAAGCCAGCACGCCGAACAGCATGAGGAAGAAGCCTGTGGTCTTCGCGGTGAAGTGCGGGAACGCCGGTGAGCCGACGGCATTGGTGTTGGTCCTCCCCCGACCCGCCCAGTGGGTGTGCTTGAGATGGACCACCAGGATGAGGTGAGCGGTGATCAGCGCGACAATCAGGCCGGGTACGAGCAGGACATGCACGGGGTACAGACGGGGGATCACGTCATCGCCCGGGAACTGTCCTCCGAAGACGAACAGCTCCAGGTACGTTCCGACGACTGGGATCGACCCCACAATGGTGGCCGCCGTCCGCAGGCCCGTACCGGACAGCAGGTCGTCGGGCAGCGAGTAACCCGCGAATCCTTCGAGGAGCGCGAGTACGAACAGCGTCACGCCCACGATCCAGTTGGCCTCCCGCGGCTTACGGAAGGCGCCGGTGAAGAAGATCCGCAGCAAGTGGACGGCGATCGCGGCGACGAACACCAGGGCCGCCCAGTGGTGGATCTGACGCATCAGCAGGCCTCCGCGCACGGCGAAGCTGATGTCGAGGGTGGTGGTGTAGGCCTGCGTCATCATCTCGCCCTGAAGGGGCACATAGGAACCGGTGTAGACACTCTCCGTCATGCTCGGGTCGAAGAACAACGTGAGGTACACGCCGGTAAGGAGCAGGACCACAAAGGAGTAAAGGGCGATCTCGCCCAGGAGAAAGGACCAGTGGTCGGGAAAGGCCTTGCGCAGCAACTGCCCAGCCAGCTCGCTGACGGGCAGGCGCCCATCCACCGCGCCGTACCCACTGACCGCCGTCGGCCCGGCCTGGGCCTTCAGCTGCGCCTTACGTCTCCGCAGAGGCATGCACCACTCTCCCGTCGATCTTCCTGCCAGCCTGTGCCCCTTATTGTTCCGATTCGCCCTTTATGGGTAACGCATTACTCGAAGGGGCTACGCAGAATCGTGGTATCGGCACCTGATCGGCCGACTTGGCCCTGACGTGCCAGGTGGGGTCGCACTGGAGCGTCGGGCCCACCTCCTGTCCGGCATCGGCATCCGGTTCATGCAGGACGCGGTACTGTCCGTTCCGATCGTCGGCACGTACCTGCAGATGTTGCTCTTCGGCAGCGAGTTCCCGGGCCACTACTTGATCCGATGTTCGCGCCCGGGGACTTCCGGCCCGGTTACCTGGCCGCCTGGTGGACAGCGACCTGGTGCCGCATCAGGCAACGTTCGCCCTGGGCGGTCTGCGACGATGACTCCATGGACGAAGAAGTCATTCCCATTCTTCGCGTCGAGGACGCTGCGGCGGTCGCGTGGTACGAGCGACTGGGCTTCGCCAAGCAGTGGGAACACCGCTTCGAACCGGGACTTCCCGTGTTGAGGTAGCCCGGGGCGGGGTGCGGTTGTTCTTGTCAGAGCACAAGGGCGACGCCCGCCGTCAGCCGGGTGGACCGGCAAAGGTGGCGGGGCGCCCGTGCCCGGTACAAGCATGGATCATGACCGACGCACCGAGCGGCTCCCCCCGGGGGCCGGAATACGACGACCGCCACGCCCATGCCGCGGGTGACGTGCACGCGCCGAAACCGCCCCCGGGCTACATGGAGCCACCCTTCGAGGGGATCCTGCACCGCCTCTCCCGCACCGCCTGGCAGGTCGTCCTGATCACCGGCATCGCCTCCCTGATCCTTGGGATCGTGATCCTGGCCTGGCCGGGCCCGTCCCTGCTCGTCGCCGGGATCCTCTTCGGCATCTACCTCATTCTCAGCGGCGCGCTCCAACTGGCGGCCGCCTTCGGCACGCACAAGGCGACCTCGCTGCGTGTCCTGGCCTTCATCAGCGGCGCGCTGTCGATCCTGCTGGGCCTGTTCTGCTTCCGGGGCCGGTTGGAGTCGATCCTGCTGCTCGCGTTGTGGATCGGCATCGGCTGGCTGATCCGCGGAATCACTCATACTCTGGCCGCCGTTCACGACCCCACCATGCCCGCGCGCGGCTGGCAGGCCATCCTCGGCGTCGTCACCTTCATCGCGGGGGTCGTGCTGATCACCTCGCCGTTCAACTCGATCGCCGTGCTCACCCTGGTCGCCGGCTGGTGGCTGGTCGCGGTCGGCATCGTCGAGATCGTAACGGCGCTCCGGCTCCACGGCCGTGCGCAACGGATCCCGCGCACGGCATGAACCCCGTGCAGTGCGTCAACTTCGTGCCGCACAGGTAGCCGAGAGGGCGGTTCTCGGGGTCGATACGCTGAACGGTGCGTGCCATCGCTGGCAGATGCCCCCTTGTGAGCCCAACCCCGCAGCACCCACGCACCGCTCGTCGGTATGCCTGGCTGCGCGTGCTTCTGCTGCTCGCGGCGGCGGTGGAGGGCGACTCCGCCGCCGTGCCCACGGCTCAGGCGTGCGACGCGGGGCACGACGCGCCCGCCACGGCACTGCGCTCCACGGGCCTTCCGGGACACCACACATGCGCTCTCCGTCGCAGGCTACGTAGCCGAACCAGCCGACCGGTCGGCAGACGCTCTACGGCGCAGACTCCTGCCCACGACCAGCGTGAGCATCCCGGAAGACCGTCACACCAGCTCTTCGACCTGCGAATTTCAAGTCGGCGCAAGCTCAGTGACCACCATGCTCTGCTGACGGCCGAACAGCACGGGTACGACACTCCGCCAACCCATGTACGTGGCAGACGAGACGCTCGAAGGGCCGAAGTACGGAGGCCGGTGTGCGGGCCAGGCCCCGGGTCGGTGCGCACGTGCCCTGCCGGTGGGCCGCACCGCCGCTGCCGTGGCCGGCGGACCCTCTCCGCTTCCCTGCAAAACTCGCGGCCCGGCTGCGGACGGTGCGGTGCAAGGTCCACGTCGGGAGCCGGACACGGTCAGCTTCGGGGCAGACTCCCCGAACCGCAACTGGCCGATCGCGCAGACCACCTCTCGTACACCCGTCACTTGGCTCCCGGCCACTGGGAGCGCCGGAGCGCGGTCACCGGGGCGGCGAGCATCCCGGCGAAGACCGCCACCCACACCGCCAGCGCAGCCCACGCCTCGCCCGCACCGGTCGCGGTCATCCATCCCCAGCCTGCCGCCTCGCCCAGCTCCCGGGTCGCCACCCCGTACATGCCGACCGGGAACACCATGCCCCACAGACTCGTCTCGTAGCGCAGCGGTACGCGGTGCAGTACGTGCCGCCATACGCCCAGGGCCAGCAGGAGCGGGATCAGCCAGGTGGAGAACGACCATGCCACTGCGGACACGCCCAGCACGAACGCTCCGGGCAGCAGGGCGTCCGCGGGCGGAAGGCGGAGGAGCTTCGCACCGGCCAGCACACTGATCGCGGCGGCGCCCATGAACACCCAGTACGGCGGGACAAGTTCCGTCGGATCGACGGGTTCCAGCAGGAGCCGGGCCAGTGCCAGTGCGGCCACCAGCAGGTACTGCAGCAGTCCGACGGCCCAGCACACCGAGGCCAGGATGCCCAGGGCCGGGCCGCCGGTGTGCGGGGCGAGCGCGGTGCCGGCGACGGCGACGGACTGCGTGCCCACCACCCAGATGAACCAAGTGCCGTTGACCTGACGCAGTGACAGGACACGCCCGGAGCAGACCAGCAGCAGCGGCCACCATAGCCGAGCACCAGCCAGCCGACAGCGCCGATCACAGTCAGTGCTGTGGCGGCGCCGTAGTGCCGGTCGAGGGCCAGTCGGCCGGCCAGCACGCAGGAGGCGGCGACGAGGGTGAGGTGGTCGAAGCCGCACGGCCCGGTGAGGTCGGTGCGGAAACGCTCCCACCGCCATACCAGGCGCCACAGGTAACCAGCCCACAGCACGACGTATCCCACACCCGCGATCCACAGCAGCGCCGCCGCGGAGGCCGACGCGCTGTGCCCGGCCAGCGCGGTGGACACGATGCCCGTGGCCATGACGAACGCGAACGCCCCAGGGCTGAGGCCCTCCGCCGCACGGCGCCACGTACAGGTCGGCCTGCTGGGCACCGCAGCCACGCCATCACCTCCGTCTCGGCTTCCCGGTCGCCGGTCCGCCTCGTGCCATCCCGTCCCCGATCGTGGCCGACGCCGTCGACCCGGTGATGGGCCGCTGTCTTGACGTTCCGTCGGTGATCGCCCGGTACGCAAGCGGGCGTAGTGCGTATCTCTGTGGATGGGCACTCGACGCGTCCCCGGACAGGCCGGTACTCAAACCGAGGCGATCGGCATGATGCCGGGCGTGCCGTCGTCAAGTGTGTGAACCCAGCCGTGACCGATGAAGTGAGCAGGGACCCCGAGCGCCCGCTGCTCCGGCGCATCCTGTGGTGACGGGTCACGACGGATCCACGGCCGGCCGTCGCGCGTCGGCGTGGGCGACCGGACCGGCCCGCCGAACCGGGCGGCCGCTGTTCGTCGCGTACATCAGCCCCGTCCCCACGCCGTACGCCCCGGGGACGGCCGTCGTTCCTGTGGTCGAGGGGGAGGTCGATGCGCTTGCCCGGCTGCGCGCGGAAGTCACCGACACCCTCCCCGCGACGCACCACCTCATCGGGTCGGTACCGGCGTGGATGGCTTGCCATGCACACTGCCCCGTCGTCATCGTGCCCCTGGCCGTGCCCGACGTGCGGTCGGCCCAGAAAAAGGGAGCCGGACACAGTGGCCTCCTGGGGCGGGCACAGGGACGGCGCGCCGCTTCGGCCTGCTCCCGGTCGGGTGAGCGCGTAGTGTGACAAGGCAGGGCGACATGATGACGGCGCCTGGAGGCGCCGGGAGGAAGCACCATGGCGCACAGCCCGTGGCAGAAGCGGGGGCGGGGCCAGGCCCGGGACGGCGTGGCCGTGCAGCAGCAGCGTGCTCTGGACCGGAACCGACTGCGGCGCCTGCTGGGCGTGGTCGGGGCGGTCAGCGCCGACATGGACACCCGCACCGTGCTGCACCGCATCGTGGAGGCGGCCACCGACCTGGTTGCCGCGCGCTATGGGGCACTGGGGGTGCTCTCGGAGAGCGGCAAGGTCATCGACCTGATCACCGTGGGCGTCGACGATCCGCACTTGTGCGCTGCCATGGGCCTGCCGCAGGGCCATGGGCTGCTGCACACGCTGGTGGACGACCGGGAACCGTTGCGGGTGGCGGATGTGGCCGCGCACCCTCGTTCGGTCGGCTTCCCACCCAGGCATCCGGTCGTGCGGACCCTGTTGGGCGTTCCGCTCCTGGTGCGCGGCGCGGTCTACGGCGACCTCTATGTCGCCGACAAGCTGGATGGCATGCCCTTTGATGACGATGACGAGGGCCTGCTGACGGCGTTGGCCAGTGCCGCGGGCGTCAGCCTCGAAAACGCCCGCCTGTATGAACAGCTCAAACGCGCCGCCGAGCACTTTCAGCGCCGCATGCTGCCTGTCCTACCCGACCTCTCGCCGCTCGAAGCCGCGGCCCGCTATGAACCCGCGTCCGAACTGCCGAGGCTGGGCGGGGACTGGTTCGACGCCATGGTCCTGCCCGATGGCGCCACCTGCGTCGTGGTGGGTGACGTGACCGGTCACGACGTGGAGGCCGCCCCGCTGATGGGACAGATCCGCAACATGCTTCGGGCGATCGCCATCGACCGGTGCGGGCCGCCCGATCTGGTCATGTCAAAACTGGACCACGCGCTGACGATGTTTGACGACCCGCCCACGGCTACGCTGGTACTCGGCCGCATCGATCATGGCCGTGCAGAGGGCGGGGGGTACACCTTCGGCTGGAGCAACGCCGGGCATCTGCCGCCGCTGCTGGTCGGTGCGGATGGCAGCACGTGCTACCTGGCGCCCGCCCGTCACGGAATCCCGGTGGGCATCGACGCGTCCGTCTCCCGGTTCAGCCACGACCACCCCCTCCCGCCCGGCAGCACGCTGCTGCTGTTCACCGATGGGCTGGTCGAGCGCCGCGACCAGGACATCGACACCGGACTGGGCGACCTGGCCGAACAGGCCGCCCGCCTGGCCACGGCACCGCTGGAAGAGCTGTGCGACACCCTGATCAGCCGAAGCCGGCAGGTGTTCGACGACGACGTGGCCCTGCTGGCCCTGCGCACCCCCTCGGACAGCCCGGCGCAGTGAGAGACGCCCGCCCGCCAACCGGCACCGCTTTCCTGGCCGACATCAAAGCACTGCTCGAACACTGCACATCGTCGTGCAGGGCTGTCATGACCTCGCCCTACTGCCGTACACGGGGGCAACACCAAGACGGAAGTCGTGCGCCACCCGGTCACAGCTGAGATCGGACAGCGACGCGCCGAACTCGCCCCGGCCATCAACGAGGCGTTCGACAACTTCAGCCGTGCCGTCTTCGCGGAAGGCGCGCTGCCGGAGAAGACCAAGCAACTGATCGCCGTCGCCCATGTGACCCAGCGCCCGCACTGCATCCAGCGGCACACCCGCCTGGCCCAGCGCAAGGGCGCCGACCCGCATGAGATCATGGAAGCGATCTGGGTCGCGGTCGAGATGCGCGCAGGCGGCGCCTAGCACGCCATGAAGGAGACCGCACCCCACACGCAGCCGTGAACCCACCACGGGTCGGCCGCCATTTGGGCACCCGGCTCGGCGACGCCGCGCGTTCCTCAGCCGGAGGTGGGATGCGGCCAGTGCGCGAGGCTGCCGGGCGAGGGGGCTGACTGCGCCGCTTCCGCTGCCGAGGGGTAGATATGGTAGCTCTCGCGCATGCCGCTGAGGTCGAAGATCCTGAGCACCCGGCTCGACACGGACGCGATATGCAGCGAGCCCTCGTGTTCACGGATGCGTTTCGTGATCGCCACGATCACGCCCAACCCCATCGAGTCCATGAAGGCGACGAAGCCCAGGTCCAGGACGAAGTGGCGGCGTCCCTCATCGAGAAGCTTGATCACCGCCTCGCGGATCATGGGCGCGGTATGGGCGTCCACCTCACCGTCGACTTCCACAACGGTCCAGCCGTCAACCACGTCATAGCTCACGATCATGCTCTCGTGCCGGACAATGTTCGTTCGCATGGCCACCCTTCTTCACTTCCTCGGACGGCGCAGGATCCGCCAGCCACGGACCGGTTGGCGCGGATGAGGGAGACCGTCACCGCTGGACCTCGTAAACTCGGCGATACGTGATCTGTTTGGCCATAACGGTGTCCTTCCAGATCGGTCGGCCGCCTCGGCCTTGAGCGGGTGGATGGCTCCGTACGCTTGCTGGAAGCGGACGTTCCCGACTCGCCCATTTTATCGGGGACTGGTGACGCGAACCCGTCGGAGCTCTGCACGGTCGGTCATGGAGCGTCGCCCGGTGGGGAGCGGCGCTGTCCAGGGCGGCGCATTGGCGAGGAGCGTGGTGTGCCCGGCAGGCGTCCCCCGCTCCATCCCGCGCGGACGGCTCCCCGCATGAGGTCCTCGCGTGAACCGGACGCGGCAGTGGCCACCGGGGTAGTGGACGGCCCGGGGCTTCGGCCACGGGGTGAGCGCTGCGGATATGACCTGGTCAAGGCCGGTCTTGCGGACCGTTTCGACCAACAGCACCGAACCGGCCTGTCAAGGGAGACGCCGATTTGATGCAGGCATCGTCAAGGCGCCCATCGTTGCCGCGCACGCGTCATGTCCACCCGCGCACCGAACATCGGTGTCCCGTCATCGTTGAGCAGCCCTGGTGCCCGTCCATCGTGGCACGAGGCGGGTGTTCCGTCGGCGTGGACGACACGCCACCACGGCACGCTGTCGTCGAGCAGGCTCATTGCTCGCCCCACCTGTCGTGGGCCCACGCCGATTCTCTTGCCGATGTCACCGTAGGAGGCGACGGCACCAGCTGGGATGGCGATGACCGCTTCACGGACATCCTCGATGATGCTCATGTCGGCAATCAGGCCCGAGGCGGGTAGGTGAGGCGCCCGTCCTGAACATGCGCGTACTCGTGCAGGGTTGCCGGCTTCACCGTCGTGGTCGACATGACGTCCACAACCTCCGCTCCCGCGACGACCAACGCATCAGTGATCAATCGGCGATGGCAGCGCCACGGCACCGCCTCACTGCACATGATCGCCGGCCGGCCGTGTTCAGCCAGCTCAAGCAACTCATTCAGGCCCTCCTTGAATTCATTGCTGTCCATGTCGTCGGCGTAATCGCGGAAGGCTTTCATCCGCCATGCGCCGTTCACGCTCGACACGCCCTTAGGGGTGTGCCGCCTGCCGCCCAATTTCGGGATCCATCGGTATTCGATCTCGCGAGGCAGTGCATCGATTATTGCAGACTGGTTCCATTACGGAAATTTCCTTGACGATGGGAACGATCGAACATCGACCAAATGGGTGATCTTGTTGTTCTGCAACATCGCCAGCATTTCATCGAATTCGCGTGTCGAATGCCCCACCGTGCAGATGCGGTTCGCCATCCTGCCGCCCCGCTCAAGTTGTTGAGTTGCTCATTCTGAGTTGTCGAACCGGTCGTTTGATATCCCGAATACGGGTTTGGAAGTGCACCGGCAACTCTGCTCTCCGGGTTCTCTCTAGAGTTTCGTCAGTGCATCTCCCTTGTGCATGGCGATGTGGCTGGTTTTGTCGCTCTTGATCTCATATTGTGGATCGCTTTCAGTGCAGTGATGCACGTAGCCTTTGCACTCCACGTCGTGCGTGTGTTTTTTGACGATAACGCCTTCAACGTGTCCGGCTTCGGAGTTCCATCTGACGTGGTCTCCGACAGTGAATTGCTTCACCATTCCCGTTCCTTTCAAGATACGGCTGACCAGGTGCCTGCCCAGACAGGTCGCGACCCGCACGAAGACGCGGCCGTCGTCGACCATCACCTTTGCCCTCCAGCGCCTTGATGGGGGCGTCCTGGCTGAAGCGGCATGCTGATCGGTAGTGGCGCCCAGGCGTGAAGGCTGGGGGAGCGAACCGGTTGACTGAAGGCAAAATGATCTGTGAGAACCGTACGACATGGCAGGCCGAGTCGACGGGCGGTGCGGAGGTCCGGCCCAGGTCAAGCCCCTCGTGATACAGGAACAGGGTGGCCTCCCACCCGCCGAGCCAGATGATCACGTGGCCGTTCTGCTGGCGGCCAGCCCTTGGCCATGTCCGCCCCGCCAGGGCAGCGGTGTCCGTGGACGGCCGACCCCATGCCCTGACCGGCGGCTCGGACGGAACGGTCTGCGTCTGGGACCTCAGCGCCCATCAGCAGGTCGGCTGTTTCCTGAGTCGGCCACAGGGGGACGGTTCGGGCGGTTTCTCGGATCGGGCCCGCCGACAGCGCCCTCGTCCTCACCGCCCACTGCTTCACCACCTGACGTCACACAGAGTTGATGCTCTGGAACCTCACGAGCGACGCACGCCCACTCGCGCTCCTCAGCCTTCGCATCCCTCCAGTCCTGGCAGTGTCAGGAATCGGCGTCGGCGGCCGGGTAACGGCTCTCACCGGCAGCGCCGACGGAACGGTCCGGCTCTGGGACCTCACCACGCGCAGCCAGCCTGGCGGGGCCTGATCCGTTCGGACCACCTGGCAGGTGACCGCCAACGGGAGGGCACCGAGCGGACTGTCAGCGGGTTGAAGTTGCACCCTCGGGTTCGTCATCCTGTGCCGCCTCTGGGTGGACCAGGCTTGGCCAGGTCTTCGGACCGACCTGACCGTCCGCCACCGGATTCGGTGACGGTCCGCCGGCGCCGAATGGAAGGAGCGCGGAAATCAAGAGTCCCCACTGCGTCAGGTACTGAAAGCAGAGGCCGGCACGGGCGCCGGCTCGCCACCCTTCGTGGAGGTGAAGGCAACGAAGCGTCGCCATGCGGTGAAACTCACCGTCCCGGCCCTGGCCGCGCCCACGCCCGCAGCAGACGGCCGCCGTCCGCCGAAGCCTCTGCAACTGCCGGCCGCTGCCCGTGCTGGGCCCCGACAAGCGTGTCAGTTCTCCTCGCGCAGTCCCCACGGAGAGCCGTATGCCGTGAGCAGGTCGAGGAACGGCCGCGGCGGCAGGGCCTCGGGCCCGAGGACTCCGCTGCCTTGCCACGTACCATCGGCGATCAGTTCGAGAGCGATGACCGGGTTGACGGCCGTCTGCCAGACCACGGCCTGGGAGCCGTACTCGCGCATTGACCACTCGTTGTCGACGACGTGGTACAGGTACACCTCGCGTGCGACACCATCCTTCGTTCCCTTGACCCAGGTGCCCGCGCAGGTCTTGCCCTTCATCCGGTCTCCCAACGTGGCGGGGTCGGGCAGACACGCCGCGACCACGTCGCGCGGGGATACCTCGACCGGCCCGTCCGCGCTGGGGACGGTGACCTTCTCTGTGGAGTCGAGCCCCAGGTCGTGCAGGGTCTTCAGCTTGGCGATGAAGTCGTCACCGAGACCGTACTTGAACGTCACCCGGCGCGCGTCCACCCAGCGGGGTATCAGCAGCACCTCCTCGTGCTCGACGTTCACGCACTCCACCGGGCCGATGCCGTCGGGGAAGTCGAAGACTTCCGGGTCACTGAACGGCGCCGTGGTGAACCATCCGCGGTCCTTCTCGTAGACCACAGGCGGGTTGAGACACTCCTCGATGGTGGTCCAGATACTGAAGGAAGGCGCGAAGCCGTAGCCCTCGACGCTGAGGTTCGAGCCGTCGCGGACTCCGATCTCCTCGATGTCGTCGAAGAGTTCATCGGCCGCGTACCGGGCAAAGACGTCCGCCAGGCCCGGCTCCACACCCATGCCGACCAGTGCGAGGCGGCCGGCCCGTTCCCAGGCCGCGACCTGGGCGAACTGTTCGTCGCCAAGCTTGACCCCGCACTGTTCGTGCGGGGCGGTCGCGTGCGGCGCGGACAGCGACATCGCCATGTCCACATAGTGCGCGCCCGCGGCGAGTGCCGCGTTGAACAGCGGCATCACGAACCGCGGGTCGGTCGCGTTCAGCAGCACGTCGCAGCGTTCCTCGCGGAGGACGCGGCCTACCGCGGCCTCGTCGGAGGCGTCCAGGCGGCGCGCGCTGAACCGGTCCTTGTGGTCCTTGTGCGTGGCGACGGCGGCCTCGGCACGGGCCAGGTCGTAGTCGGCAACGACCATGTGGGTCAGGAAGTCACGGCGGGCGGCGATACGGGTGACGGCGGTTCCGACGCCGCCTGCACCCACGAGAAGTACACGCATGTCACACATCATTTCGTTGAGACGGTCCCGGTGAGTGCCCGAGGACGCGTCGATGCAACACGATCCCGGCAGTTAAGGTCTACGACGTTGGCATAAGGATTCTCAGGGAGGGCGCGATGCCCAAAAAGGTGGTTCCGGAGGCGGAACGACGCAGGCGGCGGCCGACCCGGCAGGGCATCGTGCTGTCGGAGAAGCTGATCGTGCAGACGGCGCTGCGCATGCTGCGCGAGCACGGGAGTGCCGGACTGACCGCCCGCCGCCTGGGCAGTGCCCTCGGCGCCGACCCGAGCACCCTTTACCGATACTTCGCCGGCCTGGACGATCTGACCCGGGCCATCGGCGAGGAGTTGATGGGGCGCGCCCTGGACCGCTGGACAGTCACCGGGAAGTGGCGTGCCGACCTGCACGCTCTCGGCCTGGCCATCCACGCCTCCTATCTCGCCCACCCCCAGGCCGCCCTGCTGACCGCCAGCCGGGTCACCGGGCGCCCCCGGGAGATCGAGGTGGACGAGACGATCCTCGGCATCCTTCGCGGCGCGGGCTTCGGCGACGTGGACGCCGTCGGCATATACCACGCCTTCATCGACCTGGCGCTTGCCTTCGCCGCCCTGGACGCGGGTGCACTGGCCATCAAGGACGAGGCCAGGGAGGCGGACGAGGAAATGTGGACCTCCACCTACGCCCGGCTGCCCGCCGAGAGCCATCCACACATCGCCGCCACAGCCCACCTGCTGGCGGACCGGATGAATCTCAGCGCCTATCCGGTCGTGCTGGACACGCTTCTGGACAGGGCGGAGACGCGGCTCGGCAGCGTGCGAAACGATGGCAAGGGTCGCACAGCGTAAGCGCGCGGCCGTTGCCACCGGATTGGCGTTTCGTACTTGGCGGGTGCCGACCCTCGTTGCGAAAGGCCGAGCGAGGGCGTTGACCACCTGTCGCACATTGTTGCCATGCCCTCTGCGCCGGAGGTTCGGTTCGGCCGCCACCGTCACGCGTCACGACCGTCTTCCTACCGGATCCGCCTTCCGGACGGATCCGGATCGGCAAGGTGCCAGGACGGCACGGCGGGGCAGCTGATGCCCCGTGGTGGGACTGCCAGGTCGGTGAGGTAGTTGTCCACGGCGTCCTCCATACACGGACCGCTGGTGACGCTGCCGTGCCCCTGGCCCTCGTAGGTGAGGAGCACGCCGCTGCGGCCGAGCTGCCGGGCCACCGAGACCGCCCACGGGTAGCCGGTGGCGGGGTCGTGCAGCGCGTTGGACACCACGATCGGCGGGGCACCGTGTGCGTCCAGGAGGTGCTGCGGGTTGGCGGTCGGCGCGCCCAGACACGCCGCTGCCATGTGGAGCGGCAGCAGGTAAGGCAAGTCAGGCGCGGTCATGTTCATCATGGCGACGAGCGAGGCGTACTCCTGGTAGCCGCGCATCGGCAGATGCCAGTCCGAGCAGAAAACCGAGATGGCCGGAGGCAGCGGAGCTATCAAGGTGGGCGACGCCGGCAGCGGCTTGCTCGCAACCATCCCCGCGAGCATCATGGCCAGGCCCGCGTAGTCAGCCTCGTAGAACTTCCGGAACGCGATCTTGTTGACCAGATCCGAAGACGACAGCGAGATGCCCGGCTTCGCCGGGTCTTCCAGCTCGCCGCGCCCGGCCCGGGCCAACAAGCCCTGCCAGAGGGCACGGACGTCGCGGCCGTGCAGCGCGCAGTCCGCGGTACCGTCGCACCACTTCACGAACTCCTGGAATGAATCCGCTGCCGTGGCCGCCTCGGACCGCAGAAAGTCACGGGTGGTCGGGACTCTGTGGTCCATGACGCTCTCCAGCACCATCGCGCGCACGCGGCGTGGGTAGGTCTCGGCGTACTGCGCGCCGAGCAGCGTGCCGTATGAGCTGCCGTGGAAGGTCAGTTTCCGCTCGCCGAGGGCGGCCCGGAGGGCGTCCAAGTCCCGGACCGTCTGGGCGGTGTCAAGGTGGTCGAACACTGGGCCGGTACGGGCCCGGCAGTCGGCACGGAGCCGCCTGTTGTACGCCACGGTGGCGTCGAAGTCCGCCTGGCTCTTCAGCTCCGGTGACGGCCGCTCGGCAAGCAGGTCGCCGGAGCAGGTCACCGGGTTGCTGCCGCCCACGCCGCGCGGGTCGAAGCTGACGATGTCGAACCTACGGCGGACCTCGGGGCTGAACCGGCTGATGCGGCTCACCACCATCTCGACACCCGAGTCGCCCGGCCCGCCGGGGCCGAACACCATCGAGCCGACGCGTGCGCCGGGGTCGGTGGCCTTGCGGCGGGCCACAGCCAGGTCGAGTCGCGGCCCGTCCGGGTGGGCCCAGTCGACCGGCACCGAAAGAGTGGCGCACTCGGCTCCCGGCTCCGCCGGGTCGTCACACGGCGCCCACCGAAGGGCCCCTGTGGCAGACGGCGACGCGTGAACCGCGGGAGCGGCGGCCAGGCCGGTGACAGCGGCCATGGTGGCTCCCACGGCCATGGCCATGCCCCGCGCGGCCATGAGCCGCAGCGCTGATCTGCCCCTGAACGGCATGGATCCTCTTCGTGAAGAGAGCGGTTGGAGGCCGGGGCACGCGTCGTCACGTTAGGCGCACTGGCGCCCACGTGGTGCCCCTGTCAGGGGCTTTTCCGGGTCGGGTCGGGGACCGATGAGGGGCGATCGGGGCGCAGGGCGAAACGGGCTGAGCACCGCAGTTGGCCGCTGGATGGCCGCCCTGGGCACGGCTCTGCGCCTACCGGAAGCCGAGGTGTGGATCGGTGCTGGCCAGCTCACCGCTGGCGGCCCACAGGCGAGCGGCGACGGCCCGGTCGGCCATATGAGAGGGGACGGGCTCACGCCGTGGTGTGCCACGCAGGCCGAAGACCCTCGGCCCCCACAGCTGCCCTCCCTGCACCACCGGATCGAGGACGGCACGCACGACGGGCCATGCTCCGGCGTCCTTGCCCTGCACCAAGAGCCCGGCGGGCAACGCGCGCAGCCGCTCGCCGGGGGGTGTCACGCGTACCGGGGGGCGGGAGGGGGTGAGAGAGTCCAGTGCGCCGCCGGGGTGGGCCACCACACTGAGCACCGTGCTGTCGCCGGCACGCAGGCGGCGATCGAGTTCGAAGCCGAAGCACATCTGCGCCAGCTTCGACCGGCCGTAGGTGCGCTTGGGCCGGTAGTCCTGGGTCGACTGCAGATCGTCCAGGGCCAGTCGCTCGGACCGCCCTGCGAAGCTTCCCACTGTCACGATGCGGCCTGCCGACGCCGCGGACAGCAGGGGGGCCAGCCACTGGGTGAGAGCGAAGTGGCCGAGGTGGTTGGTGCCGAACATCAGCTCGTGGCCGTCCTCGGTTTCTCGACGCGGCGGGTCGTCGAGCGCAACCCCTGCGTTGTAGACCACCGCGTCGAGATGATCGAGGTCCAGCCTGTCCACGGCGGTCTTCAGGGACGACAGGTCGGCGAGGTCCAGTGGAAGGTGCCATACGTGCGCGCCGGAGACGCGTGAGTGGATCGAGGCCATGGCGGCGTCGGCCTTCACGGCGTCCCGGCTGCCGAGTACGACGACGGCGCCGGTGGCGGCGAGTTGCTCAGCGACGAAGTAGCCGATCCCGGCGTTACCCCCGGTGACCAGGAAGATCCTGCCCTCGGCAGATGGCAGGCGGTGAACGTCCCACGGTTGGCTCTGGGATGCGGAAAACACGATGACAGGCTCCTTGCTCTCGGGGGCAGCGTGCTCATGGGGAGCACCAACCCGCCCAAGGTCGCAACCTCCACCGACATACCGCCGACAGATCACGGTCGCCGTCGACAGGCTTCCGACACCGCTCCGTAGAACTGCAGAGAGCAACAAGGCCGCTACGCCATGCCCGGCGCAGAACTGAGCGCGAGCGCGGCCCGATGAAGAACTCAGTGGCCAACTCGGGCGCTCAGGACACACTGGTTGATCACAACCACACACAGCCCCTAGCCCCACCTGCACGGATGAGGTATTCGGCAAGGGCAGGGACAGCGGTGGGAGAAGCTGGGCGTTACCACGTAGACCGGGCCCTGCTTTGAGTGGGACCGGTGAAAGGCGCCTGACAGACAAATGGCCAGGTCAGTTTGTCGCCCTCTCCGTCCTGCCGATCGTCTTCGAGTTGCTCCGGGCCTGCCGCAAGGGTGGCCCCGGTTTGCCGCTCCCTGCAGTCGGCCGGATACCCGCTGGAGGCGACACGCGGGAGACCAGGGTCGCGGTGCCGGGCCAAGCAGGAGCAGACGCTGCGCCATCACACCAGCGACGCGGTCGGCGGGCTCCCCGGTGGGTTGCCGGGGCCTCGTCATGGCCGGTCGGTCGTGGCAGGCGATCGTGATCCCGCTGGCACACGGGCCGGGCGGCGGAGAGCAGCTTGTCGGGGACGTCGGCACCGGGATCTACCCGCCGCGTCCTCCGCCGTAGGGCTTCATGAAAGCTTCACGGACCTACCCGCACAAGGCACTTGGGTGGAGGAGAACCTCAGCGGGCCTCCGGCAGATCCGCGGAGAGCTGTACGGCCCCGGTGCAGGCCAGTCGGTCCACCACCTCGACGCACGCCTCGGCCCCCTTCGGGCTGGTCGCGGGCAGCATCGGGCTGCTTTTGCCGTGCGACACCCTGTCCCGGCGCGAGGCGAGCAGCTCGTCCGCTCCTGATCGGATCGAGACCTCCAGGGAGCCATCGCGCGCGTCCGTCTCCACCTCGGACCAGACGGTGGCGCAGGACGGGCTGAACCGGAGCCGTACGGCGTAGGCGTCCTCAGTGACGGTGCTCTCAGTGCGGGCATCCCGGTTGCAGCGGGAGGAGCCCGGATACTGCCCCCGGCAGCTTTCCATGCGGCAGGACGCCGCTTGCCGTTCCGCGCTGCGGCCCGACAGGGCCGGGGCACCCACGGCGCAGGCCACGGCGACCAGCGTGGCGGAGACGGCCAGCACGACGGCCGTCCGCAGCCGTCGCGCCCGGGCAGCTGCCGCGAGGGGCAGCCGCGGCGCAGGGGGTTGGGGCGCCGTGCTCAGCGGTCTGGTCTCGGCCCGGCAGGCGTTCTCCCACAGGGCGACCAGCGGCGCCATCTCCGTGCCCCCGAGTCGTCCCAGCGCCTCGACAGCGGTACGCGGCGGGAGCTTGACGCCGTTGAGATAACGGTGCCATGAGGACTTGCTGTGGGCGGTGCGTGTGGCCAGCGCGGCCAGGCTCAGCCCGGTCTGCTGTTTGAGGTCGCGCAGCCGCTCCACCAGCAGCAGCCCGTCGGGGCCGAGCGAGTCGGGCAGTTGCTGCTGGCGAGCCGTCGCTTGCTCCTTCATGCCGTTCCCAATCCTTCTATCAGGCATCCGGTTCATTTCGGATCGCGTGATGTGTGCCCTGGGGTCGGGGCGGCCACACGTACGGCCGGAGTCATCGGGCGATCGGCTTGTAGTACAGAGAGAAGGTGCGGTCCGAGGGCGGGCCCTGGGTGAAGCCAAGGCACAGCCAGGGCCCGCCCCGGCGCAGCACAGCCAGGCCCTCCGGCTCGCGCGGGTAGAGCCCCCTCGCAGTGTGGTCCAGCACCTGCTGCATCACGCGGCCAGTACGCACGTCGATACGGAACAGACGGACGTCGCCGGCCGAGCCGGCGGGGTTGTCAGCGCCGTATCCGTGGCCGAGCAGCTGGTAGGCGTACGGGCCGTACAGCGCCATGCCCTGGAAGGGGAGCCCCAGTTCGGCGCCGGGCTGAGCGAAGCCGGTGACCGGCCGGAAGTCCCCGGTCGCGAACTGTTTGAGCCCGTACACCCCGTAGCGCGGTGTGCCGCCCACCTTGTACCGCAGCAGCAGCCGGTTGTGCGCCGGGTCGAGGGCCACCTGGTTGTTCGTGGAGCCGGGGAGCGGGCGATGCGTGGCAATCCTGCGGCTGGCGCGGGTCAGCACCCGGCCCGCGGTGAAGGTGAAGCGGCAGATGCCGCGGCCGTAGCCGGAGGCCGGCTGCGCGTCCCACTCCGTCCACAGAGCGCCGGCACGGCGGGCGGTGTCCTCCACGCCGAGGGCGCTGCCGTGGCCGAAGCCCAGCAGGTACATATCGCCGGTGAGCGCGCCGCCCATGGTGAACCGGTTCAGACACAGGTCGCCACGGGCCGCGCGCTCGGCACGGGTGTACGCGCGCGGCTCGCCCGGCAGCCGGACGCCGCCCGCCATGACCTGGAGCGCGTACATGTGGCCGTGCCGCTCGTCGAAGGCGAAGGACTGCAGCACTGTGGAGTGGTGCAGCCGTACACCCTGGAGCCACGGCTTGCCCGCCGGCGCCAGGCCGGCCGGCTGAGCCTTCGGCTGGGCTTCTGCCCTGCCGGCGGGGAATGCGGCGGCCAGTGCGACCGCAGCTCCAAAGCCGAGGACGGCTCTGCGGCCCGGACTGGATGGAAGGGAAAGGGACATGGGGTCTCCTTGCTTGCTCGTGAGCTTCGTGGAACGGGCCCGCCCGCCCCGTGAGCGGGACGGGCGGGCACAGCGGCTCAGCACCAGGGGATGGCGCTCACGTTGCGGACGTAGCGGGCGGAGACGTAGCCCTTGCTGTGGGAGAGCTTGTACCAGCGGTGGTTGCCGCGGACGTTGCGCCCGTACTTCTTGCAGGGGATGTGGACCGTGCTGGCGGGACGCAGCGAGCCGATGACCTGGTAGCCCGTGCCCGGGCCCGAGCGGATCCTGAGCGGCATTTGGCGGGTTACCACGCGGCCCTGGACGTAGCCGGTGCAGGTAGCGGGCCGGGGCGTGGAGTGGCTGGGCGCCCACAGCTGGGGCGGGGCCGTGCGTCGGTGGGGCATCTGCTGGTGAGGCGCCGTGTGCCGCTGCTGTGCGGCGGCGGTGTCGGCGGAAGCGACTGCGGCGGGCACCATCGCGATCGCCGCAATCGCGGCCACGACGCTGCGCTGGATCGTGCGGTTCATGGACTCTCCTATGAGGGTGTCTGCAGGATCGGCTGAGTGAGACCCTGTGTCGCTCAGCGTTTCCTGGCCGTCGGACGAAGATTCCGTCCCACGCGTTTCCGGGAGAAAGCGGGACGTCCCACCCGAGGGGACGGTTGCGTCTCAGCCGCCGTCGCCCGGGAGACCAGCCACACTTCCCGTCAGGCGGCGGATGAGGGCCCCGTCAGAGTCGGTGGTGGCCAGCTGTTCGATCCCGTCTGCCAGTGCCTTGAGGCGGGCCCTGCCAGCCGCCAGCTCGTCGGCGAGTTCGCGGATGAGTTCGGCGGTGCGTCGTTCGCCCAGAGGCGCGACGCGGTGGGCCTGTGCGGAGTTCACGGCGGCGTCCGCCAGGGCCTGCGCCACGGTCTGCTTGCTGACGCCGTGCCTGCCCAGGTAGCCAGCGATGCAGGTGGTTCCGGCGGCCCGGCGTGCGCTTCATCCAGCGACGGTGATGTGGGCGGGCCACACGTGCTGTTCGGCCACTGCTGGGCGACCCGATGCGTCGAACACACGCGGCACGCCCGCATGCTGCACCGGTGATGGAGGCAGGCGCTCCGGGACCGCCGACGCAGGGGGAGGTCTCAAACCGCGTGTGTCACGAACGCAGAGGGGAGTTCAGGTAGGGAGAGCTTCACGATGCGGTGCTGTGCGAGAGATGAGGGATTTGGCCCCTCCGTGCCGCCCTGCGGGGGACGGCGCCAAACCGCCACATGCTGCGTTGGTTGATGACCGTCGTGGTGAGCGATGTGGAAAAGGCGGCGGTAGAGCCGTCAGGTGGGGATCAGGAAGACGAACGCAAGTGAATCGCTGCTGAAGTGTCGTTAGAAAACAGGTGACATCAGAACCGGAGATTTGTGGTTGCTCCGGGATAAGTCTGGCGGGGGTCCCGTTTACTGGCCAGGCGGTGTCCGGCACGGAGGCGACGTGAGCCTGATCTGCGGCTTTCGTATGGAACGTGAGAAGGCAAGCCTCGACAATGCCGCTTGACTGATACGGGTGGTGAAAGGGAGCGGCCCAAGCGGAGGAACCGTGAGGGCCTGAGTACCGATGCGGGGCTTGCTGGCGGACCGGCTCGTAGTAGTGATGAACCCTTTGTAATGAAGGGGGAGCGAAGGGGCCGGGTCATCCGTGACTGTTTGTTCGTTCGGTCAACCGGAATTTCTCCGGGAGGAGCTGGGTGGATCAGTTGAAATCATCAGGCAAGCCGTTTGAGATCTCGAAATGGGAGGTTCAGGAGGCGTACGAGAAGGTCAAGGCCAACAAGGGTGCGCCAGGGGTGGACGGGCGTTCCATCGAGGACTTCGAGAAGGATCTGAAGAATAATCTTTATCGGATCTGGAACCGTCTATCCTCGGGGGAGCTACTTTCCCCCTCCGGTAAAAGGTGTGGAGATACCGAAATCGCATGGCGGCGGGGTTCGTTTGCTCGGGGTGCCCACAGTAGCTGACCGAATTGCCCAGACTGTGGTAGCCCGGCGTCTTGAGGAGAGGGTCGAGCCGATCTTCCATCACGACTCCTATATGGTTACCGTCCTGGGCGGTCCGCGTTGGATGCGGTCGCGGTATGCCGAAAACGCTGCTGGAAGTACGACTGGGTGACTGATCTGGACATCCAGAAATTCTTCGACAGCGTGCCATGGAACCTCGTTGTCAAGGCGGTCCAGGCCCACACCGATCTCCCCTGGGTAGTGCTGTATGTGCGGCGGTGGCTTGAGGCGCCGTTGCAACTGCCCAACGGGACCTTGCAGCGGCGTGATCGTGGGACCCCGCAGGGTTCTGCGATTTCGCCTGTGCTGGCTAATCTGTTCATGCATTATGCGTTCGACATGTGGATGGCCCGGGAGTATCCGGGCGTACCGTTCGAACGGTACGCAGACGACGGTGTTGTGCACTGCGTCAGCGAGAGCCAGGCCCGGAAACTGCGGGAGGCAATCGCGAACAGGATGCGGGAAGTCGGGCTGCGGCTGCATCCCGACAAAACCAAGATCGTGTACTGCCGGGATGGTAAAAAGCGCCGACGGCCTTACGGGCAGACGGAGTTCACCTTCCTGGGGTTCACTTTCCGGGCCCGCAAGGCCATCGACAGGAACGGGGAGAGGTTCACCTCGTTCCTGCCGGCGATCAGCAAGGAAGCCTCGAAGAAGATCAGCGGTGAAGTGCGGCAATGGCGGCTTCACCGACAGATCGGCCGGACCTTCGCCGAGCTCGCACGGGCGATCAATCCAATCGTTCGGGGCTGGATGCAGTACTTCGGTGCGTTCTACCGGACAGCTCTGCTTCCCCTCCTGGAGCGCATCAACGCCTACTTGATGCGCTGGATCCGAAAGAAGTTCAAGCGGCTGCGGACCTTCAAAAAGGCCCATGCGTGCTGGCGGCGTATCACGCGTCAGTACCCCAGGCTATTCGCCCACTGGGCATGGGTTCCCACGTTCTGGTGACCAGGATGACAAGAGCCCGGTGACGGGAGACTGTCACGCCGGGATCTGTGAGGGCCAGGGGGTGAAATTCCCCCCGGCTACTCGACCGCAGGTTGCTCCGGTGCTCGGTCCGTGGACGACCGGATCGCTCAGACAGTGGCCGCGATGTGTCTGGAGCGTCGGGTGGAGCCTGTGGTCCATCCGGACTCCTACGGCTACCGGTCCAGGCGTCGGCGTTGGACGCGGTGGAGCGGTGCCGGCAGCGCTGTGGGCGGAGTGACTGGGCGGTCGATCTCGACATCCTGGCATTCTTCGGCAGCGTGGACCATGAGCCGATGCTCAAGTCGGTCGAGCGGCATGTCGACGCTGACGGGAATGGGTCCTGCTCTACGGCAAGCGGTGGCCGGTCGCTCCGCCGGCGAGGCCGATCAGCCCGCGTCCCCCAGGACTGCGAGCTTCATGGCGCACCCTTCGTCGAGTGTTTCAGGACCCCGCGGGCGTCCGGGGCACAAGCTCCGTCCCGTACGCCCTTCGTCGTAGAGCCCTTCCGCACTGCGCTCGGCGCGGCTCGTTGTGGCGGGCCCCCACCGGGGCTCATCCCACCGGGGCTCACCCTACCCGCGGCTCGCCCGCGGGTGCGCCGCTGTCCTGCTCGCGCGCTGGGGCCGCGCCCGGTGCGGTCCCCTCGTCGGCCGGGGCGTCCGCCACCGACGGCACCACCTCCGGAGCGGGAATCGAGCGGACCAGCAGACTGACCGCGCACGCCACCGTGGTCACTGTCATCACCAGGTACATGACCCGGTAGTCCAGCACCCCGATCAGTGCAGCGCCCGCCGTGAGCGACAGGGTCTGCGCCCCGTCCTTCGCGGTGTTGACCGTGGCGTTGACGCGGCCCTGCATGCGGGCCGGTGCGTACAGGTGCACCGCCGCGCCCAGTACCACGGCCACGAACGGCAGACCCGCACCGATGAGTGTCGTCCCGACGAGGAAGAGCGCCACATCGCGGGAGACGCACAGCAGCAGCCCCACCGCGACGAGTCCGTAACCGACGCAGCTGGTACCGACGTCCCCCAGCCGCCGTACCACCGTTCCGGAGATCAGACCGCCGAGCGCGGAACCGGCGCCCTGGATCGACGCCATGACCCCGATGAACGCCGCCGGGCGGCCCAGGCCGTGATCGACGGCGGCGAAGGCCGCGGTCTCCAGCATGCCGATGCCGCCGAGGAAGACGACCATCGCCAGCGTCAACCGGAACAGCAGCGGTGTGCCGCGCAGGTAGCGCAGGCCGGCGGCGAGGGAGGTGCCGAAGGACTCCTCGACGGGATCCGGTTCCGACTCGACCACCTGGACCGAACCGATCAGCAGCGCGGCCGCGCTCAGTGTGAGCGCCCCCAACACGGCCAGCGCGGCACCGCCGAAGGCCACGTACACCCCGGCTCCGGCCACCGGGGAGGCGATGCGCACGCCTTCCCTGGTGGCGATGAGGAGCGACCTGGCCTGGACGGCGTCGGACGACGGCAGCAGGTCCTTCAGCAGCGCCTGACGGGCGGGTGTGGAGACCAGCACCCCGTAGGCGAGGGCGACCACATAGATGATCCACAACTGGCCGGAGCCCCGGACGGCCAGCAGGGACAGCACGAGAACCGCCATGCCGCCGTACATCCTGACCAGCAGCGGTTTGCGATGCACCCGGTCCACGAGGTGCCCCAGCAAGGGCGCCGACAGGCCCGGCACGGTGAGTGCCAGCATGACCAGACCGGCGGCGGCGTTCGAGCCGGTGAGGTCCTTCGCCCAGATGGCGAGTGACAGAAACATGGCGCTGTCCCCGAAGCTGGAGACCGCCTCGCCGGCGAACATCCGACGGAACTGCGCATTGCGGCGAAGAAGCGCCCACACGGCTGACCTCCACTGCTGGCTGGGATACGACCGAGGAAGGCACCCGTACGACGACGGGTTCCCTCCCTGGCCCTCGGTCGGTGAGCTGTCAGTTCTCGCCCATGGCCACCCGCAGGCTCCTGGGACGCATGTCCGTCCAGACCGCGTCGATGTGGGCCAGGCACTCCTCGCGCCCGCCGCTGAAGTCCGTGCGGTGCCAGCCGGCCGGGAGCGGCCGCCCCTCGGCCCACAGGCTGTACTGCTCCTCGTCGTTGTGGACCACGCTGTACCGGGTGCCGGTCGTCTGCTCGCTCATGAGATTGCTGCCTTTCTGACTGACGGTTGAATCGACTGGAAGGATCTGTTCGGGCGCACGACCGGTGACGGTGTGCTGTGCCTTGTTCAGGGTCGTCTCAGGCGCTCCTCGACGATCCGCCGCACCCCGTTGCGGTCGGTCTTCCCCGAGGCGTTGCGCGGCAGTTCGTCGAAGAACAACAGGCGTCCCGGTCGCATGTGGACCGGCAGGTCCCGCCGCAGACGTTCGCGCAGCGCGGCCTCGGCGGCCCCCTGGTCGACGGGTTCGCCCTCCCCGGCCCGGTACACCACGGCGAGATGCAACTCGGCCCGCCCACGCAGCGCTTCGGTGAGCAGGGCGACGGCCTGCGAGACGCCTGGGGTGCGCTCGGCGGCCGACTCGATCTCGCCCAGCTCGACCCGGTGTCCCCGGATCTTCACCTGGTCGTCGATCCGGCCGTGGAAGACGTACTGCCCGTCGGCACCGATCCGCACCATGTCACCGGTCAGATAGGCACGGGAGCCGTCGGGGCCGGTGGTGAAGGACCGGGCGGTGAGACCGGGCTCACCGACGTAGCCGCGCGCCACGCCGACCCCGTAGAGGCAGAGTTCACCGACCTCACCTTCGGGCACGGGCTGCCGCGACCCGTCCAGCACCTGGGCGCGCAGGCCGGTGATCGGTACGCCTATCGGCAGCGGGTCCCGGTAGGGGGGACGGACCTCGGTGCACAGGCCGCAGACGGTCGTCTCGGTGGGGCCGTACCCGTTCCACAGGGTACCGACGACCCCGTCCAACTCCTCGGCCAGCGCGGCGGGCAGCGCCTCCCCGGCGCTGACCAGTTGGGTGAAGGTCCGCTCACCGGCCAGGAAGGGAAGCAGTAGCCGCAGCTGACTGGGTGTGGCGTACGCGGCGCCGGGTGCCTGGGTGAGCAGCCATTTCGCGAAGAACTCCGGGTTGCGCGCACACCGTGACGGAGCGACGGAGATCGTGCCGCCGCTCGTCAGCGGCACCAGCATCTCCGGCACCGACATGTCGAAGACGATGCTGCTGTGCGCGAGCATCCGGTCGCCCGGCCCCAGCCCCATGGACTCGGAGAAGTGGTCCAGCATGGTGAGCAGCCCGGTGTGCTCGATCTCCACTCCCTTCGGGAGCCCGGTCGAGCCCGAGGTGAACAGGATGTACGCGGCAGGCTCGCCCACGTCCGGCGGGCCGGCGGTCCCGGTCGCCCGCGCGGAGACCACGTCGGCGACGGCGGCGTGGACGATGCCGTCGGCGTACGGAAAGGGAACGGCCGCCTCGCAGCCCGCCTGTCGGACCTGGTGGCGGCGGCGCTCGGCCGGCGCGGCCGGATCGAGCGGCACCGCCACCGCGTCCAGCAGCCAGGTCGCCAGCAGGGCGACCACGTAGTCGGTGCCGTACCCGCACTCGACGGCGACCCGCGTGCCGGGGCGTACCCCATCGGCCGACAGCCTGGCCGCGCGGGCGCGGGCGGCGGACTCCAGTGCCGCGTAGCTCAGTTCGCCGCTCTCGTCGACGATCGCCACGGCGTCCGGCTGGACCTGCGCCCAGTGCAGGATGCGGCCCAGAGAAGGAGCGGGGCTCACAGCCCACCTCCCGTCAGTTCCTGCCGTACGAGGGTGGTGAGCCCGCCCAAGGTGGGATTCTCGAAGAAGTCGACCAGATCGATCGTGACGTCCAGCTCCTCGCCGAGGAGAGCCAGCAGCCGCATGGCCTTGATGGAATGTCCGCCCGCGTTCAGGAAGTTGTCCTCCGGCCGGACGCTCCCGGTGCCGAGCACCTCCTGCCAGAGCGCGGTGACCGTGCCGTCGACCGGGTCGCCGTCCTGAGACGGATCGGCGGACTCCGCCGGAGCACAACCACCGGCCGCGGCCGACGTCGACAGGAGTGCCTCGCGGTCGGCTTTTCCATTGGCGGTGACGGGGACGCGGTCGACGACGATCACCGTCGGCAGCATGTACTGCGGCAGTTCGCTGCGCAGTGCGCCCCCGAGCACGGTGACGTCCAGGGCTGCCTGCGGTCCGTCCCCGGCGGTCTCCGGTGCCACGAAGGCGATGATCTCGATGCCGTCGTCCGTCGGACGTGCGTGCACGACGGCGTCGGCCACCCCGTTCTGCCTCCGTACCGCCGCCTCGATCTCGGCGAGTTCGACGCGATGACCACGCACCTTCACCTGGTCGTCGAGCCGCCCCACGTACTCGTACCGCTCACCGGGCAGGACCCGTACCTGGTCGCCCGTGCGGTAGAGCCGCTGCCCGGGACGCCCGGCGAACGGGTCGGGGACGAAGGCCGCGGCGGTCTGCGCCGGGGCGTCGAGATAGCCGTGGGCGAGCCCCTCGCCGCCCACGTGCAGTTCCCCGGTCCCGCCGGTTTTGACCCGGTGCCCGGATGCGTCGAGGACGTACGCCGTGCTGCGCGGGAGCGGGCGGCCGAGGGGGACCACGCCCTCGGCGAGGTCCTCGGCGGTCACCTCGTGGGTGGTGCTGAATGTGGTGTTCTCGGTGGGGCCGTAGCCGTTCACCACAGCGGCGGGTGGGGCGGCCGCGAACAGCTTCCCCAGCCTGCGTGCATCGTGCTTCTCGCCGCCGAAGAGCAGCACCCGAAGATCCCGGAAGGCGTCCGGTGCGAAGTCCACCATCTGGTTGAGGAGGGTCACGGTGAGGAACATGACGGAGATGCGCTCGTCGGCGAGGAAGGAACGCATCCGCTGCGGTGACAGCAGGATGTCCCGGTCTGCGACGACGAGCGTGCCGCCACCGGCCAGCGCTCCCCAGATCTCCAGCGTCGCCGCGTCGAAGGCGGGATTGGAGACATGGGCGACCCGGTCGGCGGGGCCGAACGTCACGAAGTCCGCGTCCGGCACGAGCCGTACGACGGCACGGTGCGGCACCACCACCGCCTTGGGACGGCCCGTCGAGCCCGAGGTGCAGATCACGTAGGCGACATCGGCGCCGGTCACCGCCGCCGGGGCCACCGGGGCCTCGTCGGTGACGAGCAGCTTCTCCAACAGGTGGGCGGGCACCATCTCCGCGAGCAGTTCGGCCGTCGCGTCGTCCGTGACGACGGCCGCCGTTGCCGCGGTACGCACGATGTGCCGGGTGCGCTCGGCCGGCTGAGCGATGTCCACCGGCAGGTAGGCGGCGCCCGCGTACAGGATCCCGAGGCATGTGGTGACCGACGCGATGCCACGCTCCATGGGCACGGCCACCACCGCGCCGCGGCCGATCCCGGCCGTCCGGAGCCCCGCGGCCACAACGCTCGCCCGCCGGTCCAGCTCCCCGTACGTCAGCGTCGTCCGCCCGTCTCGCACCGCCACCGCGCCGGGATGCTCCACGGCCCGGCGGTGCACCCTTTCGTGGATCGGTACGAACACGTCGAGCGCGTCCGTACCGTACTCCGGCAGAGGCGTGTCCGGCTGCGCGAAGGCCTCGCCGACGGCCGTCACCATGCGTCGGTGCAGGGCGGCCGCCGCCTCGTCGGTGAACAGGTCTGTGGAGTACTCCAGTTCGCAGACCGTTCCGCGACCGGTCCGCGTGACCAGCCACAGCACCTCGTACTTCGCGGTGCCCGTGCCGATCTGCTCACGCTCGGCGCTGTGACCGTCCCACCGCAGCCCGCACCGTGTGGTGTCCATGTAGGTGAGGGCGGTCTGAGCCAGCGGGGCCCGCGAACGGTCGGTGCCGGACCGTACCTCCTCGACGAGCGTCTGGAACGGCACCTGCTGATGGGCCAGGGCACCGGTCACCACACGACGCACCAACCGCACCACGTCACGGGCCGTGGCCTCCGGCCGGACGGTGAACCGCAGCGGGAGCGTATCGACGAACATGCCGACCTCGCCCGCCTGGGCGGGACCCCGCGACGAGGCCGGCACGGCGAGCACCAGGTCCCGGTCGCCCGTCACCGCGATCAGGCCGGTCACATAGGCGGCCACCCACGCCATGAACGGGCTGAGCCGTTCCTCCTCGGCCGACGACAGGATCGTCGACACCTGCTCGTCCGTGAGCAGGATGCGATGGGCGGCGCCTCCGACACCGGGCCGCGCAGGACGGGCCAGATCGTGCGGCAGGGACAACGCCCCCGGGCAGCCGGCGAGCATCGTCCGCCAGTGGTCCAGCGCCGCCCCGGCATCCCGGGGTCGTACGGACACGGCCTGCCGGCCGGCGGATTCCCGCTCCCAATCCGTGCCCTCTGAGCCCGAGCCGTCCTCGTAGAGGTGCTGGAGCTGTGTTTCGAGGAGGTCCAGCGAGACCCCGTCGCACACCAAGTGGTGCACGGTCAGGACCAGTTCAGCGCCCGCGTCGCCGCGGTCCACGACGAGTGCGCGCAACAGCGGAGGCCGGCCGAGGTCGAACGGTGTGCGCACCTCGGTGTCGACGAGTTCGCGCACACTCTTGTCCGACACGCCCCGCGCGTCCACCCACCGGCAGGCCACGGAGGCCTTCTGCGCGGTCAGTGAGAGCGCGGGCTTCACGAATCCGCGCCGCAGTGCCTCGTGCCGGGCCGCCAGCGTGTCGAGCGCGGCGCGCAGCCTGATGACGTCGAGACCGCCGGGAAAGCGGTAACGGACGGCGAGATGGTAGACGGCGCTTCCCGGGTGGAGCTGTTCGGCGGTCCACAGCCGTTCCTCGGCGGCGGTCAGCTCCCTCGTCTCCGGCGCTCCCTCATCGGGGCCTCCGCTCAACACCGCCGACAGCGCGCCGAACTCCGGGTACTCGTAGAGGATGTCCAGTTCGAGCTCCTGGCCCATGAGTTCGCGCAGCGAGATCGCCACCTCCACGGAGAGGACGGAGTCGCCGCCCTCGTCGAAGAAGTTGCAGTCGTCGCGGACGTCGTCCAGGCCGAGGGCGTTGCGCCAGATCGCGGCGACGGCCTCACGGAGCTCCGCCGCGGAACGTGCTCCTGCGGGGGCGGGCCGCTCACTCATCGGTCGCACCTGCGGTCCCGGCGGCCGACGGCTGGTCGCGGGTCACCAGCCAGTCGCCGATCGCCAGCGCGTCCAGCGTCGAGCGGGCGTACGTGGCGACCGCGACGTCCGGCGTCCGCACGATCGGCTGGCCGCGCAGATTGAACGAGGTGTTGACCACCATCGGGATGCCCCGGTCGTCACCGACCCGGCGGATCAGGCGCCAGAACCTCGGCGCGCTCTCCCGGTCGACGGTCTGCACCCGGGCCGAGCCGTCTACGTGCGTGATCGACGGCAGCTTGTCACGGTACTCGGGCCGCACCTGTGCCACGAACAGCATGTGACGGTACATCGACTCCTGACCGGGTTCGATCTCGAAGTAGGTGGTGGCCTCCTCCGCCAGGACGGCCGGCGCGAACGGCCGGAACTCCTCACGCTGCTTCACGACGGTGTTCAGATGGGCACGCATGCCGGGCGATGCCGGGTCCGCGAGGATACTCCGGTTGCCCAGCGCACGCGGGCCGAACTCCATCCGCCCCTGGAACCAGGAGACGACCTTCCCCGCGCCGATCAGCGACGACACCTCGGCCAGCAGTTCGTCCTCGGCCAGCTTCCGTACGGTGAATCCGGCGCCCAGCCCACGCAACTGCGCCTCGATGTCCGCGTCGTCGAACTCCTCGCCCCAGTAAGGCATCGTCATCGGGGCCGGCGGCGCCGGTACGCGCTGCTGGAGCTGCCACAGAGCCGCGCCGAGGGCCGTACCGTCGTCCCCCGACGCCGGCTGCACGAACACCCGGTCGAACAGACCGCTGCGGGCGATCACCCCGTTGGCCGTGCAGTTCAGCGCGACACCACCCGCCATGCACAGATTGCGGGAGCCGCCCGCGCTGTCCGCCGTCTCGCGCAAGACATACAGGAGGCTCTCCTCCAGCTTGCGCTGGACGGTCGCCGCGACATCCATGTGCCGCTGGTCGAGCGCTGCCTCCGGATGCAGGGCCGGACCGAACAGCTCCTCCAGCCGTCGGATGGCCCCCCGGTGCGTCTCGCGCTCCGTCGGTGACTTGTCGTGCGCCAGGACGGGGACCAGCAGCCGTCCGCCCGAAGCCCTGCGCACCAGCTCGTCAGCCACATTCGCGTACCGGCTCGCGTCCCCGTAGGGCGCCAGGCCCATCACCTTGTACTCGTCCATTCCCGGCAGGAACCCCAGGTACTGGGTGACGACGCTGTAGAGGATGCCCAGTGACGCGGATATGGAGTAGCTGCGCACACCGTGCAGTGCGTCACCGCTGCCCCGCAGCACCGACGTGGACTCGGCCTCGCCCATACCGTCGGCCACCAGAACCGTCGCGTCGGGGAACCCGCTCAGGTAGTAGCTGCTGGCGGCGTGTGCGACATGGTGGCCCACCCGGACGAACTTGCGCTCCCAGTCCTGGTCCGGATAGTGCGCGCGCAACACCTCGTACTGCACGTCCTCGCTGTACACCTCGCGGTACCAGCGCCGGGCGAACTCGTCGAGCTCGAACGCGACGGACGGCTCGTACCGGAAGCCGTGCGCGACGAAATCGACGTCGTCCAGGGTCACTCCGGCCATTCTCAGGCACGCCTCGACCGCGTCGACGGGGAAGGCCCCCGTGCCCTTCACCCCGTCGTGCCGCTCCTGCGCCGAGGCGGCGATCACGCCCTGCTCCCCGACCAGGGCCGCGGCCGAGTCGAGGCCCTGCACCACACGCTGTTCCCGCCGGTCCAGACCGGGCAGCATGTTCTTCTTGACGGACAACGATCGGTCGAGTCCGCTGACACCGAGCACCAGCACGTCGAGTTCCTTTCGAAAGGGTCCAGCCGGATTCGGATGTGCACGGCGGATCAGGACCGGCCGGACACGCCCCCGTCGGTCTGATCTGTCGGATCGTCCGGGCCGGCGAACACCTCGGCCACGTCCCCGATCCAGGGCTCCCGCATGAGCTGGTAATGATCGCCGTCGGCGTACGAGACACGCAGCGTCCCGGCGCACCGCTCCCACCCGGTGATCTGGGCGCGGACGGCCGTCTCCTCACTCCGGCGGGACACCACGAGGTGCACGGGGCCCGGGTAGGGGGAGGGCCGGTGTCCGGCCAGGCCGGACAGCATCCCCTGCCAGAACTCCATGAGTGACGCGGTGACGGGCCCGTTCAGCTCGGCCAGCGCCTCCGCGTCCACGCCGAGCAGCCGCAGCACGTCGTCGATGGCGTGCTCCGCCAGGAGCCGGCGCGGTCCCAGCCGTGCCACATCAATACGCAGCCGCCCCAGCGCCGCCGCGTCCGCCGCCGTGTCCGGCCCCTGTCGGGGAGCGGCGTCGATGACGACGACACGATCGGCCACGATGCCCCGGTCCGCCAGCCGTGACGCGACCTCGTGCGCCAGCACACCGCCCGCCGACCAGCCCGCGATCACGGGCCGCCGCCCCCGGAGCAGGGGCGCCAGTTCGCGGGCGTAGCCCGACGCCAGCGAGGCGAAGTCCGCCGTGTCCCCGCCGCCCATCAGGTCCCCCTGGACCCCGAGGACCTCGAAGGACCCCGAGATCCGGGCCGTCAGATCCCGGTAACAGAAGAGCGTGCCGCCGAGCGGATGCACCAGCACCAGTGGCTGGAGCCCGGGAGAGCCGCCGAGGCCGATGACGCTGCGCGGGCCGCCGCTTCGGCCCCTGCCCTCACGCTCGTGCCGCGCGTCGTCGAGATACGCCGCCTGACCCGCCAGCGTGGGAGTGCTGTACAGCTGCGGCAGGGGAACCGTGGTGCCGAACGCGGCGCCCAGCTCACCCGCGAGCCGTACGGCCAGCAGACTGTGACCGCCGATCGAGAAGAAGTCGTCCTGTCGGTCGGCACGAAGGCCGAGGAGCTTGTGCCACACCTCGGCGACGCGCCGCTCCGTCCGGGAGAACGCCGACTCCGTCGCGCCACGGCCGGGTTCGCCCGGACCTCCGATTCCTTCAGACGTCCCGATTCCTTCGGGACCAGAGCCGGGGCCGGCGGTCAGCAGGGCGCCACGGTCCAGCTTTCCGGCCGGGGTGAGCGGCAACGCGTCGACCACGACGAAGTGCACCGGAACCGCTGCCGACGACAGCAGCGAGGCGGCATGCCGTCGCAGTTCCCGCTGGTCCGGGGCGCCGCCCTGGGCCGGTACGACGTTCGCCAGCAGCCCCTCGTGGTCCGGATGGCGGCCGACGATCGCGCCGGCCACGCCCGGATGGGCGCGCAGCACCGCCTCGACCTCCTCCGGCTCGACGCGCTCGCCGAGCACCTTCAGCTGGTGATCCACTCGCCCCAGGAACTCAAGATCGCCGGAGTCGGTGAGACGGCCGACATCACCTGTGCGGTAGAGACGACTGCCCGCCGGGCCCCAGGGGTCCGGCACGAAACGCTCGGCCGTGGCCCCGGGCCGGCCGAGATAGCCCCGGCCCACCCCGGCGCCGCCGACGCAGATCTCACCCGCGGTGCCGGGCGGCACTTCGCGCCCTGCGGCGTCCAGGAGATGGATCCGGGTGTTGGCGCAGGGCCGGCCGATGACGGGCCCGCCGTCGCCTGTCACCCGTGAGACGGTCGCTTCGACCGTCGCCTCCGCAGGCCCGTAACTGTTGAACACCTGCACCCCGGAGCGTACGCCCAGCGCCGCCCACAGGTCGGGCGGGCACGCCTCGCCTCCGAAAACGAGCAGCCGAGGCGGCCACGGAGCATCCAACAGCCCTTGCTCTACCAGGAGTTGAAGCTGGACGGTGGTCGTGTCGATGACGTCCACAGACCGCTCACGGTCATGGGCGAGGGCAACGAGATGTCCGGGGTCACGCCGCTGCTCCTCGTTCAGCACGCACAGTGTGTGACCGTCGAGCACCAGGAGAACCTGCGCCAGCAGGAAGTCGGAGATGTACGCCGACGTGCCGGTCACCACCCGCAGCGGCCTCTCGGTCCCCAACGAACGGGTACGCGCCAGCGGTGTTCCCACCGCGTAGGCGGCAAGGCTGCCGTGCTCGATCATGACGCCCTTGGGACCGCCGGTGGTGCCGGACGTGAACATCACATACGCCAGGTCGCGGGCGCTCACGGACGGCAGCGCGGAACTGTCCGGGCCCTCCCCGGACCGCGAACCGGTCTTCCCCTGCCCTGCCTCGTGCGTGACGGACGACAGATCGAACAGCGGGTGACCGCTCGGGGCGGCCTTCGGGTCGTCGGTGATCAGCACAACGGGCCGGGCCTGATCCAGCATCGAGCGCAGGCGGTGTTCCGGCAGGCCGGGATCGAGCGGGACGAACGCGGCCCCCGCCTTCCACACCGCCCAGAACGTGGTCAGCGCTGCCGATCCGGGCCGCAGGAAGATTCCGACCAGATCGCCGTGACGCACCCCGTCCCGGCGCAGCCGCCGGGCGAGGCGGTCGCTGTCCGCGTCCAGCCGGGCCAGGCTGATCCGTGTCCCGCCGTCCTCGATCGCGAGCGCGTCCGGGGTACGGGCGGCCTGCCGCCGCAGCAGCTCGTGCACCGGAACCCTGCCGGCCGCCCTGGCGTCCGTCGTGTAGTTGAGCATGTCGAGCAGCGCCTGCTCGGCCTCGCTCAGCAATGGCGCCCCGTACGCGTCTGCTCCGATGTCCGCCGCCACCGCCTCAAGTGCCCGCAGGTGGTAGTCGCGCAGCCGGGTTACCTGGTCGGCCGACAGCTCCGCGGTGTCGTACTCCAGCTCCATCCACATTCCGCCGAGTACCGATTCCCGGCTGAGCGTGACGCTGAACGGGAAGCTCGTGGGAGCCACGCCAGGGACGTCGCTGCCCGGTCCCTCCTTGGCCAGCGCACCTGCCTCGGCGAGCGCACCGAACTGCGGGAAGCTGTTGTAGGTGAAGTTGACCTCGAAGAGCGGTGCACCACCCAGCTCGCGCCGGAGTGCGGCCATCGGATACCTGCGGTGCGGCAGCATCTCGCGCTCGGCGTCGAACACGGCCCGCGCCAGATCGGCCCAACTGCCTTCCGGCAGACGGAGCCTGAACGGCACGGTGTTGAGGAAGAGCCCCCGCACTTCGGCCCCGTCGGTCTCCTCCAGCCGCCCGTTGGCCGTCAGCCCGGTGATGACATCCGGGCTCCCCGTCGCCAGGCTCAACGCACGCAGATGGGCGGCCAGCAGCACTGCCTTGAGCGGAACCCCGGCCTGCGCGGCACCGTGCTCCACTGCGGCGAGGAGCCGCGGGGGCAGATGCGTGGTGACGTTGCGGTAGCCCGGCTCGTCGGACAACGCGGCCGAATCGCACGGGAGGCGGGTGTCGGGGCGGTCGGTGAGGAGGTTGTGCCAGTAGGTGGTGTGTGCGGGGTTGGTGAGTGCGTTTTGTTCGGCTGCGATGTAGTCGCGGTAGGTGGAGCGCAGGGGTGGGAGCGTGGGGGTGTGGCCGTCGAGGAGGGTGTGGTAGGTGTGGATGATTTCGGCGAGGGTGGAGGCGAGGCTCCAGCCGTCGAGGATGGCGTGGTGGTCGGTGACGGTCCACTGGAAGGCGTCGTCGGACAGCACATGGACCGTCATCCGGAACAACGGCGCCGCACCGACGTCGAACACCTTCGCCCGCTCGGTACGGACGCACTCCCGCAGAGCCGTGCGCTGCGCGTCATCCCCGAGTCCCCGCAGATCCAGCACCGTCAGTTGCACATCGGCGTCGGTGTGCACCAGTTGGAGCGGCTTGCTGTACCCGGTCAGCGCCAATGACGTACGCAGAACGGGATGCCGCTTCACCACCAGCGCGACAGCCCGCCGGAAGACCGGAGCGTCGAACGGACCGGCGACCGGAAGGTTCTCGACGTTCAGATAGGGGTTGCGGTCGGGGTCGCGTTGCATTTCGTAGACCATGCCGATCTGGAGTTCGGCCATGGGGTAGGCGTCGTCGAGGTGGTGGGGGAGGTGGTTGCGGTCGTGGGGTGTGAGGAGGGAGAAGGGTTGGGTGGTGGGTGGTGTGGTGGTGGGTTGTGTTGTGGTTGTGGTGGTGGGTTGTGTTGTGGTTGTGGTGGTGGCGAGGTCGGCGAGTGTGGGGTGGTGGAAGAGGTCTTGGAGGTGGAAGGCGAGTCCGTTGTCGCGGGCTCGGCCGAGTATCTGGATGCTGCGGATGGAGTCGCCGCCGAGGTCGAAGAAGTTGTCGTGGCGGCCGATGCGGTCGATGCCGAGGATGTCGGTCCAGATCGCTGCGAGCAGTTCCTCTGTCCCGGGCAGCGGGGCGATGAACTCGGCTGTGAGTTCCGGGCGTTCGGTCGTCGGAGCGGGCAAAGCCCGGTGGTTGAGCTTGCCTTGCGGGGTGAGCGGGAGGGCATCGAGGAGGACGAAGTTCCTCGGGATCATGTAGTCGGGGAGGTGGTCGGCGAGCGCGTCGCGGAGTGCGCTGGTGGTAGGCCTGTCGGTGCCCGGTTCCGGCACGAGATAGGCGACCAGATCCGTACGGTCCTCAAGATCGTCCCGGACGACGACAACGGCCTGGAGGACCGCATCCAGCCGGGCCAACTGATCCTCGATCTCTCCGAGTTCGATGCGGTATCCGTGGATTTTGACCTGGGCGTCGGCGCGGCCGAGGTATTCCAGGTCGCCGGCGGGTGTCCGGCGGGCGAGGTCGCCACTGCGGTAGAGGCGGGAACCGGGGGTCGGCGTCAGGTGATCCGGTACGAATCGTTGTGCGGTGAGTGCGGGTTGACCGGTGTAGCCACGTGCCAGGCCCGCGCCGCCGACGTGGAGTTCCCCGACCACTCCGATGGGGGTGGGGTTTCCGTACGGGTCGAGGACATGGAGTCGGAGGTCCGGGAGGGCGGTTCCGATTCTGGTGTTGTTGTTGAGTTGGTGTTCGTTGATTTCGTTGGTGGTGACGTGGACGGTGGTTTCGGTGATGCCGTACATGTTGATGAGGCGGGGTGTGGTGTGGCCGTGGCGGTTTGTCCAGCGGCGTACGGAGGGTGTGTCGAGTGTTTCGCCGCCGAAGACGATGGCGCGTAGGGCGAGGTCGTGGTTGTGGGTGTGGTCGGTTGCTTCGAATTGGCGGAAGGCTGATGGTGTTTGGCTGAGGAGGGTGATGGCCTGGTCGTGGACGAGGGTGTAGAAGGCGTCTGCGTCGCGGCTGGTGAGGTGGGGGACGACGACGAGGCGTCCGCCGGTGGTGAGGGCTCCCCACATTTCCCAGACGGAGAAGTCGAAGGCGTAGCTGTGGAAGAGGGTCCAGGTGTCGTCGGGGCCGAAGGGGAGGCGTTGTTGGGCGGCGTTGAAGAGGCGGGTGACGTTGGCGTGGGTGACGGTGGTGCCTTTGGGGTGTCCGGTGGATCCGGAGGTGAAGATGATGTAGCAGGCGTGGT
>NZ_JBEYTM010000056.1:0-52898 GCF_040643055.1 Streptomyces sp. NPDC047515
CTTTCGTGTCCGATTCCCGGTCGAAGCGGGGCCGCTTTCCAGTTCCACGCTTTCGCGTTTCCCTTTCCGGCGATTCCAACCTTACCAGACTCTTTCCTCACCGTTTCCGGTTCGAATTTGAATTCCGGTGGCCTTTGGAGTGGCCTTGCCTTTCGGCGGATCCGACTTTATCAGAACTTCTGAGTCGGAATTCCCGCCCCGTTCGGGGTGACCACTGCACACGAGTGTGCGCGGTGCTTCCCGGCCTGGCGGAGCCGTAAACGTACTGGAGCGGGGCGCCCCGATGCAAATCGGGGGCCCCGCTCCGGAGTTCGCGCCGGTCGGGGTCAGACCTCGACGACGACGGGAAGGATCATCGGTCGCCGACGGTAGGTGTCGGAGACCCACTTGCCCAGCGTGCGGCGGACCAACTGCTGGAGCTGGTGGGGCTCCAGCACGCCGTCCTGGGCGGACCTGTTGATGGCTTCCTCGATCTTCGGCACGACGGCACTGAACGCCGAGTCGTCGATGCCGGAGCCACGGGCATGGATGTCCGGGCCGCCCGTGATCTTGCCGGTGGAACTGTCGACCACGATGAAGACGGAGACGATGCCCTCCTCACCGAGGATCCGACGGTCCTTCAGGGAGGTCTCGGTGACATCGCCGACCGAGAGGCCGTCGACGTACACGTAACCTGCCTGGACCTTGCCGACGATCTTGGCCTTGCCGTCGACGAGGTCGACGACGACGCCGTCCTCGGCGATGACGATGTGGTCCTTGGGTACGCCGGTGAGAGCACCCAGTTCGGCGTTGGCCCTCAGGTGGCGCCATTCGCCGTGGACCGGCATCAGGTTCTTCGGCCTGCAGATGTTGTAGAAGTACAGCAGTTCGCCGGCCGAGGCGTGGCCCGAGACATGGACCTTGGCGTTGCCCTTGTGGACGACGTTGGCACCCCAGCGCGTCAGGCCATTGATCACGCGGTAGACCGCGTTCTCGTTGCCCGGGATCAGGGACGACGCCAGGATCACCGTGTCGCCCTGCACGATGCGGATCTGGTGGTCGCGGTTGGCCATACGGGAGAGTGCGGCCATCGGCTCGCCCTGGGATCCCGTACAGACCAGCACGACCTCGTCGTCCGGCAGGTCGTCGAGGGTCTTGACGTCGACCACCAGGCCCGCGGGGACCTTCAGATAGCCCAGATCACGGGCGATGCCCATGTTGCGGACCATGGAGCGGCCGACGAAGGCGACCCGGCGGCCGTACTCGTGGGCCGCGTCGAGGATCTGCTGGATGCGGTGCACATGGCTGGCGAAGCTCGCCACGATGATGCGCTTCTGGGCGTTGGCGAAGACCGTGCGCAGGACGTTGGAGATGTCCCGCTCGGGCGGCACGAAGCCGGGGACCTCCGCGTTGGTCGAGTCGGAGAGGAGAAGGTCGATGCCTTCCTCGCTCAGCCGGGCGAACGCGTGCAGGTCGGTGAGTCGGCCGTCCAGCGGGAGCTGGTCCATCTTGAAGTCGCCGGTCGCGACGGCCATGCCTGCCGGCGTGCGGATGGCGACCGCGAGCGCGTCCGGGATCGAGTGGTTGACCGCGACGAACTCGCAGTCGAAGACGCCGATGCGCTCGCGCTGGCCCTCCGCGACTTCGAGGGTGTAGGGGCGGATGCGGTGCTCCTGCAGCTTCGCCTCGATCAGCGCGAGGGTCAGCTTGGAGCCGATGAGGGGGATGTCCGGCTTCAGGCGCAGCAGATACGGGACGCCACCGATGTGGTCCTCGTGGCCGTGCGTGAGGACGATGCCCTCGATGTCGTCGAGACGGTCCCGGATCGTGGTGAAGTCCGGCAGGATCAGGTCGATCCCGGGCTGCTCCTCCTCGGGGAAGAGAACGCCGCAGTCGACGATGAGCAGGCGGCCGCCGTACTCGAATACCGTCATGTTGCGGCCGATTTCACCGAGGCCGCCGAGCGGGGTGACGCGAAGGCCGCCCTTCGGGAGCTTCGGCGGGGTGCCGAGTTCGGGGTGCGGATGACTCAAAAGACTCTCCTTACCACGCGCGCCACGTACCGCTTGGGCACGTGGCGCGCATGTCATTCGTGCACTTGCTGTTGTCTGTGATGTCGCTCTTGCGAGTGTTCTTCGCTTATTCAGTTGTGAAGTCTGTGGTTACAGCTCTACCCCACCGGCGGCGAGATCGATCTTGAGCTGCGCCGTTTCCTGTGCGGTGAGTTCCACCAGGGGGAGGCGCAGCGGGCCCGCGGGGAGGCCCTGGAGCGCCAGCGCGGCCTTGGTGGTGATCACGCCCTGGGTACGGAACATACCGGTGAAGACCGGCAGGAGCTTCTGGTGGATCTCCGTGGCCTTCTGGACGTCGCCACCGAGGTAGGCCTCGATGAGGGCGCGCAGGTCGGGAGTGACGACATGGCCGACGACGGAGACGAAGCCGACGGCGCCGACCGAGAGGAGCGGCAGGTTCAGCATGTCGTCGCCGGAGTACCAGGCGAGGCCGGACCGGGTGATCGCCCAGCTGGCACGGCCGAGGTCGCCCTTGGCGTCCTTGTTGGCAACGATGTGCGGGTGCTCGGCGAGCCGCACCAGCGTCTCTGTGTCGATCGGCACACCGCTGCGGCCCGGAATGTCGTAGAGCATCACCGGCAGACCGGTGGCGTCGGCGATAGCCGTGAAGTGCCGGAAGAGGCCTTCCTGCGGCGGCTTGTTGTAGTACGGCGTCACGGCGAGGAGGCCGTGGGCGCCGGAGCGTTCGGCCGTGCGGGCGAGCTCGATGCTGTGCCGGGTGTCGTTGGTGCCGATGCCGGCGACGATGTGGGCCCGGTCCCCCACCGCTTCCAGTACTGCCCGTACGAGCTGGTCCTTCTCCGCGTCGCTGGTGGTCGGGGACTCGCCGGTGGTGCCGTTGACGATCAGGCCGTCATTGCCTGCGTCCACCAGATGGGCGGCGAGCCGCTGGGCGCCGTCGAGGTCGAGTGCGCCGTCCGCCGTGAAGGGCGTGACCATAGCGGTGAGGACCCGCCCGAAGGGGGTCTGCGGAGTGGAGATCGGAGCCATGGGTAACACGCTACTCGTTGCTCAGCGCCCAATGCCCCCTCGGGGGGACAAGCTAGAGGAGCCCGACACTGCCTGCTCGGGGGTTCAAGCAGTGCCGGGTCCGTTTGATCAGCCTAGATGAACTTCACGAAACGCCGCAATACGGACACCGCTTACGGGGCTACGCGTCCGTTTTTGTTGAAGGCTGCATGGGTGAGCGGCATGAGCCGGGCCCAGTGCTCTTCCATCTGCTGGCCGACCATCTCGATCTCGCGCTGCGGGAAGGACGGCACCTTCGCCAGCTCGTGCTGGGTGCGCAGGCCCAGGAAGTGCATCAGTGAGCGGGCGTTGCATGTGGCATACATCGAGGAGAACAGGCCCACAGGGAGCACGGCGCGGGCGACCTCGCGGGCCACTCCCGCGGCGAGCATCTCCTGGTACGCCTCGTACGCCTGGCGGTAGGAGTCCTCCATGATGCGGCCGGTGAGCTCCTGCTGGGCCTGGGTGCCCTCGACGAACTCGTACTTGCCGGGGCGGCCCTGCTGGACAAGCTTGCGGGACTCCCCCGGGACGTAGAAAACGGGTTCCAGCTCCCTGTAGCGGCCCGATTCCTCGTTGTACGACCAGCCGACGCGGTGGCGCATGAACTCGCGGAACACGAAGATCGGGGCGCTGATGAAGAAGGTCATCGAGTTGTGCTCGAACGGGCTGCCGTGCCGGTCGCGCATCAGGAAGTTGATGAGCCCCTTGGAGCGCTCAGGGTCCTTCGTGAGCTCCTCCAGGGACTGCTCACCGGCCGTGGAGACACGGGCCGCGAACAGCACGTCGGAGTCACCTGCAGCGTGTTTCACCAGGTCAACGGTGACATCGCTGCGGAAGCTGGGCTTTGCGGGCTCGGGGGTCTCGGTCACCGGCGGGGTCCTTCCAATTGCGTCGCTCGGGCGGCGCCCACTCTACGGGCCGCCACTGACAACGAGGGCTGGAAGGGCCGTCCAGGGATTTCTTCGACGAATTCGGCGATTCGGGGCACCGAATGGGCCCGCTGTGCGTCTGACTCAGTAGCAGCATCCGTAACAGAGTTCAAGGAGAGTTTCCTCATGTTCCGCCGGCGTGAATCCGTCCCGTTCTCGTTCGTAGCCGAGGCCGACCGATTCCGCAGTAACGTCACCCCGCCCCCGCGGGAACGCACCAGCGTCTCCCAGCTGGCCGGCCGTTCCCTCATCGGGCTGACGGTCGTCGCGGGCCTCGTGGGGTCGCTGATCCTCGGCCTGCCAGCCCTGAGCCCCGCCCAAGGCCCGTCGCACACCCAGCAGACCGAGGCCTCGCACGGGGGCTGACGCGCGCGGGCCCCCTGGGGTGGTCCCGTCGGCGATCTCCTCGATAGCCTCACCGAGCACAGCAATCGAGCGTGCTTGTGAGTGAGGATCAGTCGTGCCCCTGCCCTTTCTGACGGCCGACCGCGCGTTTGACGCGAGCGCCGAGGACATCGCGCTGCCGTTCGACGACCACGACGACTGGCGGCGTCCGTACCGCCCCGGGCCCTGGCGGGTCGCTGCCGCGGCCTTCCTGCTGCTGTTCGCTTCGTTCATCCTGCTCGCGGGGATGATCATCGCGTTCGCCGGAGCGGTACCGGGCGCCGTCGTCTGCCTGGGACTGGCCCTCGTGGTCATCGCCTGTGCCCTGCGGCTGCTGCGGATCGGCGCCTGGGTGAGCCGGCACGGCGTGCGCCGGGTGGGCTTCTTCACGACGACGACCGTGCCGTGGGACCAGGTCGCGGCCGTCCGTACGGTGCAGCAGCCGGTGAAGTGGCTCGGTTTTCCGCGCACCGTACAGGGCCAGGCGCTGATCGTCGTACGCCGGGGAGGCGAGGCGGTTCCGCCGCTGCTCACCGACAGCAACGCGGATTTCCTGACGCGGGGCGAGGCGTTCGACCGTGCCGCCGACGCGGTCGAGGCGTGGGGGGACGAGTACCGGCGGGACTGAGGCGAGGGGCGGCGGGGCCGTTCGGCAACCGGTTCGCCCTCCGTCCCCGGGCGCGCACGAAGGGCGTCCTCGACCGCAGACCGGCCACCTCATCCGGACACATCGGCCCGGATCAGGTGGCCGGTCGGCCCCGTCGGCCCGGATCAGGGCGTGCTGGGCCGGGTGGCCTTCATGTGCAGGGCGATGGCTCGCTGCATGGCCTTGCGGGCCCGAGGGGTGTCCCTGGCGTCCTGATAGGCGACGGCCAGTCGGAACCAGCAGCGCCAGTCGTCCGGAGCGTCCTCGGTCTCCTCACGGCGGCGTGCGAACACGGCGTCGGCCGAAGCACGGTCGATACGACCGGACGGGGTACGGACCAGTTCGTCGACCGGCAGACCGCCCTCCGCGTCGAGTTCCGCGGCCAGCGCGTTGGCCCGCGCCACGAACTGGGTGTTCTTCCAGAGGAACCAGACACCGATCACCGGCAGGATCAGCACCGCGACCCCGAAGGTGACCGTCAGCAGCGTGCCGTGCCGGATGAGCAGGACGCCACGGCTGCCGACCAGGACGAAGTAGAAGACCAGGACGGCAGCGGTGACGAAGTAGGTGATCTTTGCGCGCATGGCGTGGCTCAGTCAGTTCAGGTCGAGGAAGTGTTCCAGGCCGAACGTGAGACCCGGAGTGGTCACCACACGGCGTGCGCCGAGCAGGATGCCCGGCATGAAGCTGCTGTGGTGCAGGGAGTCGTGGCGGATGGTGAGGGTTTCGCCCTCACCGCCGAGCAGCACTTCCTGGTGGGCCAGGAGCCCCCGCAGCCGGATCGAGTGGACCGGGACCCCGTCGACGTCCGCGCCGCGGGCACCGTCGAGGGCCGTGGTGGTGGCGTCCGGCTGCGGGGCGCAGCCTGCCTTCCGCCGGGCCTCGGCGATCAGCTCGGCGGTGCGGGTGGCGGTGCCCGAGGGGGCGTCGGCCTTGTTCGGATGGTGCAGTTCGACGACCTCGACGGACTCGAAGTACCGGGCGGCCTGCTCCGCGAACTTCATGGTGAGGACGGCGCCGATGGAGAAGTTCGGCGCGATGAGCACACCGGTCTCCGGGGAGCCGGCGAGCCAGGTGTTCAGCTGCGCGAGCCGTTCGTCGGACCAGCCCGTCGTACCGACGACGGCGTGGATGCCGTGCCGGACGCAGTAGTCGAGGTTGTCCATCACCGACGCGGGGGTGGAGAGTTCGACGACGACCTGGGCGCCGGAGTCCGCGAGGGTCTCCAGCTTGTCGCCGCGGCCCAGGGCGGCCACCAGCTCCATGTCGTCGGCGGCCTCGACGGCTCGTACCGCCTCGGAGCCGATGCGGCCCTTGGCGCCGAGAACGGCCACGCGCAGCTTGCTCATTGCTCTGCTTCCTTACGGGGAGTTAGGAGACCGCTTCGTCGAGGCGGTCGGCCTGCTTGTCCTTGAGCGGGCCGATGACGGAGAGCGAGGGGCGGTGTCCGAGGACCTCGCCCGCCACCGCGCGGACGTCATCGGGGGTGACCTGCGCCATCCGGGCCAGCATGTCGTCGACCGACATCTGGTCGCCCCAGCACAGTTCGCTCTTGCCGATGCGGTTCATCAGCGCGCCGGTGTCCTCCAGGCCGAGGACCGTGGAGCCGGACAGCTGCCCGATGGCGCGGCCGATCTCCTCGTCGCTCAGTCCTTCGGACGCCACTCGGTCGAGCTCGTCGCGGCAGATCTTGAGGACGTCGTGGACCTGGCTGGGCCGGCAGCCCGCGTACACGCCGAAGAGTCCGCAGTCGGCGAAGCCCGAGGTGTACGAGTAGACGCTGTAGGCGAGGCCGCGCTTCTCCCGTACCTCCTGGAAGAGGCGCGAGCTCATGCCGCCGCCGAGGGCGGTGTTGAGGACGCCGAGCGCCCAGCGGCGGTCGTCGGTGCGGGCCAGGCCGGGGACGCCGAGGACGACGTGGGCCTGCTCGGTCCTGCGGTTCAGCAGCTCGACGCGGCCCGCGGTGCGCAGGGTGCGGGAGCCCGCGCGCGGGGCGACCGGAACGGCGTCGGTGCGGGACAGCGCACCCGCCCGCTCGAAGGCCTTGCGGACCTGGCGCACGACCGTGGCGTGGTCGATGTTGCCCGCGGCGGCGACGACCAGGTGGGTGGGGTCGTAGTGCTTCTTGTAGAAGCGGGCGATCCGGCCGCGGTCGAGCGCGTTGATGGTGTCGACGGTGCCGAGGACCGGGCGGCCGAGAGGGGTGTCGCCGAGCAGCGTGTGCGCGAACAGGTCGTGCACGCAGTCGCCCGGGTCGTCCTCGGTCATGGCGATCTCTTCGAGGATGACGCCACGCTCGGCGTCGACATCCTCGGCGGTGATCAGCGAGCCGGTCAGCATGTCGCAGACGACGTCGATGGCCAGCGGCAGGTCGGTGTCCAGGACCCGCGCGTAGTAGCAGGTGTACTCCTTTGCCGTGAAGGCGTTCATCTCGCCGCCGACCGCGTCGATCGCGGCGGAGATGTCGAGGGCGCTGCGCTTGGCGGTGCCCTTGAAGAGGAGGTGTTCGAGGTAGTGCGTCGCGCCGTTCAGGGTGGGGGTCTCGTCGCGTGAGCCGACGTTGGCCCAGATCCCGAAGGTGGCCGAGCGGACGGAGGGCAGGGTCTCGGTGACGACCCGGAGGCCGCCGGGGAGAACGGTGCGGCGAACCGTACCGATGCCGTTGCTGCCCTTGAGAAGCGTTTGGGTACGGGCGACGGCCCGCGCCTTCGAGGAGGCGCGGGCCGTCGTCACGGAACTACGGGACGTCACTTGGCGGCGTCGTCCTTCTTCTCGTCCCCTGCGGCGGAGCCGCCATCGGACTCAGCACCCTCGATGACCGGGATCAGGGAGAGCTTGCCGCGGGAGTCGATCTCGGCGATCTCGACCTGGACCTTGGTTCCGACGCCGACCACGTCCTCGACGTTCTCCACGCGCTTGCCACCGGCGAGCTTGCGGATCTGCGAGATGTGCAGCAGGCCGTCCTTGCCGGGCATGAGGGAGACGAACGCACCGAAGGTGGTGGTCTTGACGACCGTACCCAGGTAGCGCTCGCCGACCTCCGGCATGGTCGGGTTGGCGATCGAGTTGATCGTGGCACGGGCGGCCTCGGCGGCCGGTCCGTCGGCGGCACCGATGTAGATGGTGCCGTCGTCCTCGATCGTGATGTCGGCGCCGGTGTCCTCCTGGATCTGGTTGATCATCTTGCCCTTGGGGCCGATGACCTCACCGATCTTGTCCACCGGGATCTTGACGGTGATGATCCGCGGGGCGTTCGGGGACATCTCGTCCGGGACGTCGATGGCCTCGTTCATCACATCGAGGATGTGGAGGCGGGCGTCGCGGGCCTGCTTCAGCGCGGCGGCCAGGACCGAGGCGGGGATGCCGTCGAGCTTGGTGTCGAGCTGCAGCGCGGTCACGAACTGCTTCGTTCCGGCGACCTTGAAGTCCATGTCACCGAAGGCGTCCTCCGCACCGAGGATGTCGGTGAGGGCGACGTAGTGGGTCTTGCCGTCGATCTCCTGGGAGATCAGGCCCATGGCGATACCGGCGACGGCGGCCTTGAGCGGCACACCGGCGTTCAGCAGCGACATGGTGGAGGCGCAGACCGAGCCCATGGACGTCGAGCCGTTGGAGCCCAGCGCCTCGGAGACCTGGCGGATCGCGTAGGGGAACTCCTCGCGCGTCGGCAGCACCGGCACGATGGCGCGCTCGGCGAGCGCGCCGTGGCCGATCTCGCGGCGCTTGGGCGAGCCCACGCGGCCGGTCTCACCGACGGAGTACGGCGGGAAGTTGTAGTTGTGCATGTAGCGCTTGCGGGTCACCGGGGAGAGGGTGTCCAGCTGCTGCTCCATACGGAGCATGTTGAGGGTGGTGACGCCCAGGATCTGGGTCTCGCCACGCTCGAACAGCGCCGAGCCGTGCACGCGCGGGATGGCCTCGACCTCGGCGGCGAGCGTACGGATGTCCGTGACGCCACGGCCGTCGATGCGGACCTTGTCCTTGATGACGCGCTCGCGGACCAGCTTCTTGGTCAGCGCACGGTACGCGGCGGAGATCTCCTTCTCGCGGCCCTCGAAGGCCGGGAGGAGCTTCTCGGCGGCGATCTCCTTGACGCGGTCCAGCTCGGCCTCGCGGTCCTGCTTGCCCGCGATGGTGAGCGCCTGGGCCAGCTCGGACGTGACGGCGGCGGCGAGCGCCTCGAACACGTCGTCCTGGTAGTCCAGGAAGACCGGGAAGTCGCCGGTGGGCTTGGCGGCCTTGGCGGCGAGGTCCGACTGGGCCTTGCAGAGGACCTTGATGAAGGGCTTCGCGGCTTCGAGACCGGCGGCGACGACCTCTTCGGTCGGAGCCTCGGCGCCGTCCTTGACCAGCTGGATGGTCTTCTCGGTGGCCTCGGCCTCGACCATCATGATCGCGACGTCGCCGTCCTCCAGGACGCGACCGGCGACGACCATGTCGAAGACGGCGTCCTCGAGCTCGGTGTGCGTCGGGAAGGCGACCCACTGGCCCTTGATCAGGGCGACACGGGTGCCGCCGACCGGGCCGGAGAAGGGCAGGCCGGCCAGCTGTGTGGAGCAGGAGGCGGCGTTGATCGCGACCACGTCGTACAGGTGGTCGGGGTTGAGCGCCATGATCGTCTCGACGATCTGGATCTCGTTGCGCAGGCCCTTCTTGAAGGAGGGGCGCAGCGGGCGGTCGATCAGGCGGCAGGTGAGGATCGCGTCCTCGGAGGGCCGGCCCTCACGACGGAAGAAGGAGCCCGGGATCTTGCCCGCGGCGTACTGCCGCTCCTCGACATCCACCGTGAGGGGGAAGAAGTCGAGCTGGTCCTTGGGCTTCTTGGAAGCGGTGGTGGCCGACAGCACCATGGTGTCGTCGTCCAGGTACGCGACGGCGGAGCCTGCGGCCTGCTTGGCCAGGCGGCCCGTCTCGAAGCGGATGGTGCGGGTGCCGAAGGTTCCGTTGTCGATAACGGCCTCGGCGTAGTGGGTCTCGTTCTCCACTAGCTTTTTCTCCGATACATATCGTCTTCTCGCCCCCACGCCCGTGTGGCGGGGGACGGTAGCGGAGAAGCCCTCCATCGGGGGCCGGTCTTCGATCGAAGCACCCGGGTCGATGAGTCCGGGGGCCACTACCGAGGACCGGCGGCGGGGAGGTCTGCTTCTCGCTCGTCCGTGGGTCGTTCTGCGACCAGGTTACTGAGATTCGGCTCAGCTTGGCATTCCGGTGGTGCGGGCGGACGCGCCACACCCCGTACATGCGTACGCACGCATTCCTGTGCGTACAGCAAAGGGAGCGGCCCCCTCAGTGGTGGGAACCGCTCCCTTCACGGCGTACTACTTGGCGCCGCCGGCCGCACCGCGGCGGATGCCGAGGCGGTCGACCAGGGCACGGAAGCGCTGGATGTCCTTCTTGGCCAGGTACTGCAGAAGGCGGCGGCGCTGGCCGACCAGGATCAGCAGACCACGACGGGAGTGGTGGTCGTGCTTGTGGACCTTGAGGTGCTCCGTCAGGTCCGAGATGCGACGGGAGAGCATCGCGACCTGGACCTCGGGGGAACCGGTGTCACCCTCCTTGGTGGCGAACTCGGCCATGATCTGCTTCTTCGTAGCGGCGTCGAGCGACACGCGGTACTCCTCTTTGATGTTCGATGCGTCCACGAGTGCCCCTGGTCTTGGTCTCAGGGGGTCTTCCGTTACTCGGGGGCGAGGGTCCGATGGGCGCAGCTTCCAGGATGATCCGGAAGCGCGTACACAAACGGCCGTCACACAGCGTACCAGCCCCAGCGGGGCACGCCGCGCGGGGGCGGTCCCGGTGCCCCGGGAACGGTCGGTGCCGCTCCGTCCTCGGTTCTCGCAGGACCGTGTTGCGCCCGGCCTGCCCGGTTCCGGACCGGCCGGGGCGGCCGGTCTCAGCCGGTCAGGGACCTGGCCCGGGCGAAGACGTCCAGTACCGCCAGGCAGAGCGGGACCAGGGAGAGCAGGACGGTGCTCTCGGCCAGGTCGAGAAGACGTCCCCAGAACGGGGAGAGGCCCTTGCGGGGGATGATCAGGCCGATCGCGGTGAGCAGAGCGGCTCCGGCGGCCACGGCCGTGGAGAGCCAGATCGTCCGGATGTCCAGGGAGCTGCGGTCCCCGTACCGGACGAGATCGAACAACAGGTCCGTCGGCGGATTGAGGGAGAGGCCGAGGACGAGCAGCGCGACCGCGCCGAGGCCCGCCACCAGCACGCAGGCGACCTGCGAGGTGTAGCGGAAGAGGCGGGCGCGCAGCAGCATCGCGAGTCCGGCGGCCAGTGCCAGGAACTGCCCCCAGAAGTTGTCCGAGAAGCCGAGGACGGCCGCGCACCCCACGACGACCGCGGCGCAGCCCCCGACCAGGCCCAGCAGCATCTCGTGGCCGCGGCGGGCCTGGGCCGCGATGCGGTCGGCGTCGACGGGGGTGCCCTGGGTCCGGGGTTCCGCGTTCGGGTCGGCGAAGTTGTCGTCGTAGCCGCCGGGGGCGGTGTGCGGCGAGGCGTAGCCGATGGGCAGCCGGGCGAACCTGGCGGAGAGGCCGGGCAGGAAGGCGACGAGACCGAGGGCGACGGGCGCGCAGACCGCGGCGGTCTCGGTGGCGGACGCGTCGGTGAGGATCGCGACGAAGGTCGCCAGGGTGCCGACGGTGGCGAGGAAGGTCGCCGCGACGAACGGGGCGTCGCCGCTCGGGGTGAGGACGACCAGCGCGACCGAGGCGACCAGGACCGCGACGCAGCCGAGGAGGAACTGGAGCCTGCCGGGCCCCTGGCCGGCGTCCGGGCCGATGATGCCGGAGCCCGCGATGAGCACGAGGGGCAGCGCGCCGAGGCCGAGCGCAACGGCGGTGGCCCGGTCCGCGTAGACCCGGGCGCGCACCCCCGCGAACGCGGTCAGCAGGAGTCCCGCGGAACCGGCGATGACGCCGGGCAGACTGTGCATGTCGTGGCGGACGGGGTCGGCGAACCAGAGCACGAAGCCCATCAGCACGAGCAGCAGTACACCGCCGACGAGGCCCGCGCCGCGCAGCAGTTCATCGCTCCACAGGTGGCGGTCGCGGGTGACGGCCGAGGCGACGGCGTCCGAGACGTCGTCGAAGACGGCGGGCGGCAACGACTGGGCGAAGGGCCGCAGGCTGAGGAGTTCGCCGTCGAGGACCTGCTGGGCGGCGAGGGTGCGCGCGCCGTCGAGGACCGTGCCGTCGCGGCGTACGAGGTGGTAGCCGGTGGGACTTCCGGCCTCCTGGGTCTGGCCGGTGAGACGGAGGATCTCCGGGTAGACGTCGGCGACGGCGACGTCCTCCGGCAGGGCCACGTCGATCCGGCTGTCGGGTGCCACGACAGTCACGCGGCAGAAGCCCGTCGCTGCGGTCGAACTCACGTGTCTGGTCCCCCTGATTCGCGGTTGCGCACGGTGCGCGCGCCACCCTACCGGGAGGAGGACAGGTCATCTGCAAGTAGGATCGCCGTCTCGCGGAGGGACGTCCGCAAGCACAGGCAGCCACGGGGGCTTCGGTGCACGTCCGGCCGGCCTTCCGTCCGTCCGTACCGAGGGATTGATGTTTCGGTGAGCCAGATCGTCGTGAAACGACCTCCGCGGTCCCTGCCGCCGGAAGTCCCCATGGACGAGTTGACGTTGGAGTCCCCTCCCGAACTGCCCCGCGGGCAGCAGGAGGGCATGCTGATGCAGATCCTGCCGGTGCTCGGCATGGGTTCGTCGGTGGTCTTCTTCTTCTCGCCCCAGGCGCCTCCGTTCATGCGGATCATGGGCGTTCTGATGCTTGTCTCGACCGGCGGAATGGTGGTCGCGCAGTTGGTCCGTCATCGCCGCGGTACGCAGGGGCAAATGGCAGATGTCCGGCGCGACTACCTCAAATACCTGGCGCAGACGCGGCGTACGGTGCGCCGGACCGCGCGTCGGCAGCGGGACGTGCAGCTGTATCTGCAACCGGCTCCCGAGCAGCTGTGGTCGGTGGTCGCCGAGGGCAGCCGGGTGTGGGAACGGCGCGTCGGCGACAAGGACTTCGGGCAGGTTCGGGTCGGGCTGGGGGTGCAGCAGCTGGCCACACCGCTGATCGCCCCCGACACCGCTCCGGTGGACGAGCTGGAGCCGTTGTGCGCGGGTGCGATGCAGCGGTTCCTGGCCGTGCACGGGTCGTTGGACGGGCTGCCGATGGCCGTGTCGATCCGGGCGTTCTACCACGTGACGGTCTCCGGTCAGCCGGAGGCCGCGCACTCGGCGGCGCGCGCGCTCGTCGCGCAGCTGGTGACGCTGCACTCCCCCGAGGACCTGATGGTCGCCGTCGTGGCGGCGCGGGGCGCGGTGTCGCGCTGGGAGTGGACGAAGTGGCTTCCGCATCTGCAGGTGCCGGGGCAGATCGACGGGGCCGGAACGAAGCGGCTGTTCGGGGATGATCTGGGCGAGCTGGAGCAGTTGCTGGCGAGCCGGCTCGACGGGCGGCCGCGGTTCGGCCGGGAGGGCCAGCCGCTGCTGGACCAGCCGCACATCGTGGTGGTGCTGGACGGTGCGATGGTGCCGCCGGACTCGTTGTTCGCGGCGGCCGAGGGCATGCAGGGGGTGACGATCGTCGAGGTGGTGCCGGGCGAGCTCGACGAGCCGCGCGGCGGTCTCTCGGTGGTGGTGCGGCCGGGGCTGCTCCGGCTGGAGTCGGGTGCGGGGCTGGTGTACGAGGGTGAGCCGGACGGGATCTCGCTGCCGGCGGCCGAGGCGCTGGCCCGGCAGCTGGCGCCGCTGCGGATGGGCGGGGGCGACGACGACGAACCGCTGCTGGCCAACCTGGACTTCACGGATCTGCTGAGTCTGGGCGACGCGGCGTCGATCGACGTGGCACGGACCTGGCGGCCCCGGTCGGTCTCCGAGCGGCTGCGGGTGCCGATCGGGGTCGGCGAGGACGGCCAGCCGGTGATGCTGGACCTGAAGGAGGCCGCGCAGGACGGCATGGGTCCGCACGGCCTGTGTGTGGGCGCGACGGGGTCCGGCAAGTCGGAGCTGCTGCGGACGCTGGTGCTGGGGCTCGCGGTCACTCACTCCTCGGAGACGCTGAACTTCGTGCTCGCGGACTTCAAGGGCGGTGCGACCTTCGCCGGGATGTCGCACATGCCGCATGTGGCGGCCGTCATCACCAACCTCGCGGACGACCTGACGCTGGTCGACCGCATGGGGGACGCGATCCGCGGGGAGCTCCAGCGCCGTCAGGAGCTGCTGCGGTCCGCGGGCAACTACGCCAACATCCACGACTACGAGAAGGCGCGGGCGGCCGGAGCGGCGCTGGAGCCGCTCGCCTCACTCGTCCTGGTGATCGACGAGTTCTCCGAACTCCTCACCGCCAAGCCCGACTTCATCGACATGTTCATCCAGATCGGCCGGATCGGCCGTTCGCTGGGAGTGCATCTGCTGCTCGCCTCGCAGCGTCTGGAGGAGGGCAAGCTGCGCGGTCTCGACACGTATCTCTCGTACCGGGTCGGGCTGCGGACCTTCTCCGCCGCCGAGTCGCGTACGGCACTGGGCGTGCCCGACGCGTACCACCTGCCGTCGGTGCCCGGTTCCGGCTATCTCAAGTTCGGTACGGACGAGATGACACGGTTCAAGGCGGCGTACGTGTCGGGGACGTACCGCACCGGTGGTCCCGATCTCTCGGTGGGGGCACTGCCGATCGAGCGGCGGGCCGTGGTGTTCAGCGCCCTTCCGGTGCCGGTGGTGTACGCGGCCCCCGACCCGGCGCATCTGGTGGCGGCGCGGGCGAGCGCCGAGGACGAGGCGCTCGCCGACACGGTGCTCGATGTGATCGTGCGCCGGCTCGAAGGGCAGGGGGTGCCCGCGCATCAGGTGTGGCTGCCGCCGCTGGACCGAGCGCCGACGCTGGACCAGTTGCTGCCGGGCCTCGCGCCCACCGCCGAGCGGGGATTCACGGCCACGGAGTACACGCGTCCGGGCGGACTGACCGTGCCGCTCGGGCTCATCGACAAGCCCTTCGAGCAGCGGCGCGAGGTGCTGTACCGGGACTTCTCGGGCGCCGCGGGCCACATGTTGGTCGTCGGCGGACCGCAGTCCGGCAAGTCGACGCTGGTACGGACGCTCATCTCGTCGTTCGCCCTCACCCACACCCCGCACGAGGTGCAGTTCTACGGACTGGACTTCGGTGGCGGCGGCCTGGTCTCGCTGGCGGAGCTGCCGCACGTCGGCGGAATGGCCTCCCGGCTGGACCCGGAGCGGGTGCGGCGTACGGTCGCCGAGGTCGCCGGTGTGCTGAACCGGCGTGAGGAGTTCTTCCGCGCCCACGCCATCGACTCCATCGCCACGTACCGGCGCAAGCGCGCCCTGGGCGAACTGCCCGGCGAGGCCTGGGGCGACGTCTTCCTGGTGGTCGACGGCTGGGGCGGATTCCGGTCCGAGTACGAGATGCTGGAGCAGGTCGTCACCGACATCGCCGCGCGCGGGCTCGGCTACGGCATCCACGTCGTCATCACGGCCGCCCGCTACATGGAGGTGCGGGCCGCGCTGAAGGACCAGATCCTCGGCCGGCTGGAGCTGCGGCTCGGCGATGTCATGGACTCCGAGTTCGACCGCAAGGTCGCGGCCAATGTCCCCGCGGGTGTTCCGGGCCGGGGACAGGTGGCGCAGAAACTGCACTTCATGGGGGCGCTGCCGCGCATCGACTCCTCCAGCAGCGCCGCGGATCTCTCCGACGGTACGGCCGCGCTCGTCGGATCGGTGAAGGCCAACTGGGCGGGGCCCGCGGCGCCGGCCGTACGGCTGCTGCCGCGCAAGCTGCCGGCCGATCATCTGCCGAAGGGCTTCGAGTTCCCCCAGCGGGGCATCGCGATCGGTATCGACGAGACCGATCTGGAGCCGGTGTTCGTCGACTTCGAGACCGATCCGTTCTTCCTCGTCTTCGGGGAGAGCGAATCGGGGAAGACCAATCTGCTGCGGCTGATCGCGAAGCAGATCGCGGAGCGCTACTCCCCCGACGAGGCGAAGCTCGTCGTCGGCGACTACCGGCGGGCGCTGCTGGGTGCGCTGCCGGAGAGCCATCTGCTGGAGTACGCACCGATGGCGAGCTCGATGCAGATGCACATGGAGGCACTGGCCGGGGTGTTCGCGCGCCGACAGCCTCCGACGGACGTCACCCCGCAGCAGCTGCGGGACCGCAGTTGGTGGACCGGTCCGCAGATCTTCATCATCGTCGACGACTACGACCTGGTGGCGACGAACGCGGGCAATCCGCTCGCACCGCTGGCGGAGTATCTGCCGTTCGCGCGGGACACCGGGGTCCGCTTCATCATCGCGCGGAACTCCGCCGGGGCGTCGCGGTCGATGTACGAGGCGTTCATGCAGCGCATCAAGGAGCTGGGGGCGCAGGGCGTGGTGCTCTCCGGTGATCCGTCCGAGGGCGATCTGATCGGTTCGGTGCGCGGGCACGCGATGCCGCCGGGGCGCGGGTACTTCGCCTCGCGCCGCCGGGGGAACCCGCTGGTGCAGATCGGTCGGCTGCCGGAGCAGCACTGAGCCGACGGGGAGCCGGGGCGGGATTCTCACGCACCCCGGCTCCTTCGGCGGGCACAGGTGTATTAGCGTCTCCTAAGTGATCTCCACCCGTGCGGGCGAGGGGCATCAGGTGTACGACAGTCGCTGTTTCGGGGGAGCTCAGGGGTTTTGACGAGGAATGGGGTCTGCTGCACGGTCGGTGGCCTTCTTGGTGTTCGGCTCCAGCTCGGCCTCGATCGTGTTGACGTCCACCGCGGCGGTCAAGGAGTTCGAGCTCATGCTCAATGGTCGGACGACCGGCAGCACCCAAGCCCACACGTACCTGACCGACACCACCAATTGACCGCCCCAAGCAACACGTCCCCGGCCCGACCGGTCGCTCCCCACCTGCCGCGGAGGAACACCACATGTCCGAACCATCCGCCGGCAAAACGCCCAACCGCCGTCCCCTGTACGCGGTCACCGCCGCCCTGCTCGCCGTGGCCATGGCCGGGGGCGCGTGGTTCCTGCTCGGCCGGGGGCAGCCGACGGACTACTGCGGCACGCTCATCAAGGATGATCGTGTCAAGTCCGCGCTCGGCTCGCACCGCTCGGCCGACATGAGTTGCGCGGATCTGGGTGCGGCGGTGAAGGCCGCCACCACCGGTGGCAAGGTCGCGCCGCACACCCGGGCCCAGGCCGACAGCATGAAGAAGATCCTGCTCGCCGTGAACGACAGTCTCGTCCACGACGACCGGGCTCTCGCCGCGGATCTCCGGATGCCACTCGCCGAATCCCTGGCCGCCTACGCGAACGACACCCAGGAGATCCTGGACGGCACCAACTCCGAGTACACCCGGTGGGTCTCCCCGAACAGCATCGCGTGGCAGGACGAAACGGGGTACCACTTCTCGGTGTTCCGGGGCGAACTCGTCCGCGTGCTGCGGGGCGTCTCGGAGGAACCGACGGCGTACGCGATCCTGCGCGATGCCCAGACGCGATGGGGTGCGGCGCAGCTCGGTTCGCTGACCGCGGAGGCGAAGAGCAACGTTCTGGAGGGTGCGCCGGTCACCAATGCCTCGGCTCTCGGCGGCTACGACGCGATCGCGGCCGACGTGGTGCGGGACAAGGAGGCGTCGGCCGCGGCCCGGTGGAGGGAAGCGGTGTACACGGCCCTGAGCAGCCCCGAGGCGACCGCGTCGGCGACCCCTCGGTCCGCACTGTCCGACCGGGTCGCCGAGAAGTGGCGGGCGTCGCTGGCATCGGTACCGGCCAAGGAACGGACGGACCACCTGCGCAAGCAGGGCACGTTCATGTTCACCACCTGGGCCGAGGCGGCGGGGGTGGGCCGTGACCGGGCGGAGCCGGTGGAGACGCAGTGCCGTCTGACCAGTGGGGAGCAGTACGCCGCACTCGCCCAGAGCCTGAGAATGTCGTGACGATCGGGAAGCTGAAGGGGAACACCGCATGTCCGGACCGTCTGCCGCCGCGCAGCCGCCGCCTGCTGTACGGAGCCGCCGCCTCGTTGATCGCCGTGGTCCTGGCCGGAGGGGCGTGGTTTCTGTTCAGCCGGGGGCAAGCGGCGGTCGGCTGCGAGGGGCTCGGCCAGGACCGTCGTGTCAAGTCCGCGCTCGGCTCGCACTACTCGTCCGAGATGAGCTGCTCGGAGCTCGGCGCGGCGGTGAGGACCAGCACCACAGGTGGCGGTGCCGGGCCGCGCACCAAGGCTCAGGCTGACAGCATGAAGCAGGTCCTGCTCGCCGTGAACGACAGTGTTGACGGGGACGGCCGGGCCGTTGCCGCAGACCTCCGGAAACCGCTCGCCGAGTCACTGGCCGGTTACGCGAACGATGTTCAAGAAATTCTGGACGGTGTCAGCTCGGAGTACTTCGACGCGGACGGCCAGGACGATCCCGCGTGGCAGGACAAGGACGAGGCGGGTTACCACTTCTCCGTGTACTACGGCGATCTCGTCAACGTGCTGCTGGCTGTCGCAGAGGACCCGGCGGCGTACGCGGTGCTGCGCAACGCCCAGACGGAGTGGGGGGCAGCTCAGCTCGCCTCCCTGTCCAGCGCGACGATGGGCAAGAACCTGGTGGCGGCCCCCACACCCAACGCGTCGGCACTCGGGGCCTATGACGCGATCGCTGCCGATGTGGTGCGGCGCAAGGGGGCATCGTCCGGGGCCCAGTGGACGGGCACGGTGTTCAAGGCACTGCACAGGCCCGCGACAATCGCTCCGGCGCCCCCTCCGTCCGCGCTGTCCGACCGGATCACGAAGAGCTGGCGAGCGTCATTGGTGTCGGTGCCGGCCGGGCAGCGGACGGACCGGCTGGGCCGGCAAGGGCTGTTCATGTTCACCACTTGGGCCGAGGCCGTGGGGATGAGCCGCGAGCGGGCGGAGGTCGTGGGGGAGTTGTACCGCCTCAGCAGCGAGAGCGGGTACGGCCGGCTGATGTCGCGCCTGAAAATGTCATGACGGCACTTCCGGAAGAGTGCCCGCAGGAGTCGCGATGAGCGACACGACGCCGTCGCCCGAGCCCGGGAGCAAGCGGCTCCGCACTCGGCCGCGGCGCCCTGCGGGCGGTCGCTACCACCGTGGCACGGATGCTGTAAACACCGGGACCGCTGGGCGCGGCAGCGGGGATAGTCTGTTCGCGGGCGACGAACGCGTTCCGCCACGGGAGAGGAAAGGCACCTGATGGGCACGCAAGCGGAGAAGGACGAGCTGTACGCACTCGACATCTCGGGGGTGGAGTGGCTGAGTGCGCCCGGTACCGAGGAGGCCGAGGAGCGCGTCGAGATCGCGCATCTGCCGGGCGGCGCGGTGGCGATGAGGTCCTCGTTGGATCCCGGGACCGTGCTGCGGTACACCGAGGCCGAGTGGACTGCCTTCGTCCTGGGCGCACGGGACGGCGAGTTCGACCTGAAGTAGTCGCCGTGGCAGGACACGAAGAGGGGCACGCCCGTCGGAGCGTGCCCCTCTTCGTGTGCGGCCGCGGGTGGTCAGTACGCCTCGGTGAAGGCGCGCGAAGCCTTGAGGTCCGTGGCCCGGTAGCTGTCCTTGCCGGACTCGATGATCTTCGCGACCTGCTCCAGGCGGTTCTTCATGTGGTCCGCCTTCTCCTTGTACTTGCGCTGGAGGTTCACGTACTCCCGGTGCGCCTCACCGTCCCAGGTGTCGGTGACAACCTTGAGTGAGGCGTCCATCTCCGTGAGGTCGTTGACGATGTCCTGCGAGACCTTGCGGATACGGTTCGCCATCTCCTGGACGCTCTCGTACCTGACCTTGGTGTTCGGGTCGTGCCCCATGTCGTGTCCTCTCCTCGGTGCTCAGCATGTGCGGAAGGGGTGGTGCGGCGTCGCTCAGACGGTGTTCAGACCGGAGGTGTTGGCCGACGGCCCCTGGTCCTTGACCGCGTTGAAGGCCGCACGGACCTCCTCGTCATTGGCGTTGCTGAGGTTCTTGGTGCTGCCCACCGCGTTGAGCAGGACGTTGAGGAGCCGACGGATCTCGTCGTGGTCCTCGTTGATCATGATCTGTGCGGAGGTGAACCCCGAGGCGCCGACACCCGTCCATCCGGCGGCGGCCGTCGCGAGGATGTCCGCCAGCTCCCTGGACTGCCGGGACACCCCCTGGGCCGTCTCGATGATCTTATTCTTCGCCTGGACGATCGGATCGTCGGCGAGTCCGAAACCGCCTGCGGGATTGGTCATCCGGAGGTCCTATCTCTCAGTTCCCGGGCCTGCCCGCGTGTCGCGGTCAAGCTTCTTCCTGCCCCCGTGTGCTCCGGCAAAGGGGTGGGGAAAGCACGGGACCGGGCCGCGCTTTGTCGGCATTTCCGCGCTCCGAAATCGGACTCGGCCACTTCTCGTTCCCCCGTCACACACGTGAAGTCTGGTACCACCCTAGTCATTTCGTCGGCTCTCCCCAACTGTGGTTCGCGAAGGCCGAGTCGGCGCATCGGGCGGGCGGTGTCATCGCGGAGCGCGCCTTCGGCGAACGTCCCGGACGACCGTCGCGGTCCCGGCGATCACACTGACCACGACGGCCGCCACGGCGAGCGCGTAGGTGGCGTACCGCTCGTCGCGCTCCCGCGGGGTCTCCGAGAGCGAGAGGTGCGCGGGCTCGGGAGCGGGTGCCCTGGGCGGTGCCGGATCGGGGTGCGGGGCATCCTGCGGGACGTCGTCGCCGGACAGGGCACGGACCGGGTCGACCACGCCCCAGCCGACGAAGGCGTCGTGGCCGGTGACGGAGCGTTCGGCGGTCTGCTCGATCCGGGCGACGATCTGGGCCGCCGTCCACTTCGGGTACTTGGCGCGCATCAGGGCGGCGACCCCGGCGACGTACGGGGCTGAGAAGCTCGTGCCGTTGTCGGTGCACTGACCGTTGCCGGGGACGGTGGAGACGATGTCGACGCCCGGTGCGGCGACCCCGACGAACTCACCGGCCTGGGAGAAGGGGGCGCGTTCGTTGTTGCGGTCGGAGGAGGCGACGGCGAGGACCCCGTCGAAGGCCGCGGGATAGGTGAGCTTCAGTTGGCCGTCCATGCCGTCATTGCCCGCGGAGGCGACCACGACGATGTTCTTGGCGAGCGCCCTGGCCACCGCCCGGCCCAGGGCGGACGTCTCCGTCAGGGGTTGGGTCGTGTCCTGGGAGATGTTGATGACGTCGGCCCCCTTGGCGATCGCGTGGTCGATCGCGGTCGCCATCGTGGTGTCCTTGCCGCTGTTCTTCTCGTCGTTCTGGCGGATCGGGATGATCGTGGCCTCGGGGGCCAGTCCGACGAATCCGGTGCCCTTCCGGGGGCGGGCGGCGATGATGCCCGCGACCTTGGTGCCGTGTCCGACCTCGTCGACCGTGCCGTCGCTCTTGCCGCCCTTGAGGTAGTCGGCGCCCGCGGACACGTCGACGGCCGGCTTGAGCTGCGGATTGACGTTGTCCACGCCGGTGTCGATGACCGCGACCCGTACCCCCTTGCCCTTGGTGTCCTGCCACAGTTCGTCCAGCAGGACGCGCTGCAGCGACCAGGGGCGGCCCTCGTACTGCCGCTTCATCGGGAAGGTGCATTCGCCGCTGCCGTCCACGCCCAGCGCACCGGGGTCCCGGGCTCCGTCGACGGCGTACGCGGCCGTCGGCGCCGCCAGTGCGAGCAGCACGGCGACGACCGCCGTCGGCAGGACCGTCCTGCGGTACGACATCTGTTCCTCTCCCCCGGGGTCCGCGATTCCCGCGGCGCTCCGGAACGTCATGAACCCTGGGGCTGGCGGGCGCTGTTGGTATCGAGCCGGGGGCCCTTGGACAGGAAATCCGACCAGGCGATCGGTACGAGGACGGGCGTGACCTTCTCATATCCGAGCCTGCTCTGCGCCTGGCTGGGCTCGGGGCGGCCGTCCGACTGCTTCTGCCCGTCGCCGGCGCCGATGTCGGAGCGCCGGGCATCGCTGTCGCCGTTCGCCTGGACCGCGTACCGCAGTCCGGTGTCGGTCACCAGGAAGAGCGATCCGTCGGGGCTGGTCTGCCGGCCCCGGACCTGGGTGTAGAGCAGGCCGCTGCCGGGGGTCACATAGGTGCTGGTGCCTCCGGCGCCGATGGTGGCGGGGTAGGCGGTGCCCGCCCAGGTGCTCAGGGTCGTGCGTCCCGAGCCGTCGACCTTGCGCAGCACACTGCAGATGGTGTCGCGGCTGCCACTGCCGCCCTCCGCGGAGTTCACCTGGTCGGCCTTGCGGGCCGGCCAGCGTGCGGCCTGTCCGGCGAAGGGCGCGACATCGGGCACGAAGTCCTGCAGACCCACGGCGCGTGCCTCGCTGTCCAGGTTGAGGACGGCTGTCTGTGGGGAGTTGATGAGCAGCCAGGCGGTGAACTCGGAGACCGGCTGCACCATTCCGTCGAGCACGACGTAGTAACCGGTGCCCTCACCGGTCCTGGTCCTGAGGACCATGCCGACCCTGTTCTCCTCGGCGGAGAGCTGCCCTTCGACATGTGCCGCGGCGCCGACGGTGCCCGGGATCCGCGGGAAGACGATCGGGCTGCCGTCGTGCAGGGTGGCCAGCCAGTCGTCGGTGACGGACTGCGGCTGCCTGCTGCCGACCAGGGCGTTGGTCAGATGGCCGTTGTCGGCGGCGGTCTCCTTGATGCGGTACTTGGTGCCGTTCGCGCCGACGAGATAGCGGGCCCGGTCCTGGCCCTGCACGTACAGCACCTGGCCGCCGGCGAGCCGCTTCCTGCCCTCGGTCAGCCTGGTGTCGCGTTCGCCGAAGACGAAGGCGGCCTTCTGCACCGTGTTGCCCTTGCCACCGGGCTGTACGCAGACGGCCCACCGCTTGGCCGTCCCGGCGTCCTTCGCGTCGGGCAGCCGGTCGGGGGCGTAGGGGATGCCCAGGATCGGTCCGCGCGGGGGTTTGCCCGCGTCCAGGACCTCGTCGCCGACCTGGATGACGTCGTAGTTCTGCGGGTTGAGGAGCAGCCGGGCCGAGGCGAGGTTGAGCACGGGGTGCAGGAGGGTCTTCTTCCTGCCGCCCTGGCCTGTGGTGAGCACGACGTAGCGGGTGGTGGACTTCTTGCCGACGATCACCTTGGTGCCGGGCTTGTCCCAGTCCTTGGGCGCGGTGGGCTTGAACATGCCGAAGGCGCCGAAGCCCGCGAGGATCAGCGCACCGACGACCATGCTGGGAAGGACCGCGCGCAGCGGTCGCGGAGCGCCCTCCTCGGTGCCGGTGGGCGAGGGTTGGAGGAATGCCGCCACCGTGCGTTTCTTCGCAAAGGTGTACGCGTTGAGCTCATCCCGCCGTGATGCCATGAGTCGCTTTTTCTCCCGTGTCTCCCCGCGCGGCACCAGGAGCGGTCGCTTCCGGCTCCCGTGCCGGGCCCGCGATGCCGGACCTAGGTGCCGGACCGGCCCCTACTATGCCTGCTGACCGTCGGTGACGGTGGGGCGGGTAGGGTGATCCAGCCGCCGAAGCCCCGTACGGGACAGGCGGAATACGGGCGGAGTTGGGGACTGATGAACGGGGGGAATGCCGGAATGACGGCTTCCGCAACACGGACGCGTCCGGCCGGGAACGCACATGTCCCCGCTGCTCCCCCGGCCGGTGGGCCACCGGCCTCCCGCCGCCCCGCCCGGGGCGCGGGCGGGCGGACGCCCGGTCGGCTCGACGGACTTCCCGGACTGTTCGGTTCGTTCCGATTGCAACAGCTCGTACTGCTGGAGATCGCGGCCGCGCTGCTGCTCACGGCATGGGTGATCGAACCCCTGCTGCTGGCCCCGGCCGCCGTTCTCGCCGCGCTGCTGGTGCTGTTGGCCGTCGTGCGCAGACACCGCCGCTCGCTTCCGGAGTGGCTGGGCACCGTCCTCTCGCTGCGCGCGCGCTCCCGCAGGGCCGGCTCGCTGGAGCTTCCCGCGGGCACGGAGCCGGGCATCGCGCCCGTCGTCGAGTGCGATCCGGCGCTGCGTACGTACTCCTTCAGCGACCGTGACCGGCGGCCCGTGGGCATGATCGGCGACGGTACGTTCGTCACGGCCGTGCTCCAGGTGGAGTCGGACGCCACGGCGCTCAGGCCGGACCGGTCCGCGCAGCCGCTGCCTCTGGCGCTCGTGAGGGACGTCCTCGAAGTCGACGGCATCCGGCTGGAGTCGGCGCAGATCGTGCAGCACACCCAGCCCGCGCCCGCCCCGCATCTGCCCCCGCAGTCCGTCGCCGCGCGCAACTACGCACCGCTGCAGGCGCAGACGGGTTCGCCCGCCGTCCGGATCACCTGGATCGCGCTCAAGCTGGCCCCGGAGCTGTGTCCGGAGGCGGTGCAGGCGCGCGGCGGCGGCATCACGGGCGCCCAGAAATGCGTGGTGCGCGCGGCCGACCAGCTGTCCAGCAGGCTGACCGGGGCGGGTTTCCGCGCGACGGTGCTGACCGAGCAGGAGCTGACGTCCGCGATCGCGACCTCGGTCTGCGCCAGTGCGCCGGCCATGGCGCAGGCCGGCCGGACCGGGACGCCGGCGCGCCGCACCGAGGAGACCTCGCGGACCTGGCGCTGCGACGACCGGTGGCACACCACCTACTGGGTGGCCCGCTGGCCGCAGTTCGGCGGCGGCAGCGGGGGCGCGGCGATGCCACAGCTCGTCGCCCTGCTCACCTCGATGCCCGCGCTCGCCACGACCTTCAGCCTCACACTGGGGCACGGCGAACGGCAGGGCGTCTCGATCACCGGGCACATCCGGATCACCGGGCGCAGCGACGAGGAACTGCTGGGCGCCCGCCATGAGTTGGAGCGCACCGCGCGCGGCGTCAGGACCTCGCTGGTCCGGCTCGACCGCGAGCAACTGCCCGGTGTGCTCGCCACGCTGCCGCTCGGGGGTACCCGCTGATGTCCGTACCCACGCACGCCCGTGCCCGGCTCGGCTTCGGGCTGATCGGTCCGCGTCGCGGACGCCGGTCGGTCTCGCTCGACCAGTTGGCGTCGCTGGCCCTGCCGGTCGGTGACGACGGCATGGTGATCGGTGTGGACGCCCACGGCCGCCCCGCCGTGCTCGGCGTCAACCGGCCGACCCCGTACGACGTCACACTGATCGGCGGGCTGTGGACGGCGCAGGTGTTCGCGCTGCGGGCCGCCGCGACCGGGGCACGGATCGTCGTGGAGACCGGGCGGGCCCCGACATGGACGGGGCTCGCGCACGCCGCGGGCGGCGGTCAGCCGTGCATCACACTGCACGATGTGGGGCGGGTGCCGCCGCAGGGGCCGTCGGCCGGTTCGCCGGTGGTCGTGGTGCGGGACTGCGGCATGCGGCCGCCGCGCGGGCGCGTGGTGTCCGGACCGTGGCAGTCGGTGCTGACGCTGCTGCCCTATCTCAGTCCGGTGGCGCCGAGGCTGATCGAGAAGTCGGCCCTGGTCGGCATTCAGCGGGTATCTCCTGACGAAGCGGCACAGCTCGGTCGCATCCTGAATCTTCCGGCTGCCGAGACGCAGGCGCTGTCCACCCTGGCGGACGGGGTCACCCTCTGGTGCTCGGGGCAGGACCGGCAGTTCGTGATGACCCAGGCGACCGACGCCGAGACCGGATTGCTGGGCGGCGCGCGCCGGATGGACTGACAGGGTCCGGCCTCCTCGCGGCGTGCACGGAGCGTTCGGCATTCCGTGCGCAGTTGCACGAGTTTGACCGTTTCGCCCTTCACGCTGTGCCGTACTCGGTTCACTTGGGGGGCAGTGCGTGATGTACGGGACAGCTCCCGCGGTGCCGTACGGCCTGCCGGAGCGGGCCCCATGACGATTAGGGTGGGTCCGGGCGCGGCAGAAGAACCTGCGGGCAGGCGATGCGGGTCCCGGGGGGAGAGCCGGGCGGTCAGGAAGTCGGAAACGCTCGCCCCCACCCACCACGGCACAAGGGTGCTCGACCACACCAGGAGGCAAAGTGAACGGCGATCGGGACGAGATCCGCGGGGGCTGGAACAAGCCCGTCGACGAGTCGTCCGACGCGGAGCCCGCCGAGATGACGGGTGAGTTCACCATCGACTACACCCCGCCCGCCTGGTACACGCAGAACGCGCCGGGGGACTCGTCGGGCGGTGCCGGAACACACCTGGCGCCGCCTCCGCCGCCCAACGGGGCGCCGTTGTCCGTGCCCGCGCCGCCGGCCGGCGGCGGGTTCGACCCCGACTGGGCTCCGGCACCACCCGCGCCGGCTCCGGTTCAGTCCGTGGCGGGGGACTCCGCGCCCACCCCTGCCGCGGCTCCTGCCGAGGGGACCGCGGCGGCCTCTCCCGACGGGATGACGGACCCCTTCGGGGGCGGCGATGTGGAGAGCGGCGCGACCATGCGGTTCTCCCCGGCCGCACTGAAGCGGGAGATCGCGGAGCGCGAGGAGACGTCGAAGAACGCGGGCGCGGACGGCTCGGGTTCGGATGCGGGTACGGGCTCCGCGGGTGCCGGTACCGGTGCCGGTGCCGGCACCCGCGGTGCTGACGGTACGGACGAGAGCGAGGTGTCCGCCTCCGACTCCGTTTCCGACCCGGACTCCGTTTCCGGCTCCGCGCCGGCGGCGGACGCGAGCGCCGATGGGCCGGACGGCGCTGCCGTCGTGGATTCCGGTGCCGACGCCGCGGCAACCGCCGGGGCTCCGGCCGGCACCACGGGCGGCGCCGACGGCCCCGAGGACTCCGCGCCCTCCGACGCCGTCACGGACGCCGCGCCCCAGGACGCACCGCCGCTCGGCGCACCGCAGGACGCCCCGGCTCCCGCCGCGCCGACCCCCTGGGCCCCGGGGCCGCCGCAGGCCGGTCTGCCGCCGCTGCCGCCCGCCTTCCAGCCCGCCGCGCCGCAGCCCCTCGCGCCCCAGCCGGCGCAGCAGTGGCCCGCCCCCGGCCCGGCAGGCCAGGGGCAGCCCGGCGGCTACGGATTCCCCAACGCCGCAGCGCCTCAGGCACCGCAGCCGCCGCAGGGCGGTTACGGGTTCCCGCAGCAGCCCGCACCCCCGGCCCAGCAGACACCGCCACAGGGGGGTTACGGGTTCCCACAGCCGCCTCAGACAGTGCAGCCCCCTCAGGCACCGCACGTGCCCCAGCAGCCGCAGCCTTCCCAGGGGCCGCAGACTCCCCAGGCACCTCAGGCACCTCAGTGGCCCGCACAGCAGGGCGTTCCCCTGCCCCCGCAGGCCCCCCAGGCACACCAGCAGCCGGTCCAGGGCATGCCGCCCCATCTGCCCGCGCAGGTCGCCCCGCAGCCGCCCGCACAGCAGCCGGGGCCCCTCGCACCGCAGCAACAGCAGGCCCCGGTGCAGGGACAGCCCGTCGACCCGCGTACCGGGGCGGCCTGGCCGACGCCGGTCACCCACGACCAGCGCGAGCGTTCCGTGCCCGGCGCCCCACTCGGCTACACGGCGGCGGTGGAGCTCTCCTCCGACCGGCTCGTCCGGGGCAAGCAGAAGGCGAAGAGCAGCCGTACGCCGTCCGGCGCGGCCCGCTTCAAGCTGGGCGGCAAGAAGGAGGAGGCCGAGCGGCAGCGCAAGCTCGACCTGATCCGTACGCCTGTGCTGTCCTGCTACCGGATCGCGGTCATCAGCCTCAAGGGCGGAGTGGGCAAGACCACGACGACCACCGCCCTCGGCGCGACCCTGGCCACCGAGCGCCAGGACAAGATCCTCGCCATCGACGCCAACCCGGACGCGGGCACGCTCGGCCGCCGGGTGCGCCGGGAGACCGGGGCCACCATCCGTGACCTGGTCCAGGCGATCCCGTACCTCAACTCGTACATGGACATCCGCCGCTTCACCTCCCAGGCGCCCTCCGGCCTGGAGATCATCGCCAACGACGTGGACCCGGCCGTCTCCACGACGTTCAACGACGAGGACTACCGGCGCGCCATCGATGTACTGGGCAAGCAGTACCCGATCATCCTCACCGACTCCGGCACCGGTCTGCTCTACAGCGCGATGCGTGGAGTGCTGGACCTCGCCGACCAGTTGATCATCATCTCGACACCGTCGGTCGACGGTGCGTCCAGCGCGTCCACCACGCTGGACTGGCTGTCGGCGCACGGGTACGCGGAGCTCGTGCAGCGTTCCCTCACCGTGATCTCCGGCGTCCGGGAGACCGGCAAGATGATCAAGGTCGATGACATCGTGCAGCACTTCGAGACGCGCTGCCGCGGCGTGGTCGTCGTACCGTTCGACGAGCATCTGGCGGCGGGCGCCGAGGTCGACCTCGACATGATGCGCCCCAAGACCCGCGAGGCGTACTTCAATCTCTCCGCCATGGTCGCCGAGGACTTCGCACGCGCCCAGCAGCAACAGGGACTGTGGACGTCGAACGGCCCCAACCCGCCCCCGCAGTACGCCCCGCCGATGCCCGGCCAGCAGCAGTACGCTCCTCAGCAGCCGCCGCAGCCCTACCCGCCGCAGCAACAGCCGCCGTACGGCGGCCCGCAGCCCCAGCAGCCCTACCCGCCGCACCCCGGCCCCGGAGTGCAACAGAACGGCTGGCAGCAGTCGTTGCCCTCCCAGGCCCAGTCCGCGGCGAGCCCGGCCGGCCCGCCGCAGCAACACCAGCGGCCCGGACAGCCAGGTCAGCCGATCCCGCCCGAGCCGCAGGGTCCCGTCCCGCCCGCCGGTTGGCAGCAGCAGCCGCCGCCAGCGCCTCAGCAGTAAGGCAACAGAGGTCTAAACCAATGAGGGCCCGCACCGTCTCCACGGTGCGGGCCCTCTGCGCATTCCCGCAGACCACACGCCATTTCGATGACCGTTGACGCGGCTCGACCCCCGCTGATAAACCTTCGCTTCACCAGCTGGCGAACCACAGATCAACCCGCCTTCTCCGTGCGAGTCATGACGCGAGGTCCCTGACCATGGTCGAAAGAGTTCCACCACGCTCCATCCAGCCACGCTCACGTCTGCGTGTCCTGCTGGCCTCCGGCGCCGCCGCTCTGGCACTGACCGCCGGGTCCGTCGTCGGCGTGCCCCTGGGTGCCGCGCCGCAGCAGGCGCAGGCCGCCGACAGCGGCAAGTCGACGCTGACCGTCGCCGTCGCACAGAGCGTCGATTCCCTGAGCCCGTTCCTCGCTCAGAAGCTGATGAGCACGAGCGTCAGCCGGCTCATGTACGACTTCCTGACGAACTACGACCCCAAGGACAACCACGCGGTCCCCGCCCTCGCCACCAAGTGGGAGCCGTCCGCGGACAAGTTGACCTGGACGTACACCATCCGGTCCGACTCCAAGTGGTCGGACGGCCGGCAGGCCACCGCCGAGGACGCGGCGTGGACGTTCAACAAGATGATGACCGACGAGGGCGCAGCGCAGGCCAACGGCAACTTCGTCGCGAACTTCAAGAAGGTGACGGCTCCAAGCCCGACGCAGCTGGTCATCGAACTCAAGGAGCCGCAGGCCACCATGGCCGCGCTCGACGTGCCGATAGTCCCGAAGCACGTCTGGGAGAAGGTCGGTGACTTCTCCAAGTTCAACAACGACACGAAGTTCCCGATCGTCGGCAACGGGCCGTTCATCCTGACGGACTACAAGGTCGACCAGTATGTGAAGCTCAAGGCCAACAAGGACTTCTGGCGCGGTAAGCCGAAGTTCGACGAGCTGGTCTTCAAGACGTACAAGGACCAGGACGCCGCGGTCGCCGCGCTGCGCAAGGGCGAGGTCTCCTTCGTCGCCGGCTCCCCCGCCCTGACGCCCGCCCAGGCTGCCTCCCTCAACGGCGAGAAGAACGTCAAGGTCAACGAGGGTCCGGGCCGCCGCTTCTTCGCGCTGGCGACCAACCCGGGCGCGCAGACCAAGGACGGCAAGAAGTTCGGCAACGGCAACAAGGCCCTTCTCGACCAGAAGGTGCGCCAGGCCCTCTTCCTGTCCATCGACCGCAAGACCATCATCGACAAGGTCTTCCAGGGCCACGCCGTCGAGGGCCAGGGCTACATCCCGCCGCGCTTCTCCACGTACTTCTGGCAGCCCTCCGCCGACCAGAGTCTCGCCTACGACCCAGCCAAGGCGGCCAAGCTCCTCGACGAGGCGGGCTACCCGCTCAAGGGCGACCAGCGCGTCGGCAAGGACGGCAAGCCGCTCGACCTGCGCATCCTCTGCCACGCCACGGACCCGAACGACAAGGCGATCGGCAAGTACCTCCAGGAGTGGTGGGGCAAGCTCGGGATCGGCCTCAAGGTCGACTGCCGCGACGACGTCTCCGTGCCCTGGTACGCGGGCGAGTACGACCTCGCCTTCGACGGCTGGTCCGTCAACCCGGACCCGGACTTCGTCCTCGGCATCCACACCTGCGGCGCGCTGCCCGTCAAGGCCAAGGACAGCGCCACCACCGACAACTTCATCTGCGACAAGACGTACGACGAGCTGTACAAGAAGCAACTCGCCGAGTACGACCCGGCCAAGCGCGCGGAACTCGTCAAGCAGATGCAGTCGTGGATGTACGACTCGGGGTACATGAACATCATCGCGTACCCGAACGCGGTCGAGGCCTACCGCACCGACCAGATCAAGTCGATCACGACCATGCCCGAGGCGGCAGGCAACATCTACGGCCAGGACGGGTACTGGAGCTGGTGGTCGGCCGTTCCGGCGGGCAGCAGCAGTTCGGACAGCTCCGGCGGGTCCGGCTCCACCGGAGTCGTCGTAGGCATCATCGTGGCGGTCGTGGTACTCGCCGGTGGCGGGCTGTTCATCGCGAAGCGCCGTCGTACCACCGCGGACGACCGCGAGTAATCACACGGAAGGGTTGAGAGGGGCCGGCCGGGGCGGCGCGGAAGCCGTCCCGCCGGTTCCTCCAAGTGCAGCACGAGTAACGAGAGTTCCCCATGACAGCTGAAAGCACTCCGGCGCTCGTGCAGGTCGCGGACGCGGACACCGAAGGTCCGGCTCAGGCCGGGCCCTCGGCCGCCCGCGGCCCACGGGCGCGTAACACCAAGGCCTACCTCCAGTACGTGGCGGCCAAGATCGTGGGAGCGGCCGTCTCCCTGTTCGCAGTCCTGGTCACCAGCTTCTTCCTCTTCCGGCTCATTCCCAGCGACCCGGTGAAGCAGATGACGGGCGGCCGTCCCGTCTCCGCCGAACAGCTCCAGTCGCTGCGTCATCAGTTCGGCCTCGACCAGCCGATGTGGCGGCAGTTCACCAGCTACGTCGGCGACGCCCTCACGGGCGACTTCGGCACTTCGTTCCAGTTCCACGCGCCCGTCATCGACAAGATCACCGAGGCGCTCCCCGCGACCCTGCTCCTCACCGGCACGTCGTACGTCCTGTACACCGCGCTCGGCATCTGGCTCGGCACGCGTACCGCGTGGCGCAACGGCTCCATGAGCGACCGGTTCAACACCGCGTTCGCGCTCACGCTGTACTCGGTGCCGGCGTTCTGGCTGGGCCTGCTCCTGATCATCGTCTTCGCGGTGGGCATCGGACCGATCCCCGGGATGTTCCCGACCGGCGGAATGCAATCGGGCGGCGAGAGCGGATTCGCGTACATCCTCGATGTGGCGCATCACCTGGTCCTCCCGGTGATCACGCTGGTCGCGGTCGGGTACGCACAGACGCTTCTGGTGATGCGCTCCTCGCTGCTGGACGAGATGGGCAGCGACTATCTGACGACGGCCCGCGCGAAGGGGCTGCGGGACGATGTCGTACGCCGCAAGCACGCCGTGCCGAACGCGATGCTGCCGACGTTCACGCTGATGTTCGTGAACCTCGGCCATGTGGTCGCCGGGCAGATCCTGGTCGAGACGGTGTTCTCCTGGCCGGGCCTCGGCGGTCTCTTCTACCAGGCCCTGAGCGTGCCCGATCTCCCCCTCGTGCAAGGGCTGTTCTTCACCTTCGCCACCGCGGTGATCCTGGCGAACACCCTTGCCGATGTGCTGTATCCGCTGCTCGATCCCCGGGTGGGCCGATGACGACCGAATCCATGCCCACGCCCACGAAGGCCGAACCGGCCGGGAATCCGCGCGCGCTCGCCCGCGCCCGCAAGCGGCAGTCCGCCGCCCGGTTCTGGCGGGAGTACCGCAAGCACAGGAGCGGATTGTGGGGTCTGGGCGCGCTCGTTCTGATCGCGCTGATCGCCGTCTTCGCGCCGCAGCTCGTCGGAGCCGACTCGCAGAGCGTCACCGGCGCGCCCGGTGGCGCGCTGGAGTCGCCGAGCGGTGAATTCCCGCTCGGCACCGATCAGTTCGGACGCAGCGTGCTGGCCCTGCTGGTCTGGGGCACCCGTGTCTCATTGACGGTGGGCCTGCTCGCTGCGTTCCTGTGCGTCGCCATCGGCACGGTCGTCGGCATCGTCGCGGGGCACTTCCACGGCTGGTACTCGACGATCCTGATGCGGATCACCGACTGGTTCCTGGTGATGCCGACCCTGGTCCTCGCGATCGCGCTCGCCACCGTGATGGACCGTTCGATGTGGACGGTCATCATCGCGATCGGCGTCACGACCTGGCCGACCACGGCCCGGCTGGTCCGCGCCCAGACCCTGGCCGTGGAGTCCCGACCGTACATCGAGCGGGCCCGTGCCCTGGGGGGCGGCCACGGACACATCATGGTCCGGCACGTCCTGCCGAACGTGATGCCGCTGGTGCTCGCGCAGACCACGCTGGTGATCTCCAGCGCGATCCTCACCGAGGCCACCCTGGCGTTCCTCGGCCTGAGCGACCCGACCACCACCTCCTGGGGCGGCATGCTCCAGGACGCCCGTGAGGCGGGCGCGGTGAGCGCGGGCGACTGGTGGTACCTGGCACCGCCCGGCATCGCCATCGCCGTGGTGGCCCTGGCATTCACGCTGTGCGGCCGCGCCATCGAGTCCGTCCTCAATCCGAAGCTGGGGGTGGCCCGTTGAGTACGACGAGCATCCGTAGGACGCCGCTTCTCGACGTACGGGACCTCACGGTGACGTACGCGGGTGGGGCGCAGGCCGTCCGCGGGGTGAACCTCACCGTCGACGCGGGGCAGAAGCTCGGCATCGCCGGTGAGTCGGGCTGCGGGAAGTCGACGCTGGCGCTCGCGCTGCTGCGGCTGCTGCCCGCCGGGACGAAGGTCTCCGGCGAGATCCTGCTGAACGGCGAGGACGTCCTCGCCATGAAGTGGGGCCAGGTCAGGGCGGTGCGCTGGGCGGGGGCATCGATCGTGTTCCAGGGCGCGATGCACTCGCTGAACGCGGTGCACCGCATCGGGGACCAGATCGCCGAGCCGATCCTGCTGCACCGGAAGGCGACGCAGGCGGCGGCTGCGAAGAAGGCCGGCGAGCTCCTGGAACAGGTGGGGCTGCCGGCCGCCCGCGCGAGCGCCTATCCGCACGAGCTCTCCGGCGGGCAGCGGCAGCGCGTGATGATCGCGATGGCGCTCGCCTGCGATCCGGGGCTGGTCATCGCGGACGAGCCCACCACGGCACTCGATGTGATGATCCAGGCCCAGATCCTGCGGCTGATCGAGCAGTTGGTGTCCGAGCAGGACCTCGGCCTGATCATGATCAGCCATGACCTCGCGGTGCTCTCGGACACCTGTGACCGACTCGCGGTGATGTACGCGGGCCGGGTCGTGGAGGAGGGCCCGGCGTCCGAGGTCTACGAGAACGCGCACCATCCGTACGGCAAGGCCCTGTCCGGCGCGTTTCCGCGCATCGGCGACCCGGCCTCCCGGTTCGCGCCCCGCGGGCTGCCCGGTGACCCGCCGGACCCGTCGGCGCTGCCCGGCGGCTGCACGTTCCATCCGCGCTGCCCGGTGGCCCTGGACTCCTGTTCGACGCAGGACCAGGAACTGCGCGCGGCGGGGCCGGAGCGGCGGGCCGCCTGTGTGCTGGTGGAGACCGGGGCGACGGCCGCGGCCGCGGCCCGGCCGGACGCTGAGGAAGCAAGGAGCACACCATGACCACCACCACTCCCCTGCTCAGCGCGGAGGACCTGAAGGTCACCTTCCCCGGCCGGCGCGGGGCCGCGCCGGCGCGGGCCGTGGACAGCGTGGACCTGGACATCCGGCCCGGCGAGATCGTCGCGCTGGTCGGCGAGTCGGGCTGCGGCAAGACGACGCTGGCGCGTTCGCTACTGGGCCTGGTCCCGCCGACGTCCGGGCGGGTGACCTTCGGCGGGCAGCCGCTCGACTACGCGAGCCGGGCGCTGAAGGCGTACCGCAAGCGGGTCCAGCTGGTGCTCCAGGACCCCAGCGGTTCGCTCAATCCGCGGCACACGGTGTACGACGCCGTCGCCGAGGGCCTGCGGATCCACGGGTACGCGGGCGACGAGCGGACGGCGGTGGCCGAGGCGCTGTCGCGGGCGGGGCTGCGGCCCCCGGAGCGATTTTTCCTGCGCTATCCGCACGAGCTGTCGGGCGGTCAGCGCCAGCGGGTCGTGATCGCGGGCGCGCTCGTCCTGGAGCCCGAACTCATCGTGGCCGACGAGCCGGTGGCCTCGCTGGACGCTTCGGTGCGCGGCGAGATCCTGGCCCTGCTGCTGCGGCTGCGGGACGAGCTGGGCCTGTCCGCGCTGGTGGTCACGCACGACCTCGGGCTGGCGTGGAACATCGCGGACCGGGTCGCGGTGATGTACCTCGGGCGGATCGTGGAGACGGGCGAGGTGGAGCAGATCCTCACTGCTCCGCAACACCCTTACACCCAGGCGCTGTTGTCGGTGCTGCCGGAGTCCGGGGACGATCCGGTGATTCTGACCGGCGAGCCGCCGGACCCGTCCAGGGTGCCGTCCGGGTGCCGGTTCCACGTCCGCTGCCAGGTGCTGGCCTCGGGCGAGGCGGAGCGGGCGGGCGTCGCGGACGCGTGCCGTACGAAGGATCTGCCGGTGCTCGCGGGCGGCGGGCAGACCCAGGTGGCATGCCACTGGGCGACCGCGGCGGCGAAGGCACGGGCGTAGCGCGGTGCCGGGGAGCGCGTCTCCCCGGCCCGACCCGGCCCCGACCCGATCCGGCCCGGGGTGAACCACGGTCCCGGGGCCCGGCCACCGGACAGGTCGCGCCCCGGTCTGCCCGGCGGCCGGGAGGGAGTGCCGTCGGATCCCCCGCTCGGTGAGCCGCGCGTACACCACCCGGCGCGCACGGCGAAGAGGTCAGCCGCGCTCGTACGCGGAGACCAGCTCGCTGCACCGCTTCACATCGGCGGCCATCGCCACGAGCAGCTCGTCGATCGAGTCGAACTTCAGCATCCCGCGCACGTACGCGAGGAAGTCCACCGAGACATGGAGTCCGTACAGGTCGAGGCCGACGCGGTCGATCGCGTACGCCTCCACCGTCCGCTCCGTGCCGTCGAACTGCGGGTTCGTGCCGACCGAGATCGCGGCGGGCATCGCCTCGCCGTCCACATTGAGCCAGCCCGCGTAGACGCCGTCGGCGGGGATGGCGGTGTGCGGCAGGGTCTCCACGTTGGCCGTGGGGAAGCCCATGTCACGGCCGCGCTGGGCGCCGCGGACCACGATGCCCTCGACCCGGTGCGGCCGGCCGAGGATCTCGGCGGCGCCCGCGACATCGCCCTCGGCGACCAGTCGCCGGGTGAGCGTGGAGGAGAACGGCTCGCCGCCGCCCGCCTCACCGCTCACGTACAGGTCGATGACCTCGACGCGGTAGTCGTAGGTCTCGCCGAATTCGGTGAGCAGCCGCACGTTCCCGGCCGCCCTGTGGCCGAAGCGGAAGTTGGGGCCCTCGATGACCAGCTGCGCGTGCAGCTTGTCGACGAGCACCTTCACGATGAAGTCGGCCGGTGCCAGCTTCGAGAACTCCGTGGTGAACGGCAGGATCAGCACCGCGTCCACCCCCAGCTCCGCCATCAGCTCGGCGCGCCGGTGGTGCGGGGCGAGCAGCGGCGGGTGGCTGCCGGGCCGCACGACCTCGCTGGGATGCGGGTCGAAGGTCACCACGACCGACGGCACGCCCAGCTCGCGGGCGCGCTCCACGGCCCGTCCGATGATCAGCTGGTGCCCGCGGTGCACCCCGTCATAGGAGCCGATGGTGACGACGCTGCGTCCCCAGTCCTCGGGGATGTCCTCCAAGCCACGCCAGCGCTGCACTGTGACCGCTCCTCGCCCGAACCTGTGTACGTGAGATTGCCTGTTACGCAGGTCTAAGACTGCCATGCTCACGCCCCGCGGCCCGCATCGGCATCGTCTTCGGGCTCGCCAGGGCCTCCACCGTCCGCCGTGCGCTGGGGCCGACGAGCGCCGCCCACTCCTGCGGGGCGTCGGCCAGCCACCCGGTCACCAGGGCGGCGAATCCGGGTACGTCACGAGCCAGCTCGACCAGCCGGCCGTCGAAGCGGACCGCGCCCTCGGGCGTGCGGACCAGGAGCATCCCGGTGCGGTGGACCAGCGCACGGGTACGCGCCGGCGTGCGGGCGCCGGAGCCGGTCGCGGCGGCCCGCAGCAGCGCGTCGAGCACGGCCGGATCGCGGTGGGCCTCCTGCTCGAAGTCCAGCAGGACCTCCAGCAGCTCGCCCCTGAGCTGTGCGGAGGCGGGGCTGCCCGGCGCGGCGAGCACCCCGGCGAGCGCGGCGCGCACCGGCGGCGGCACCGGCCGGTCCCGCAGCAGTCCGGTCACCAGGGGCAGCAGCAGGGCGCGGGCGGCGGGTCCGTGCTCCAGCCTCCGGTCGATGTACGAGGCGGCGTGCACGGCGTCGTCCGGGTGGCTGTCGATGTACGCCCGCACGAGCCCGGCGGCGTGCAGGGCCAGCGCGGGCGCGTCGATCCCGGCGAGCGCGCACAACGCCTCGCCCGCCCCGTCGCCGGGCCGGGTCAGCCTCTCCCGCAACGCGGCGAGCACCGGCTCCGGATGGGAGGGCAGCGCGACGGCCAGCGCCTGCGCGGACAGCTGCGGCTCGCCCACGACGAAGGCCCGCAGCGCCTGCGGGAGGTGGCGGTCCCGGGTCCGTGGATCCTGTACGAGGAGGGTGAGCGCGGTCCCGTGCAGGGGGCCGTCGGTCGGGCGGGCCAGCAGGGCGAGGGCGGCCCCGCGTAGCAGCTCGCGGTCGGCGTCGCACGTCGCGTGCACGGCGGTGAGCAGGGCGTACGAGGCGGCGGCGGCCCGGCGGCCGGGCCTGTCCTCGTCGCGGGCCCAGCGGTCGACAGCGCGGCACAACGCGGCGGGCTCGTCCTCGGCCAGCGCGGCCAGCAGCTCCTCGGCGCGGGGGTGGGCGGTCGAGACGAGTGCTTCGGTCAGGTCGTCGACGGCCAGGTCCCGGCAGGCGTAGAGCAGCGCCTGAGCGGCCGCGGCCACGGTCGGGCGCATCGCGGCCCCCTCCCCCTCCTCGGCGGACAGTGGGCGCTCGTCGGTGAACCAGCCGCAGAGCAGCGGCTGCACGGTCCGGGGCTCGGCGGCGAGCCGCCGCGCGACGGCATCCAGGAAGCGTTCACCGCCGTCGGAATGCGGGGCACAGCTGTGGTCCTTGTCATCGCGCGGGCCGTCGGCGGGGACGAGACGCCGGAACAGATCGATCCGGTCCGCCTCGGGCAGCCTCAGGCGGCGCCAGAACCACGGACCGAACTCCGCGAACGGCCTCGCGCCCGCGGACCCTCCCGCCCCGGCGCTTCCGACGACGCGGTCGGCCAGCAGCCGCAGCACCCCGAGCTGGGTCCGGGCGTCGGGCACCCGGAGCAGGGTCTCCGAGAGCAGGTGGACCGCCCACCAGCGGGCGTCGTCGAGGCCCCCGGCGTGCGATCCGGGCCCCGGTGCCGGCCGGCCGAGGGCCTCGATGAGGCCGGTCAGCCGGTGTGCCGGCGCGGCGGGCCCCTGTCTGCGGCCCAGGAGCAGCAGGGCCTGGACGACCGGGCCCGTCCGATGGTGCGGTACGGGCAGGGTGCGCGGCGCGGTCGCCGATGCGGCCTCCGCGGCGGCGTCCGGCGCGGGGACGCGGCTGAGCTCCGCTCGCGGCCCCTTCGGCCCCCGGAGCACCGCCACGACGTCCTGCGCGGGCCCCCGGCCGCGCCCGGTGCGCGGCCTCCGTGGCTGCGGAACACGGGCCTCCACCGCCCCTGCCCCGTCCTCCGCCTGCCACCGGTGGACCAGCGCGTACAGTGCCGCGTCCAAGTCCAGGTGGGCGCCCTGCACCCAGTCCCCCAGCTCCTCGTGCGCGAAGCGGTAGCCCGCGCCCGCCGGCACGAACAGGCCCTCGGCGAGGACCGCCGACGCCCAGCCCGTGCGCCAGGGGAACACCTCCTCGAACGCCGCCCGGTCCAGCTCCCCCTGTCCGGGACCCAGACAGCGCCGCGCCGCCTCGTGGACCTGCCCGGCCACCCGCGCGGCGAGCCGGCGGACGGCGGTGCCCCGGGGCACCGGGCCCGACAGCGCCGCGATGCGGACCGCGACCCGCAGGCACATCAGATCCAGGTGGGCACCGAAGACGTCCTCGGCGTCGGGCCGCCCGGCGACGTCCCCGGGCAGCGCCTCGCGGACCTCCGCGAGCAGGCGCAGGGTGAGCGGGTGCCGGTCGTGGCCGGGGGCGAGCGCGCCGGGCGGAATGGCGTACCGCTCCCGGGCCTGTTCGGCCTGGCTCGCGGTGAGCTCGCCGAGCCGGACCGCGGACGGCAGTCGTCCGGCCGGCCTGGCCGGGCGGTACAGCGCACCGGCCGGGCAGAGCGCACCGGCCGTCTCCCAGTGCTCGGGCGTGCAGGCCATCACGAGCCGCGCCCCGTTCCCCCGCAGCCAGTCGACGGTGCCCGCGGTCCACCGGGCCGCCCCCCGGGCCAATACGGGCGGCATCTCCTCGGGTCCGTCCAGCAGGACGAACAGCGGGCTCCCGGACTCCGTGGCCAGCCGGGCCACCCTCTCGGGGGTGACGGTCGTCATGTCGCCCCTCGCCCCGGCGGCGGTGACGATCCGGCAGGACCGCCGCAGCGTGCGGGCGATCGCGTCGGCGACCGAGGAGTCGTCGGCCAGCAGGTCGGCACCGCGGAGCCGGAGCGTGGCCGCGGGCACGGAGCCGCGGGCCCGGCGAGCGGCGAGCGCGGCCAGTTCGGTGGTACGGCCGGTGCCCGGCGCTCCGACGAGACCGAGGACCACGGCGGGACCTGGCGGCACGGACGAGGGGCCGTCGGGCATCGAGAAGGCCGTCAACTCCGCGATCACCTCCGGGCGTTCGACCGGATCGGGACAGGCGGCCGGACCGCCGGCCGAGCCGAGCGAGGTCGCGGTGAGGTGCAGGGCGCCCGCGAGATTCAGATCGCGTCCGTATCCGGGAACGCTCCTTGCGTTGCGCCGCAGCAACGCGCCCAGCGGGCCGTCGGCGTTCACGCTCCCGAGCGGCACCGCGAAACCCGCGGCGGGATGCCCGGCGCGCAGTGCGGTACCCAGCACGGCGAGGACCGCGCCGCTGTCCGGGTCGAGGACGGGCCCACCCACGGCCGTGCCGCCGAGCCGCAGCGCGTCCGAACCGTCCGTGCCCAGCGCCAGCTCCAGCGCGGCGCCGATCCGATGGGAGCGGCCGTTCGCGGTGTACGTCACCGGGGCAGTGCCGAGCACCCGCGCCTCGCGCCAGCCGTGGGCGGCGATCGTCACATACGTACCGGCGTCGATCCCCTCCCGCGACGCGATCGGTGCCGGCTCCACGCCGAGCGCCCAGGGCCCCCCGGTACGCAGCAGGGCGAGGTCCCATTCGGGCAGCGCGGTGACATCGGCGGCCCCGACGGTGCAGCTGCGGTCGTCCGTTCCGCGCAGGACGAGCCGCGTGAGTCCGTCGACCGCTTCATGACTGGTCACCACCGTGCCCCGGTCGTCCGCGACGAACCCGGTCCCCCGTGGCCGGCCGGCCTGATCGCAGATACGTACCAGCGCTGCCCGGTCCCCGCTTCCCATGGTCCGACGTTAGGGCGGCGACCATCGGCACGTGTACCACTCGGAGCAAAAGCGCCCCTGAACGCTCCCCTGGTTCACTCCGAGCGCCTGCTCATTGGGGTGAATTCATGGCGCCCGGTGGACAGGAATCGTTGGGGGGACCGTGGAGCGGGCGCGGGGGCTCCGCCCGCTCCACGATGGGGTCTTCCGGCCCCGGATCGCCCGTCAGGCGAAGACGGCGAGGCTCTTGGCCTTGCCCTTCTGCTCCTCGACGAGAACCAGGAAGCGCCCGTCCGGCCCGAAGACCCCGACCGGACCCGGTGGGAAGGCGGGCATGTCCAGCCGCACCCCGTTCAACAGCAGCTTGGCGCGCTTCTCGTCCACGTCCCAGCGGGGGAACGCCGAGGCGGCGGCCTCGGCCACCGGCATCACGGTCAGCTCCTGCTGATGCTGGTCGAGCGTCCGCGCCACGTCGATACCGTACGGCCCGACCCGGGTGCGCCGCAGCGCCGTCAGATGACCGCCGACGCCGAGCCCGGCGCCGAGATCGCGGGCGATCGCGCGGATGTACGTGCCGGAGGAGCAGACCACGGAGACGACCAGGTCGACGACCGGCGTGCCGTCCTCGGCGACCTCCTGGCGGACGTCGTAGACATGGAAGGACGAGATCGTCACCGGCCTGGCCGGGATCTCGAACTCCTCGCCGCCGCGCACCCTGGCGTAGGACCGCTTGCCGTCGATCTTGATGGCGCTGACCTTGGACGGCACCTGCATGATCGGTCCGGTCAGGGCCGCGACCCCGGCGTCGATGCCCTCACGGGTCACACCGGAGGCGTCGGTGGACGAGGTGATCTCGCCCTCCGCGTCGTCGGTGACGGTGTTCTGGCCGAGCCGGATCGTGCCGAGGTACTCCTTCTCGGTCAGTGCGAGATGGCCCAGCAGCTTGGTGGCCTTCTCGATGCCGAGCACCAGAACGCCCGTCGCCATCGGGTCCAGCGTGCCGGCGTGGCCGACGCGGCGGGTCCTGGCGATGCCGCGCATCTTGGCGACGACGTCGTGCGAAGTGAAGCCGGACGGCTTGTCGACGATGACAAGGCCGTCCTCCCGGCGCCCACCACCACCCTGGTCAGAGGTCGCCGCGATCCCGCGCCCCTGACCGGGTGTCCTGTTCTGCGATGTCATTCGGAGGCGGTGTCCTCGTCGTTCTCGTCATCCGCCTTGCGGTACGGGTCCGCGCCACCGGCGTACGTGGCGCCCGAGGACGCCTCGCGCACCCGCGCGTCCGAGGCCCGCGCCCGGTCGAGGAGGTCCTCGATCGCCTTGGCGTTCTCCGGAAGGGCGTCGGCCACGAAGGCCAGCGTGGGGGTGAACTTCGTCCCCGCCGCCGCTCCGACCGCCGAACGCAGGATGCCCTTGGCGCTCTCCAGGCCGGCCGCCGCGCTCGCCCGCTCCTCGTCGTCGCCGTAGACCGTGTAGAAGACCGTGGCCTCCCGCAGGTCACCGGTGACCCGGGTGTCCGTGATCGTCACGTGCGTACCCAGACGCGGGTCCTTGATACCGCGCTGCAGTTTCTCGGCGACCACCTCCTGGATGAGGTCCGCCAGCTTTTTCGCCCGCGCGTTGTCGGCCACTGGTCCTTCTCCTTCTCAGCCTTGCTCAATCGTCTTCGTCGCTGTGCAGCCGCCGTCGTACGGACAGCAGCTCCACTTCCGGCCGGGCGGCCACCAGCCGCTCGCACCGGTCCAGAACGTCTGTGAGGTGTCCGGTTTCCCCGGAGACCACGGCAAGGCCGATCTCGGCCCTGCGATGGAGATCCTGATCGCCCACCTCCGCCGCGCTCACCGCGAATTTGCGCTGGAGCTCGGCGACGATCGGGCGGACGACGGAGCGTTTCTCCTTCAACGACCGTACGTCGCCGAGAAGCAGATCGAAGGACAGTGTCCCCACATACATGTATGTCCGGATGTCCCGCCGGTTCGGGTTCGCGCCCTGCCAGCGCTTGGCAGGAACACAAGAACCGTACACGGAACGGCCGGGGCCGATCGACGGAAATATGACCCGCCGACCGGCCCCGACTCTTGAAGAGAGGTCCGGGGTCTCCCCCGGAAATCCCTGCGGATCAGCCTCGCGGCTTCTCGCGCATCTCGTACGTCGCGATGACGTCGTCGATCTTGATGTCGTTGAAGTTTCCGAGGTTGATACCACCCTCGAAGCCTTCGCGGATCTCGGTGACGTCGTCCTTGAAGCGGCGCAGACCGGAGATGTTGAGGTTCTCCGCGATGACCTTGCCATCGCGCAGCAGGCGCGCCTTGGTGTTGCGCTTGACCTCGCCGGAGCGGACCAGCACACCGGCGATGTTGCCCAGCTTGGACGAGCGGAAGATCTCGCGGATCTCCGCTGTACCGAGCTCGACCTCTTCGTACTCCGGCTTGAGCATGCCCTTGAGGGCCGCCTCGATCTCCTCGATGGCCTGGTAGATCACCGAGTAGTAGCGGACGTCGACACCCTCGCGCTCCGCCATCTGCTGGGCACGCCCGGCAGCGCGGACGTTGAAGCCGATGACGATGGCGTCGGAGCCGGTCGCCAGGTCGATGTCCGACTCGGTGACGGCACCCACACCGCGGTGCAGGACCCGGATGTCGACCTCGTCGCCGACATCGAGCTGGAGCAGCGAGGACTCGAGAGCCTCCACCGAACCGGACGCGTCGCCCTTGATGATGAGGTTGAGTTCCTGGACCAGACCGGCCTTGAGCGCCTCGTCCAGGTTCTCCAGGGAGAACCGGACACCCTTGCGGGCGAAGTTGGCGTTGCGCTCACGGGCGGCACGCTTCTCGGCGATCTGACGGGCCGTACGGTCCTCGTCGACCACCAGGAAGTTGTCGCCGGCACCCGGGACATTGGTGAGACCCAGCACGAGGACGGGGGTCGACGGACCCGCTTCCTCGACGTTGTTGCCGTTGTCGTCGAGCATCGCCCGGACACGGCCGTACGCGTCGCCGACCACCATCGTGTCACCGATGCGCAGCGTGCCGCGCTGGACCAGGACGGTCGAAACGGCACCGCGGCCGCGGTCGAGGTGGGACTCGATCGCAATACCCTGTGCGTCCTGCTCCGGGTTGGCCCGCAGGTCGAGCGAGGCGTCGGCGGTCAGGACCACGGCCTCCAGCAGCTGGTCGATGTGCAGACCCTGCTTGGCGGAGATGTCGACGAACATCGTGTCGCCGCCGTACTCCTCGGCCACCAGACCGAACTCGGTGAGCTGACCGCGCACCTTGGTCGGGTCCGCGCCCTCGACGTCGATCTTGTTGACCGCGACCACGATCGGCACCTCGGCCGCCTTGGCGTGGTTCAGCGCCTCGATCGTCTGGGGCATCACACCGTCGTTCGCCGCCACCACGAGGATCGCGATGTCGGTGGACTTCGCACCACGGGCACGCATGGCGGTGAACGCCTCGTGACCCGGGGTGTCGATGAAGGTGATCCGGCGGTCCTCGCCGTTGACCTCGGAGGAGACCTGGTAGGCACCGATGTGCTGGGTGATGCCGCCGGCCTCGCCCGCGACGACGTTCGTCTTGCGGATCGCGTCCAGCAGTCGGGTCTTACCGTGGTCGACGTGACCCATGACGGTCACGACCGGCGGACGGGAGACCAGGGCCTCTTCGCCGCCCTCGTCCTCACCGAACTCGATGTCGAAGGACTCGAGCAGCTCGCGGTCCTCCTCCTCCGGGCTGACGATCTCAAGGACGTAGTTCATCTCGTCCGCGAGCAGCCTGAGGGTGTCGTCGGAGACGGACTGCGTCGCCGTGACCATCTCGCCGAGGTTCATCATCACGGCGACGAGCGACGCCGGGTTGGCGTTGATCTTCTCCGCGAAGTCGGTGAGGGAGGCACCGCGCGACAGACGGACGGACTGTCCGTTGCCGCGAGGCAGCATGACGCCGCCCACCGACGGGGCCTGCATGGCCTCGTACTCCTGGCGCCTCTGCCGCTTCGACTTGCGGCCACGACGCGCGGGACCGCCGGGACGGCCGAACGCACCCTGTGTGCCACCACGGCCACCGGGGCCGCCGGGACGTCCACCGAAGCCGGGACGACCGCCGAAGCCGCCGCCACCGCCGGGACGACCCGCACCGCCACCGCCGCCGCCACCGGGACGACCGGCGAAACCGCCGCCACCGCCACCGGGACCGGCCGGACGGCCGGCGAAGCCACCGCCGCCGGGACGACCTGCGCCGCCACCGCCGCCGGGACGACCGCCGCCGCCACCGGGACCACGGCCACCGCCGGGGCCACCACCGGGACGCGGACCCGCGGCGGGACGCTGCGGCATCATGCCCGGGTTCGGACGGTTACCACCGGGGGCACCGCCCGGACGGGGAGCCTGCGGACGGGGCATGCCGCCCGGAGTGGGACGGGCACCGCCCTGACCCTGGGGACGCGGGGCGCCACCGGGGCCGCCCTGCGGACGCGGGGCGCCCGGACGGTCCTGACCGCCACCGGGACGCGGGGCGCCGCCGGGACGGGGCGCCTGCGGACGGGCCATGCCCGTCGAGCCGCCGGAGGTGAAGGGGTTGTTGCCCGGACGGGGACCGGCCGGACGGGCGCCGGGGCGCGGGGCACCCTGACCCGCGGGACGCGCGGGACGGTCGCCACGCTCGCCACCACGACCACCGTCACGCTGACCGCCGGACGGAGCCGGACGGGCGGGACGCGGGCCGGGGGTGGCGCCGGTGGGACGCGAGGCCTGCTGCTGCGGGGCAGCGGGCTGGGCCGGAGCCGGAGCCGAGAACTCGGCAGCGGGGACCGGGGTCACCGGAGCCGGCTTGGGCGCGGGCTTCGGGCCCGGCCGCGGTCCGGCGGACGGCGCGGAAGGCGCCGCGGGGGTGCTGCTCGCCGATGCGGCGGGGGCCGGCTTGGGGGCCGGGGCGCCGGGCTTCGGGGCAGCGGGACGTGCCGCAGCGGCCGGGGAGGGCGCTGCGGGCTTCACGGGCGCCGCCTTGCGGGGCGCACCAGGCTTCGCAGCGGACTTGCCGGCGTTGCCGCCGGGCCCCTGCAGTGCGTCAGTCAACTTGCGTACAACCGGCGCCTCGATCGTCGAGGACGCCGAACGGACGAATTCACCGAGCTCTTGGAGCTTGGCCATGACGACCTTGCTCTCGACGCCGAACTCCTTGGCGAGTTCGTATACCCGGACCTTAGCCACTTCGCTCCTTTTAGGTCCGGGTTACCGCCGGACCGTCGCTACTTCATGGGCGTACTCATCGCGTACTCATCGAGTGCTCATCGCAATCTCGACCTACTTCCAACTCGCGAGGTACCTGACCGCACGGGGTCCCGTGCCGTTCACTTCTTACGGTGTCACCCGCTCGACGAACCGCTGCACTGCGGCGGGGTCGAACGGCCCCTTGGCCTTGAAGGCCCGGGGGAATGCCCGGCGGCGAACCGCCAGGTCCAGACAGACGGGGACGGGGTGTACATAGGCACCCCGGCCGGGCAGCGTACCGCGAGGATCGGGGACGCAGGCGTCCTCGTCCGCGACGATGCGCAGCAGCTCGTTCTTGGCCGCCCGCTCCCGGCATCCCACACAGGTTCGCTCAGGGCAAGCGCGGGCGTGCGTCCGGCCAGACACGGCTAAGTCTACCTCCCCGCACCGACCCCACCCCTTTGGGGCAAAAATCGAACGGATGTTGTCGTGTTCTCAGCGGCGTGCCGCTCAGATCTATTCCCTGCGGCCCGCGCCACCGCCCCCGGACGCCCGTTCCCGACGGTGTCCGGTGGTCCGGCGCGGGCCGGCCGACCGCGTCGCCGGGTCAGCCTCGCTCGGAACGCTCACGGGCCCGCTCGGCCCGCTCACGGTCGGCGACATCGCGCTCGGCGTCGGTCTCGGTGTCCGGACGGATGTCGATGCGCCAGCCGGTGAGGCGGGCGGCGAGGCGGGCGTTCTGCCCCTCCTTGCCGATCGCCAGCGACAGCTGGTAGTCCGGAACGGTGACCCGGGCGGACCGTGCGCCGAGGTCCACGACCTCGACCTGGCTCACCCGCGCGGGCGACAGGGCGTTGGCGACCATCTCGGCCGGGTCGTCCGACCAGTCCACGATGTCGATCTTCTCGCCGTGCAGTTCGGCCATGACGTTGCGCACCCGGCCGCCCATCGGACCGATGCAGGCGCCCTTGGCGTTCAGCCCGGAGCGGGTCGAACGGACCGCGATCTTGGTGCGGTGACCGGCCTCGCGGGCGATCGCGCAGATCTCGACGGAACCGTCCGCGATCTCCGGGACCTCCAGCGCGAAGAGCTTCTTGACCAGGTTGGGGTGGGTCCGCGACAGCGTCACGGACGGACCGCGCACCCCCTTGGCCACGCGTACGACGTAGGTGCGCAGGCGCAGACCGTGGGTGTACTCCTCGCCCGGCACCTGCTCCTGCACCGGCAGGATCGCTTCCAGCTTGCCGATGTCGACCAGGACGTTCTTCGGGTCCTTGCCCTGCTGGACGACACCGGTGACGACATCGCCCTCGTGGCCCGCGTACTCCCCGAACGTCCGGTCGTCCTCGGCGTCGCGCAGACGCTGCAGGATGACCTGCTTGGCGGTGGTCGCGGCGATCCGGCCGAAGCCGGACGGGGTGTCGTCGAACTCCTTGGGCTCCTGGCCCGGTTCGAGGTCGGCCGGGTCCTCCTTCGCCCACACCGTCACGTGACCGCGCTCGTCGAGCTCCACGCGCGCGCGGCGGTGGCTCCCGTCCGTACGGTGGTAGGCGATGAGGAGGGCCGACTCGATCGCCTCGACGAGCACGTCGAAGGGGATCTCCTTGTCCTGTGCCAAGCCCTTCAAGAGCTTCACATCGATGTCCACGGCTACGCCTCCTCTTCCTTCTTGTCCTTGCGGCTGAATTCGATCTCCACGCGCGCCTTGGCGATCTCGTCGAAGGCGACCCGGCGGGACGTGGGCTTGCGGCCCTTGACGCCCGGGACTTCGAGGTCGAGCCCCTCTTCGTCCACGGCGAGGATGCGGGCCACCAGCTCACCGCCCTCGCGCAGCTGCAGCTTGGCCAGGCGGCCCGTGGCACGTACGTAGTGGCGGTGCTCCGTCAGCGGACGGTCGGCACCGGGCGAGCTGACTTCGAGGACGTACTCGTCGTCGCCCATCGCGTCGGTCTCGTCGAGCTTCTCGGAGAGCGCGCGGCTCAGCCGGGCACAGGCGTCCAGCTCCACGCCTTCATCGGAGTCCACGACGATCCGCAGCACCCGGCGGCGGCCGGCCCGGGACACCTCGATCTCTTCGAGATCCAGCTGCTCGGCGCTGACGAGCGGTTCGAGCAGTCCGCGCAGCCTCTCGCTCTGGGTGGTGCTCATCCGGGTGACTCCTCGGCCGCGTGTGCTGTTGTGGGGATCTCGCGTGTCAGGTCAAAGGGTATCCGGTCCCGAGGGGTGTTGCCGTCCGCGTGCTCCGCGACCGCGGGTACGCTCGCCTGCGGTGATCACTTCAGGACAGATCCAGTCAAGACAGGTCCAAGCCCGAAGGAGAACAAGTGCGGCGCACGGGGACGACGCGCAGAGGTGCGTTCACCGCGACGGGGGCGATCGCCATGGGGGCGGTGCTGGCCGGCTGCGGTGACGGGTCCGGGCAGCGGGAGGGCTCCGCCCGGCCCGACGGGGCGACCCCGGCCGAGCAGGCCTCGGCCGCACGGGCGGAGCGGACGCTCCGGGCGACTGCCGCCCGTACCAGCAGGGAACTGCTCGCCCGGTACGAGCAGGTGGTCCGGGCCCACCCGGCGACCGCCGCCGGGCTCTCGCCGCTGCGGGACGCCGTACGGGCCCACGCCGAGGCGCTGGCATCCGACAGCGGCGGGACGCCGGTCTTCTCGCACACCCGCGCGACCGACGCCAGGGCCGCCGTCAAGGAGCTGGCAGAGGCGGAGCGCCGCGCCTCGGACGCCCACACGGTGACGCTGCTGAAGGCCCCGCCCGAGCTGGCCCGGCTGCTGGCGTCGATCGCGGCGGCGGGCGCTGCACACGCCTATCTGCTGTCCGAACTGGCCAAGGAGACCTCGTCATGAACGCCGGGACACAAAAGGCGGCGCAGGCGGCCCTGGCCGCCGAACACGCGGCGGTGTACGGGTACGGGGTCGTCGGCGGCCGGGTCGCCGGCGGCCGCCGGACCGAGGCCACGGCGGCGTACCACGCGCACCGCGCCCGGCGCGACGCGCTGCAGCGGACCGTGCGTGACCTGGGCGGTGAACCGGTGGCCGCGCAGGCCGCGTACGCTCTGCCGTTCGCGGTGCCGGACCCGTCCGCGGCGGTGCGGCTGGCCGCCCTGCTGGAGGACCGAGTGGCGGACGTCTACTCCGATCTCGTACGGGCCGCCGAAGGGCCGCTCCGGCGGGAGGCCGCGGACGCGCTGCGGGAGGCCGCGGTGCGAGCGGTCCGCTGGCGGGGCAGCGGCGTGCCCTTTCCCGGGCTCGCCGAGCGGACCGCCGACGGGACCGGCGCGGCGGCGGGGTCCGACGCGAAGGCCGGGTCCGGCACGAAGGACAGGGCCGGTGTGAGGAACGGGACCGGCACGACGCACTGAAGAACCTCTGAAAGGGAACAAAGCACGTATGGGTTTCGAACCGCCGCAGCGTCTGGTGCGAGCGCTCGGCGAGTCGTACGGGGATTCGGCCGCCGACTGGCTCGCGCGCCTTCCCGCACTGACCGAGGAAGCGCTGGCCTCGACCGGGGAGCAGCTGACCGTGGACCGGGTGGCCGCCCCCGGGGGCCGCAGCAGTCTGGTCCTGTTGGTGACATGCTCCGACGGCACCCCGGCGGCGCTGAAGATCGCTCCGTCCGGAGCCGCACCCGAGCTGGAGCAGGCCGCGCTGGCGCACTGGAACGGCTGGGGTGCGGTGCGGCTCGTCGCCACCGGCCCCGGTGCGCTGCTGCTCGAACGGCTGCACCCCGAGGTGTCACTGCGCTCACTGCCGGAGGCGAAGGCGCTGCTGGAGGCGGCGGGGACGGTACGCCGGCTGTGGGTCGAGCCCCCGGCCGGACACGGGTTCGAGACGGTCACCGAGCGGACCGCGCGTCGTACGGAGCCGATGCGGGCCTTCGCCGCGGCGGACCCGGGCCTGGAGCCACTGGTCTCCGCGGCGCTCGCGGCGCGTGCGGAGCTGGTCGCCGGCTCCTGCGAACTCCTGCTGCTGCACGGCAACTTCCGCCAGAGCAAGGTGCTCGCGGGCGAGCGGGCGCCCTGGCTGACGGTCGGGCCGGAGCCGCTGGTGGGCGAGCGTGCCTACGATCTGGCGCGCCTGGTGCGCGATCGCGTCGAGGACCTGATCGCCTCCCCCGGCGGCGCGGTGACGGCCCGGCGCCGGATCAAGAAGCTCGCCGATTCGCTGGACGTGGACCGGGAACGGCTGCACGGCTGGACGCTGTTCCGTGCGGTGGAGTCGGGCACCCGGGCGCTGGCGGTCGGCCGTCGCCAGGAGGGCGAGCTGACGCTGGAGTTCGCCAGCTGGCTGTAGCGGGGCACGGCAAGCCGCAGGCCCCCGCGCGATGCGCGGGGGCCTGCGGCTTCGTCCGTCCGGTGTCAGCCCCGGACGGTGAGTCGGGCGATCGCCTCGTCGACGGTGAGCTCCTCGCGCTCGCCCGTACGGCGGTCCTTGAGCTCCAGGACGCCTTCGGCCGAGCGGCGGCCCGCGACCAGGATCTTCGGGATGCCGATCAGCTCGGCGTCGGTGAACTTCACACCGGGCGAGACGCCCGCGCGGTCGTCGACCATGACCCGCACACCGGCGGCGGCGAGCTTGTCGGCGACGTCGAGGGCCAGCTCCGTCTGGAGGGCCTTGCCCGCCGCGACGACATGGACGTCGGCCGGGGCGATCTCGCGGGGCCAGCACAGCCCCTGCTCGTCGGCGGTCTGCTCGGCGAGCGCGGCGACGGCGCGGGAGACGCCGATGCCGTACGAGCCCATGGTGACCCGGACCGGCTTGCCGTTCTGGCCGAGCACGTCGAGCTGGAAGGCGTCCGCGAACTTGCGGCCCAGCTGGAAGATGTGGCCGATCTCGATGGCACGGTCCAGCTTGAGGCCGGTGCCGCACTTGGGGCACGGGTCGCCCTCCTGGACGACGACGACGTCGAGGTAGTCGTCGACCTCGAAGTCACGCCCGGCGACGACGTTCTTCGCGTGGGTGCCGGGCTTGTTCGCACCGGTGATCCAGGCGGTGCCGGCGGCGATGCGCGGGTCGGCGATGTAGCGGACCTTCTCCAGGCCCTGCGGGCCGACGTAGCCGCGGACCAGGTCGGGGCGGCCCTCGAAGTCGTCCGCGGTGACCAGCTCGACGACTGCGGGCGCGAGGTGCTCGCCCAGCTTGCCGAGGTCGACCTCGCGGTCGCCGGGCACGCCCACGGCGACGATCTCGCCGTCGACCTTGACCAGCAGGTTCTTCAGGGTCGCGGAGGCCGGGACGCCCAGGTGCCCGGCGAGGGTCTCGATGGTCGGGGTGTCGGGGGTGTCCAGCTCCTCGACGGAGCCGTGGGCCGAGCCGTCCACAGCGGTGGCCTTGAAGGTCACGGCCTCGGTGTTGGCGGCGTAGTCGCAGGCGGGGCAGTCGACGAAGGTGTCCTCACCGGCCGGGGCGGGGGCCAGGAACTCCTCGGAGGCCGAGCCGCCCATCGCGCCGGAGACGGCGGAGACGATGCGGTGGTCGAGGCCGAGCCGCTCGAAGATCCGGATGTAGGCGGCGCGGTGCAGCTGGTACGCCTCGACCAGCCCCTCGTCCGTGGTGTCGAAGGAGTACGAGTCCTTCATCTGGAACTCGCGGCCGCGCAGCACACCGGCGCGCGGGCGGGCCTCGTCCCGGTACTTGGTCTGGATCTGGTACAGGATCACGGGCAGGTCCTTGTAGGACGTGATCTGATCCTTGACGACCTGGGTGAAGATCTCTTCGTGGGTCGGGCCGAGGAGGTACTCCGCGCCCTTGCGGTCCTTGAGCTTGAAGAGCAGATCGCCGTACTCGTCGTAGCGGCCGCTGGCGTCGTACGACTCCTTCGGGAGCAGCGCGGGCAGCAGTACTTCCTGGCCGCCGATGGCGTCCATCTCCTCGCGCACGACGCGGGTGATGTTCTCCAGGACCTTCTTTCCCAGCGGCAGCCAGGTCCAGATTCCGGCCGCCGTGCGACGCACGTATCCGGCCCGGACGAGCAGCTTGTGGTTGAGCGTCTCGGCGTCCGCCGGGTCGTCGCGCAGTGTCTTGATCATCAATCGGGACATGCGCTGGACCTGGGCCATGATGAACTCCTGCTCGGAAGGGTGATGAGCGTGAGGTTAGCCGGGCGGCACCGGTGGGCGGAAATCGATTGGCTCCGGCCCCGGGTTCTTTCGCCGGACGAAGGACCCTAGACCTTGCGGCGCAGCGGAAGCGGGGCCCCCATCACCGCGTACGGCTTGGGAGCGCTGGGGAAGAGCACCTGCCGGGCCAGGTCCTGGTATCCGAGACTGCGATACAGCCCCCGTGCCGGGCTGTCCGTGTCGATCGCGGAGAGGATGGACCGGGGCTGGTCGGCGGTGTCCGTGATGGTGGTGATCAGCGCGCGGCCGATGCCCCGGTTCTGGAATTCCGGGAGGACGTGCAGCTCGGTGATGACGAACGAGTCGTCGAGCCAGTACGCGGAGCCGGTGGCGCGGAGGTAGGGCTCGACGACGGCGGACCACCACTGGTGGCGTTCGTTCGGCATGCCGTAGACGAAGCCGACGAGCCGGCCGCCTGTGGTGGTGGCGCCCAGCGCGCGGGCGTGGGGGTGTTCGAGGTGCCTGAGAACGATGTGGCGCCGTACCTCGATCTCCTCCGGGGCCAGGCCGAAGGCGACGGCCTGCACGGCGAGCGCCTCGTCCACGCGCGCGGCGAGATCGATCGGTCCGATCCGGACGCCGGGAGTGCGGGGACCGCCCCAGGGAAGTGCTGCCATGGGCCGACCCTACTGGCCCGGACGGCGCGGGCGGTACGGGGTGGTGGAGCCGGTCGTCGACCGGTCAGAACAGCACGCTCATGAACGTGCCGGTCTCACGGAAGCCGACCCTGGCGTACGCCTTGCGCGCGGGGGTGTTGTAGTCGTTCACGTAGAGGCTGACGACGGGTGCGACGTCGGCCAGTGCGTAGCGCAGGACGGCCGCCATACCGGTCTCGGAGAGCCCCCGGCCGCGGTGTTCGGGGGCGACCCAGACGCCCTGGATCTGACAGGCCTGCGGGGTGGCCGCGCCGATCTCCGCCTTGAAGACGACCCGGCCGTCCTCGATCCGGGCGAAGGAGCGGCCGGCGCCGACGAGTTCGGCGACGCGTGCCTGGTAGAGGAGTCCGCCGTCGCCCGCGAGCGGGGAGATGCCGACCTCCTCGGTGAACATCGCCACGCAGGCCGGCATCAGGACGTCCATCTCGTCCTTGCGGATCCGGCGGACCAGCGGGTCGGGGGTGACGTCGGCGGACGGGCTCTCGGTGACCATGAGCGGCTGATGGGCCCGGACCTCGCGGGCGGGGCCCCAGCCGGGTTCGAGGAGCCGCCACAGCTGGGCGGTGGGCTCCGCGGGGCCGACGATCGAGGAGCAGCGGCGGCCGGTCCGGCGGGCGCGGTCGGCGAAGGCCCTGACCGCCTCGGGGGTGGCGCAGATCGGTACGAGGTTGGCACCGGAGTAGCACAGTGAGCGCAGCCTGCCGTCGGCGTACCAGCCCCACATCTCGCCGCCGAGGCGCCATGGGTCGAGACCCGCGATCTGGACCCGGGACGTCACGAACGCGTTGGCGACGGGTTCGCTCTCCAGAATGGCGAGAGCGGCGCCGAGGTCGCTGGGTTCGAGGACCCGGGTGGTCGTCTGCGTCAACACGAGGGGGCCTCACCATGCGGTCTGCTGATTTCCGCACTGTACCCAAAGAGGCTCGGTGGCGCCGCCCAGGCCCGGAAAGAGCGTTTGCAGAGCACCGTGAGGTCGCTCACGACCGCGCCCCGCCGGGTGGTGTTCGTCCGGCGGGGCGCGGTGGGGCACATCGTGGTTCAGCTGATGGAGACCTCGGGCTCGCCCGAGGCGACGCCGTCCTTCTCCATCTGTTCGGCGATCTTCAGGGCTTCTTCGATCAGCGTCTCGACGATCTTCGACTCCGGCACGGTCTTGATGACCTCGCCCTTCACGAAGATCTGCCCCTT
>NZ_JBEYTM010000057.1:0-51991 GCF_040643055.1 Streptomyces sp. NPDC047515
CAGCCACCGGGCCAGGCACCACGACGTCGGCAAGACCGTCAAACGCGCCGAATCGATCAAAGAACACCAAGCCCGCCCACGTTAAACGCCAAGCTGAGACCGCGTCGGCGGACGGACCTCGTCCTCAGGCCCGTCCGCCGACCGGCGCCGCCTCCCCCAGCAGCACCTGCCGCACCACCCGTTCCGCGGCGCGCCCGTCGTCGTAAGGGCAGAACCGGGCCCGGAACGCGGCCCGAAGCGCCTCGTTCGCCGGGCTCCGCCAGCTGCCGTCGAGGAGGATCCGGGCCAGCTCCTCCGTGCTGGTGGAGACCGCCCCCGGGGTGTCGCCGGGTCTTCCGGACAGCAGATCGAAGCAGACCCCCCGGACCGTGCGGTACGTCTCCCAGTCGGGGGCGTGCACCACGATCGGACGGTCCAGATGGGCGTAGTCGAACATGACCGACGAGTAGTCCGTCACCAGCGCGTCCGCCGCCAGGCACAGTTCCTCGATCCGCGGATGGTCACAGACATCGAGGAGCGAGGGGTGCTCCGGCAGTCCGGCACCCTCGTAGAAGTAGTGGGCGCGGACCATCACCACGGTGTCCGGGTCGAGCGCCTCGCAGAGCCGCACCAGGTCCAGCCGGCTGGTGAAGGCCGCCTCGTAGTCGCGGTGCGTCGGCGCGTACAGCACGGCCCGCTGCCCAGGACGGATGCCGAGCCCCGCGCGGATCTCCGCGATCCGCTCGTCCGTCGCCGTCGCGAAGACGTCATTGCGCGGATAGCCCGCTTCGAGGGACCGCGCGGCGCCCGGGTAGGCACGGGCCCACACCTCGGTGGAGTGCGGATTGGCCGAGACGCTCCAGTCCCACCGGTCGACGCGCTGGAGCAGCCGGTCGAAGTTCAGCCCCTGGGCCGCCGCCGGATAGTCCTGCTGGTCGAGCCCCATGATCTTCAGCGGAGTGCCGTGATGGGTCATCACATGGATCTGGCCGGGCCGCTTGACCAGGTGATCGGGGAAGTTGACGTTGTTGAAGAAGTACGTGGCACGGGCCAGCACCTGCCAGTAGCGGCGGGTTCCCGGCACCACGTGGTCGATGCCCTCGGGCACCGTGCCCGCCTGGTTCCTCGCCACCACCCACACCCCGCGCACCTGCGGGGCCAGCTCCCGGGCCTTGCGGAAGACGGCCTCCGGATTGCAGCTCACCCCGCGGTTCCAGTACGCGGCGTAGACGGCGAGCCCGGGGTCCAGCGGAAGCCTCCGCTGCCACCAGTAGTAACGCGTGGACAGGGCGCGTCCGGCCCGCGCCCGGACCGCGCCGGGCGCCGCCCGCAGTCTCCGGCGCAGGGCCAGGACCGTGTCGAGGGCGGCGAGCGCGACATACCGGCCCTCGCTCATCAGTCTCGGCCGCAGCCCCTTGGCACCGGCCGGGAAGCGGTGCTCCTCGGGCCGGTGCGCCCGGTGGAAGGCCGCCACGGACCGTACGTAGCGCCTGCGTCGCCGGGTCACCACCGGGTACCCGGCGAGGAGTTCCGAGGCCGCCCGGTCGAAGAGCAGGGCCCGTACGGGACGCAGGGGCGGCCGGTCCCGGACGAACTCCATCAGACCGGCGTACGCGTCGACGAGCCGGTGGGGCGCGGAGCCGTCCGCCGCTTCGGGGCCGTCGGTCTCGACGGGCAGACCGCGCCGGCCGCGGTGCTCGACGCACGCGGTGGGGAGCACAGCGACGGATCCGGCGACGGCGAGGGTCTGGAGCGCGTACATCCGCTCCCCGTGCTGTCCGGGTCCGAACACCAGCTTCTCGCCCTCGTGAAGGGTGCGGCGCACGGCGCGGTTCCAGGAGACCGGCGCGATGTCCAGGAGTACGGGATGCCCGGCGAGGGGAAGTTGGTCCTCGGACAGCGCGCGGAGCAGCTCCAGAGACCGGGTCGGCCGGGGGCGGCCCCGGAACGGCCGCCGGTGATGGCCGAACAGCAGCAGTTCGGGGTCACCACAGGCCTCCAGCCGGTCGGCGACGGCCCGCAGGGCGCCCGGCAGCAGGACGAAGTTGCCCTCCAGGAAGAGGAGATAGTCGCCGACGGCCCGCTCGGCCCCGGCGTTGCGCCGCCCGTCCTGGCCGGCCCCCGGCGGCAGATGGACGACCTGCACCCGGCGGTCCCGTACGGCGAACTCGTCGAACAGCAGCCCCGATCCGTCCGGCGCACCGTCGTCGACCCCGATCACCTCGATGTCCGTGAACGACTGGGTGAGCACCGACTCCAGGCACTCGCGCAGCTGCCCTCGGGCGCGGCGGACGGGGATGATGACACTCAGCCGGGTCATACGGGCTCTTCCTCGGACTCTGTTCTCAGGGCAGGCGGGGCAGGCGGGGCAGGCGCGGCACGGGGGAGGGGGCGCGGTCAGGGGAGGTTGGTGGGGCGCGCCCCGGCGAGACCGAGGTCCGTGGCAGCCTGCCGGTCCCCGGGGAGCGGGGCGTGGGCGGGGACCGGGACCCGTGCCGGGTCGCCCGCCGCCGGTGCGGGCTGCCGCAGCGCCGGAGGGATCACCGGCGGACGCACGGCCGCCTCGCCCAGGAAGACCCGGCGCACCACCCGCTCCGCCGCGTACCCGTCGTCGTACGGACAGAAGCGCTGCCGGAACGCCTCGCGCTGCCGGGCGGAGCGGGCGCCGCACCAGTGGCCGGTCGCGAAGACGTCGAGCAGCTCGGCCTCGCTGTACGCGATCGCGCCGGGCGGGCAGGAGTGCAGGTCGAAGTAGGTGCCGCGGGCCGCCTCGTACGCCTCGCGGTCGCCGCAGTGGATGACGACGGGCCGGTCCAGGTTGGCGTAGTCGAACATCAGCGACGAGTAGTCCGTGATCAGCGCGTCGGAGGCGAGCGCCAGGGCCTCGACGGACGGATGGCCGCTGACGTCGACGACCCGCGGATGCGGCTCGCGGACCGGCTGGCCCCCGTACGAGTAGTGGGCGCGGGCCAGGATCACGAAGCCCGGACCGAGGTCCCGTGCCACGCGTGCCAGGTCGAGCACGGAGTGCTGGTCGCGCCGGTAGTCGCGGTGCGTGGGCGCGTACAGCAGGGCCAGGGCGCCCTCGGGGACGCCGATCGTCTCGCGCAGCCGCGCCACGTCGTCGGCGGTGGCCCGCTGGTAGATGTCATTGCGCGGCGAGCCGTACTCCAGCGTCGCGCAGCTCGCGGAGGCCGACGGATAGGCCTTCTCCCAGACGAGGGTGGAGTGCCGGTTCGCGGAGAGGGAGTAGTCCCACTTGTCGACGTTGGCGAGCAACTGCCCGAAGTCCGTCCCGCGGGCCGCCGCCGGCCGGTCCTGAAGGTCCAGGCCCATGGTCTTGAGCGGGGTGCCGTGATGGGTCTGGACCAGCACCTGGCCGCGCCGCTTGACCAGCCGGCGGTCGAAGTTGACGTTGTTCACCAGATAGCCGGAGCGGGCCAGCGCCCGCCAGTAGCCGTACGTCCCGGGGGTGATGCCGCGCGTCCCGGTGGGCACGGTGTGCGCGTCCTCGGGGCGGCAGATCCAGGCGGTCCGCAGCCCGGGGACCAGTTCGCGGGCCTTCGCCTCGATCGCCGCCGGGCTGCAGGCGTAGCCGCGGTGCCAGTACGCGGCGAACACCGCCCGGTCCCGCTGGACGGGCAGCCGCAACTGGACGCGGTAGTACGCCTGGAGGGCGGCGGCCCGCAGTACCCGGCGGACGGCCGCGGTGACCCTCCGCAGCCGTCTGTGCAGCACCTGCGCCGTCCACAGCGCGCGGTAGGTACGGCGCGCGCCCAGCCGGATCAGGCCGTGGCGCAGCCGGGCGCGGAGCGTGGCGGGGGCGCCGGGGGTGCGGTAGCGGGCGCAGTGGGCGCGGGCGCGGCGGAAGAACTCGGCGTGGCTGCCGCGCGGCAGCCTGCCCCGGGCGGTGAACAGCGTGCAGAAGTGGTCGAGCATCCTGCGGTGGATCAACGGCCGCCAGGGCGCGAGCCGGGGGCGGGAGTCGATGAACGCGAAGACCCGGTCGTACTGTTCGAAGATGTCGAAGTGCTTGCGACTGGTGGTGGCCAGGATGTTGCCCCGGCGCCGCTGCCGGTAGCCGACGCACACCCGGTCGAGCACCGCGATCGAGCGGGCGGCCATCAGCACCGGGTAGGTCCAGGGTGTGTCCTCGTAGTAACCGGACGGGAAGGCGAACTTCTCGGCCTCGACGAACTCGCGGCGGTACGCCTTGTTCCAGACGACCATCAGGACCTTCAGCAGCCCCGGCCGGTCGGCGAGCGTGAAGGTGGCGGGTCCGGTCTGGGCGAGGTGCTCGGCGAAGGTGTTGCGCACGCTCTCGCCCGTCCAGTACGTGCGGGCGTAGTCGTAGACCAGGACGTCGGGTTCCGCGGTCTCCTCGATCCGGTCGGCGACGGCCCGCAGGGCGCCGGGGGTGAGGGTGTCGTCGCTGTCCAGGAAGATCAGGTAGTCGCCGGTGGCCTGCGCGATCCCGGCGTTCCGGGCCCGGCCCAGGCCCACGTTCTCCGGCAGGTGCAGGGCCCGCACCCGGCCGTCGCGGGCGGCGAACTCGTCGATGACGGCGCCACAGGCATCGGGCGAGCAGTCGTCCACCGCGATGAGCTCGAAGTCCTCGAACGACTGCGTCAGCACCGAGTCCAGGCTCTCGTGCAGATACGCCTGAACCCGGTACGCGGGCACGATGACACTGAACCGGGGCACAACACATCCATGGGTCGTTCGCAGCGCGGGCGGGCGGTCCGCAAACGGCCGATGGAGTGACGGAGTTACGTCAAAATGTGGCAAACCTGTGAAACAGCAGGTGGGGTGGCCCTGTTGCGGTGAACAGGACCACCCCGTGTTGACGTACTGCTGTGCGCGAACTACTTCACCGCGCCCGCCATCACGCCGGAGACGAACTGGCGCTGGAAGGCGAAGAAGACCGCCAGCGGAATCACCATCGACACGAAGGCGCCGGGCGCCAGCACATCGATGTTGTTGCCGAACTGCCGTACCTGCTGCTGCAGGGCCACGGTGATCGGCGGGGAGTCGGAGTCCGCGAAGATCAGCGCGACCAGCATGTCGTTCCACACCCAGAGGAACTGGAAGATCCCCAGCGAGGCGATCGCCGGACCGCCGAGCGGCATCACGACCCGGGTGAAGAGCCGGATCTCGCCGGCCCCGTCGAGCCGGGCCGCTTCCAGCAGTTCCCTCGGGATCTCCGCGAAGAAGTTCCGCAGCAGGAAGATCGCGAAGGGCAGACCGAAGGCCGTGTGGAAGATGACCACGCCGAAGGTCGTCTCGAAGATCCCGACTGCGCCGAAGAGCTTGGACACCGGGACCAGAGCCACCTGGACCGGCACCACCAACAGCCCCACGACCACCAGGAACCACCAGTCGCGACCGGGGAAGTCCATCCATGCGAAGGCGTATCCGGCCAGTGAACCGATCACGACGACCAGGACGGTCGCCGGGACGGTGATCATGACGGTGCTGAGGAGGGAGTGGGTGATGGTCGAATTGTCCAGCAGTCGGGAGTAGTTGTCGAAGGTGAGCTGGGAGGGGGCCGTGAAGATCTTCCACCAGCCGCTCGACGCGATGTCGTCCGCGCCGCGCAGCGAGGAGAGCAGCAGCCCGACGGTCGGCATCAGCCAGAACAGGCCCACCAGGATGAGGAAGACCCGCATCACGCCGCCGCCGGCGCGGGCGGCGATGCGTGCTCCGAGGGACCGCTCGGCCTTCACCGGTGCGGTACCGGCCGTCGTGCTCGCGGTCGTGGCCGAGGCTGTCGTCATCGGCGCCCCTCCTTCCGGATCCGGCGGATGTTGACGTACATCACCGGGAGTACCAGCAGCAGCAGGAGTACGGCGATGGCGCTGCCGATCCCGAGGTCGGCGTCCGTGCCGAACGAGGAGCGGTAGAGCTGGAGCGCCAGCACGTTCGCGTCGGCCAGCGAGGAGCCCGGTGAGATGATGAAGACCAGGTCGAAGACCTTCAGGACGTTGATCATCAGCGTGACCAGCACCACCGAGAGAACGGGCGCGAGCATCGGCACCGTGATCCGGCGGAACACCTGCCACTCGTTCGCGCCGTCCACCCGGGCCGCTTCGAGGAGTTCACGCGGCAGACCGGCCAGGCCCGCGGCGATCAGCACCATCGCGAACCCGGCCCACATCCAGACGTAGGAGCCGATGATCGCCGGTGTGACGAGCGTCGGGCCGAGCCACTCGACCCCGTTGTACGGCTCCTTGAAGTTCGATGCGGGGAGCCGGAGTTCGGCACCATCGGCCGAGGCGGGCAGGGTGAACGTGCCGTCCGCGCCCGCGGTCGCCGAGGCGACCACCTTGCCGTCCTTGACCGCTTCGACCTTGATGCCCTTGAGCCCCAGCTCCTTGGCGTCGATGACATTCGGCCTGCCGCCGCCGCCGTTGGTGAAGTCCAGCCACGCGGTACCGGTGATCTTCCCGGACGTCGCCGCGGCGGCCTTCGCCGGCTTCGCGTCCGTCGGCATCTTCGCCGGTGCCACACCGACCAGCGGCAGTTGGACCGGCTGTCCGGCCCGCACCGGCACCTTGGTGACGAACGAGCCGCCGCCGCCCGCCTTGAGCGGATGGACGGGCAGCGGATGCGCCTTCGGATAGCTCGCCGACTCGGCGAAGGTGTCGTGCACACCCACCCATACGGCGTTGGCGACCCCGCGCTCCGGGGCCTGGTCGTACACCAGCCGGAAGATGATGCCGGCGGCGAGCATGGAGATCGCCATCGGCATGAAGACGATCAGTTTGAACGCCGTACCCCAGCGGATCCGTTCCGTCAGCACCGCGAAGATCAGCCCGAGGACCGTGGAGACCGTCGGGGCGAACACGACCCAGATCGCGTTGTTCTTGATCGCCGTGCGGATGGTGTCGTCCGTGAACAGCGCCTTGTAGTTGTCGAGTCCGGCGAAGCCCGTACCCGCCTGGTCGAAGAACGACCGGTACACGGAGTACACGATCGGATAGACCACGAGCGCGCCGAGCAGCACCAGCGCGGGCGCCAGGAAGAGCGCGGCGATGATCCGACGGGTGCCGGTCACACTCCTGAGTCCGCGCTTCGGGCCACTGGCCGGGGCATCGGACGGCTTCCTGGGCGCGGGTACCGACGGCTGTCCGGACGGATGCTTGTCGGCGGGGGGCACCGCGTCGGCGCCCCCCGCTGCGGCTGTCGTCATCCCGTCAGCTCTTGTACGCCTTGGCCGCGTCGGACTCCAGCTTCGCTTGAGTCCCGGAGATGTCCTTCGGGTTCTTCAGGAAGTCCTGGAGGGTCTTCCACTCGCCCTTCCCGGGCGTCCCGCCGAACGACTGCGGAGCCTGGTCGGACATGTCGAACCGGACCGCGTCACCCGCCGAGATCAGCGCCTTCGCCATCGTGCGCTGCACCTCGTTCGGATACGCGGCGGCGTCCAGGGCCTTGTTCGGCGAGATGAAACCGCCCTGCTCGGCCATGATCTTCGCGGCGTCGGTCGAGGCCAGCCAGGTCAGCAGGGCCTGCGCGCCCTTGCCGTCCTTCAGGGCCACCGCCGCGTCGCCGCCCGTCACGACGGGGGACTCGGCGCCGACCGCCGGGAACGGGAACACCTTGGCGTCCGTCCCGATCTTCGCCTTCGTCTGCGCGATGTTGACGGCCACGAAGTCGCCCTCGTAGACCATCGCGGCCTTCGGCTGGTCACCGCCGGTGAAGGTCTGGGTGACCGAGGCCGGGAACTCCGTCTGCAGCGCGCCATCGGCGCCGCCCGCGATCAGTGACGGCTTGCCGAAGAGCTGCGCGAGCGTGGTCAGCGCGTCCTTGACGGACGGGTCCGTCCACTTGATCGTGTGCTGGGCCAGCTGGTCGTACTTCTCCGGGCCCGCCTGGGAGAGATAGATGTTCTCGAACCAGTCGGTGAGGGTCCAGCCGTCCGCGCCACCGACCGAGACCGGGGTGACACCCGAGGCGGAGACCGTCTCCGCCGTCGCCAGGAAGTCCTTCCAGGTCTTCGGCTCGGACGCGCCCGCGTTCTCGAACGCCTTGGCGTTGTACCAGATCAGGGACTTGTTGGCGGCCTTGAAGTAGACGCCGTACTGGGTGCCGTCCACCGCGCCGAGGTCCTGCCAGACCTGCGAGTAGTTCTTGGCCAGCTGGGCCTTGGCCTCGGGGCCGACCGGCTTGGCCCACTTCTTCTGCGCGGCCTGCTGGATCGCGCCGACCTGCGGGATCATCGCGACGTCCGGCGGCTGACCTCCCGCGATCTTCGTACCGAGGAAGTTGACGATCGGGTCCTGCGCCGGGACGAAGGAGACTGTCGCCCCCGTGCGCTTCTCGAACTCCTTGAGGACCTTGACGAAGTTGGCCTGCTCGGCTCCGGTCCAGACCGCCGCGACCGAGAGCTTCTCGCCGTCCAGCTTCGGCAGGGCGACGCTCGACGAGCTCCCCTTGCCGTTCCCGGAGCTCTTTTCCGGCTTGCCCTTTCCACTGTCGCCGTCGTCACTGCAACCGGTGAGGGCCAGTGCGCCGATGGCGCTGAACACCACGGCGGCCCTGCTGATCCGAAGGGTTGTGCGCATAGCTTCCCCGTCTCTCACATCGTCGTGTGCGCACAGTCCTACGCCCGGTGCACGGGCGCCACAATACCGCTCCCTGCGTCAACTCCTTGATCGTAATGGGCTCGTGACGTGATGTCAGTGCATGTACGGATCGGGCATACCTCAGGAGCGAACGGGCCCGAACGGGGCTATCGGCTCCGCTTCGACCGACCGGGCCGCCCGCTCCAGCGCACTGGCGAGCAGCGCCAGGTCCGTCGGGCCGTTGCCCAGCTCCCGGACCGGGCGCCGGGTGGGCGGATCGCCCATCCGTTCCCACTCCAACGGCACGACGGTGGGGCGCAGCGTCGCCGTACGCGGAATGCGTCCCGTCACCCTGCCGCCCTGGAACGGCGTCACCCGCCCGTCCGGATGACCGAGCCGGCCACGGCCGGGCGCCGGGTCCTCCGGCGAGGGCGGCACGGCCGGCGCATCCAGCACGATGCGCAGCCGGGCCCCGTGGGTCAGATCCGTGTCTTCCGTACGGTCCGGGCGGGCGGACGTCGCGACCAGGTGGACGCCGAGCCGGCCGCCCTCCCGGGCCACCGCCTCCAGCGCCCGCACGACGGAACCGGCGGCCGGCCGGCCGGGACTGCCGAGCGCCGGGGCGACCAGCGCGTCGAAGTCGTCGACCAGGACGACGAGCCGGGGCAGCGGGGAGGGCCCGGGGCGCACGGACCGCGCCGCCGCGGGCCGCAGCCGGAGCGTCCCGCTCATCGGCGAGTCCACGTCGCCCCGCTGCTCCGCGGCCGTCGGCGGCCGCTGACCGACCATTCGCTGCGCCACCTCGTGGTGGTGGTGCCACTCGGTGAAGTCGGACGAGCCGAGCAGTTCGGCCCGCCGCTTCAGCTCACCGCCCAGCGCCTGCGCGAACTCGCGCATCCGCACCGGATCGGAGGCCACCAGGTGCGCGAACGCGTGCGGGAGTTCGGCGCACGGGCCGAGGCTCTCCCCGCGCTCGCCCCCGGCGCCGTCGACCAGCAGTATGCCCAGCAGGTCGGGCCGGGCGGCCGCGGCCAGTGAGGCGGCGACGGCCCGCAGCAGCTCCGTACGTCCGCTGCCGGGCGGCCCCTCGATGAGGAGATGGGGGCCCTCCTCCGCCAGGTCCACACTGACCGGGCCCCGGGGCCCGGCCCCGAGCACCACGACGGGTCGCCCGGTGGCCACGGCGGCGGTGCCTTCGGCGGGGGCGGCGGCGGGCGTGCCCGTGCCGGTGTCCGCGGCGGCATGTCCGGCCGCCGCCGCGCCCTCGGCGGTCCGCGCCGCGATCCGGGGCGTGTCGCCGTCGCGCGGTCCGCTCACCCGGTTCGGGGTGCGCCCGGACCCGGCCGAACGGAGACCGCCGGCCTCCTGGACGTCGCCACCGCCCCGGAACTCCGGCCCGGGAGCGGTGTGGGAGCCCGGGGTGTTCCCGGGCGAGCCGCCGTAGTGCCCGCCGCCGACCCGGGGGGCGGCGGTGCCGGGGTACGGGCTGCGCCCGGAGCCACGGGTGTCGTGGGCGTCGTCGCCCGCGAGGCCGTGGCCCGGTGTGCCGACGTGCGTGGCGGTCTCGCTGCCGGGATACGGGGTGCGGCCCGAACCGGGGACGTATCCGCCCACGCCGTCCGGTGCCGAGCGCTGGGCGCCCACGCGGGGGGTCGCGCCGCGCGGGTGCTCCGTACGGCCCGGACCGCGGGCGTCCGCGGCCGTACCTCCACCGGCCGCACCTCCCGGCCCGCCCGTCCAGCGGCCCGGACCGCGGGCCGTGGCGCCGGGCTGGTCGTCCGCGGTGGAGGCCCAGCGGGCCATCAGGGAGGCCGGAGTGGCGCGCGCCAGGCCCAGCTCGTCCAGCAGCCGGGCGGTCGGCGGGAGCGCGACCGACGCGGATCGGCCGTGGGTCGTGGCCGAACCCTCCGTGCGCAGCGGCGCCAGCGCCCGGCCGAACCGGTCGGCCCAGTGCGCCGACACCGCGTCCACCGCGGCGACGGTGCCACGGCCCGCGGCCCGGCCGTCCGCGGTACGCAGCAGTCGCAGGGCCGTCGCCACATCGCCGCTCAGTATCGCCACCGCCCCGCACTCGCGGAACGCGATCGAGGCGTGGCAGGCGGCCTCGTACGTCGCCGCGACCGGTGAGGTGGGTGTGGCGGCCGGGGTCTGCGCCAGACAGATCAGATGGATTCCGGCGGCCGAGCCCGCGGCGGCCAGCCGGGCGGTGGTCTCGCGCAGCGCCGCCGAACCGGGGTCGCCGTCGACGATCACCACGGTGTAGGGCCCGGTGTACCGCTCGGCGGCCTCGGCGACCGTGCTCCGGTCCAGACTCGCCCAGCCGGGCCCGAGCGGCCCCTCGTCCAGCCGGCGCACCAGCTCCGTCGTACGGGCGACGGCCTGCTCGCGGTCGTACGCGAGGAGCAGCCGGCAGTCCTGGCCGTGCATCGGCCGCAGATGGGGCAGCCAGCCCAGCCAGGCCCACTCGCGCCTGCGCTCGTCCGCGCCGCGCGCGCGGTCCGTGCTGATCAGCACGATCTCCAGGTCGGCGGGGGAGTGCAGCGCGGCGAGCTGCGCCACCGTCGAACGGGCGAGTCCGGCCAGCCGCGTCCGCGGCCCGGCGAGCCCGAGGGAACCGGCCTCCCGCAGCCCCACGGTCACCGGTACGGCGGGCAGCTCGGCCCGGTCCGTCGTGCCCAGGCGCACCACGAGCGCCTCCGGGTGCGCGGTGCCGCGCTCCCAGAGCCGGGGGCCGGGGCCGAGCGCGGTCAGCAATACGGCCGCGGGGTCGGGCCAGCTGCTCGACGCGGCGGACCCGGGTGGCGCCAGGGGGCCGTCGGACGGGTACGGCGGCCCGGCCTCCCCCGTCCCGTCGGGTGTCGCCTCGTGGACCGGCTCGCCCTTGTTGCCCGCGAATCTGCGCGCCCAGGCGCCTATCCCACCCCGCCGGGGCGACTCCTCGCCCATGGACCGGGGGGAGCGCTCGGCGGGGGACCGGCGGCGGGTGTCGGTGTGCCCGCCGTCGCCGCTTCCGTACGCGTGAGGGTCGTCGGCCTCTTCCTGGGGGGCGGGCCCGGAGCCGGGGGACACGCCCTGGGCGTACGCGTGGCCGGAGCCGTACGCCTCGGGGTCGCCATCGGCACCGGCCGTGCCGGACACCCGCAGATGCCCCTCGCCGTCCGGGGCCGTCGCCAGCGTCGGCGTACGGGCGCCGGAGGTCAGCCGGAGCGTCGACTCGCCGAGCCGCAGCAGCGCGCCGGGATCCAGGCGGACCGGGCGGTCGCGGACCTCCATGCCGTCGAGCAGGGTGCCGTTGGTGGAACCCAGGTCCGCGACCGAGACCAGACCGTCCGCCGAGACCGTCACCGCGCAGTGCAGCCGGGACACGTCGGGGTCGTCGAGCGGGACGTCCGCGTCGGCGGAGCGGCCGATCCGGATCCGGCCACCGTGCAGCAGATGGACGCCGCCGGCGTCGGGCCCCGCGATCACGTGCAGCTGCGCCGGAACGGAGTCGTCCGCCGCCTCGTCCTCGCCCGGGACCTGGAGCGAGAGCACGGCTCCGTCGACCAGCGGGGGCTCACCCAGCGCGCACCGCTGCGCGTCCAGCCGCTCACGCCCGGCGAACAGCACCACCGCACCGCTGCCGAGCGAGCCGTCGGGCCCGGAGACCGCTGCCGCCAGGGGGGACGCCACAGTGGCGAGCGCCGTCCCCGACGGGGCGGTGACCAGCACGTCGCAGGCGCGCGCCGGGGTCTGGCCGCTGCGCGGCGCGAGGACGGTCAGCCGGATCTGCATCGCCGTCAGCGGTCCCTTCTGCGCGGGGCGCCGGGCAGGGGAAAGGCCCTGTGATTCCCCCCACCCGACACGGACGCGTCGTCCGGTACAGGTTCGTCACATGCCGCAGGGCTCCCGACCCCACAGTCCTGTGCTGAAGGCATCCTCGCACCTGCCACTGACAACACGCCCGGGGGTCGCCGCTAAGTGATCTTGAAACGTCTGCTGTGCGCCCATAAGTGCCTGCTTGGAAGGTTCTCCGCGGCGGCGGAACCGGTCCGGGAGAGTGGCCGGAACGCGTCGTACAGGTGTGCGGCAACCATGGGCCCGATGTGAGCGTCTTGTTCCGCGACCGGTCCGGCACCTCCTCGGGAGGCGCCGGGGCCCGGCGGGCGGAGCCGGCGACGATCACCGGGCGGATCGGCTCGACCCCGTCGGCCGCCCCGCGTCGGGGCCTGCCGACGGACCGCCGTCCGTCGTGCGTGCCGGGCGCCGCACGGCAGCCCTCCGGACGGCGGCGGCAGTTTGACGACAGGCCCTAGAGTGGGCCGGAACTCCCGGACCGATCCGGGAGCACCGCAAGCACCACGATCAGCAGGGAGCGCATGACGTGCGGCCGGTAGGCAGCAAGTACCTGCTCGAGGAGCCGCTGGGACGCGGCGCCACGGGCACCGTCTGGCGTGCCCGCCAGCGGGAGACCGCAGGCGCCGAGGCGGCCGTGGCCGGCCAGCCCGGCGAGACCGTGGCGATCAAGGTCCTGAAGGAGGAGCTCGCCAACGACGCGGACGTCGTGATGCGGTTCCTGCGCGAGCGCTCCGTGCTGCTCCGGCTCACCCACGAGAACATCGTGCGCACCCGCGACCTGGTCGTCGAGGGCGATCTCCTCGCCCTCGTCATGGATCTGGTCGACGGCCCCGACCTGCACCGCTACCTCCGTGAGAACGGCCCGCTCACCCCGGTCGCCGCCGCGCTGCTCACCGCCCAGATCGCGGACGCGCTCGCCGCCAGTCACGCCGACGGCGTCGTCCACCGCGACCTGAAGCCCGCCAACGTCCTGCTCGACGAGCGCAACGGCGGGATGCGCCCGATGCTCACGGACTTCGGCATCGCGCGGCTGGCCGACTCCCCGGGGCTCACCCGGACCCATGAGTTCGTCGGCACGCCCGCCTATGTGGCGCCCGAGTCCGCCGAGGGCCGCCCGCAGACCTCCGCCGTCGACATCTACGGCGCGGGCATCCTGCTGTACGAGCTGGTCACCGGCCGCCCGCCGTTCTCCGGTGGCACCGCCCTCGAAGTCCTGCACCGGCACCTCAGCGAGGAGCCCCGCCGCCCCACCACCGTCCCGGCGCCGCTCTGGACGGTCATCGAGCGCTGCCTGAGCAAGGACCCGGACCGGCGGCCCAGCGCCGAGAACCTGGCCCGCGCGCTGCGCACCGTCGCGGCCGGCATCGGGGTGCACGCCAGTGCCGCCCAGATCGCGGCGGCCGACGGCGTGGGCGCCCTGCTCGCACCCGACCCGGCGCCCGCGGCCGTTCCGCAGACGCCCGGCGCGGCCGACCCGACGCAGGTGTTGCCGAGCAACGCGGGCTCGTACGATCCGAACGCCGCGACCAGCGTCATGCAGCACGCCCCCGGCCAGGGCTCGGGCGGGCACGCCGACCCGACCTCGGTCCTGCCGCCCGTACCGCCGCGCCCGGACGGCGCTCCGCAGCCCGAGGACCCGCACCCCTGGCAGTCCCAGCTCCGGGCGGCCCGTGACCGCAATGAGCAGACGCAGGTCCAGTACCTCGACCCGAACCAGGACCCGCTGCGCCGCCGTCCCCAGCGGCCCCAGCCGCAGACTCAGCAGCCACCGCGGCGTCCGCAGTACCAGCAGCCGCCGCAGCAGTACTCCCAGCCCCAGCAGTATCAGCCGCAGCACCAGCCCCAACAGCAGTACCAGCGGCAGCAGTACGCGCCCCCGCAGCAGCCGCCGCCCCAGCAGCCCGCCCCGAGGCAGCCGCGCGAGCCCAGGCAGCGCAGCGCCAACCCGATGAGGATCCCCGGACTCGGCTGCCTCAAGGGCTGCTTGTTCACGCTGGTCCTGCTCTTCGTCGCGGGCTGGCTGATCTGGGAACTGACCCCGCTGCAGGACTGGATCGGCCAGGGCAAGAGCTACTGGCAGGCGATCAGTGACGCCGTCTCCACCGTGACCGACTGGGTCTCGGAACTGGGCGGCAGCCGCGGCCCCTGAGTGGCCGACACATCATCAACTCTGTAGCTAAATCGACTTCTGCGGGCCAGTTTCCATCTCATTTCGCCCGCAGAAGTGAGGGTTGGCGCCATCCCGGGCACTCAACACCCCGATCGACGCGTAACTTTGTCGACCGGGGGTCATGAGCGACGGTCCATCGCCAGCCGCTGAGGGAGCAGTCTTGGCACGGAATATCGGCAGCCGGTACACCGCCCACCAGATCCTGGGGCGCGGCAGCGCCGGCACGGTGTGGCTCGGCGAGGGGCCCGAGGGCCCGGTGGCCATCAAGCTGCTCCGCGAGGACCTCGCGTCCGACCAGGAGCTCGTGGGCCGCTTCGTCCAGGAGCGCACCGCGCTGCTCGGCCTGGACCATCCCCATGTCGTCGCCGTCCGCGACCTCGTGGTGGACGGCAACGACCTGGCGCTGGTCATGAACCTGGTCCGCGGCACGGACCTGCGTACCCGCCTTGACCGGGAACGCCGTCTCGCGCCCGAGGCCGCCGTCGCGATCATCGCGGACGTCGCGGACGGTCTGGCCGCCGCGCACGCGGCCGGAGTGGTCCACCGTGACGTCAAGCCGGAGAACATCCTGCTCGACATGGAGGGCCCGCTCGGCCCCGGCGGCTCGCACCCCGCGCTGCTCACCGACTTCGGCGTGGCCAAACTGATCGACACCCCGCGCCGCACCAAGGCCAGCAAGATCATCGGCACGCCGGACTATCTGGCCCCCGAGATAGTCGAGGGCCTCCCGCCCCGCGCCGCTGTGGACATCTACGCCCTCGCCACGGTCCTGTACGAACTCCTCGCCGGCTTCACACCGTTCGGCGGCGGACACCCCGGCGCGGTCCTGCGCCGCCACGTCACGGAGACGGTCGTCCCGCTCCCCGGCATCCCCGAGGAGCTCTGGCAGCTCCTGGTCCAGTGCCTGGCCAAGGCCCCGGCCTCCCGGCTGCGCGCCTCCGAGCTGGCGGCCCGGCTGCGCGAGCAGCTCCCGCAGCTGGCCGGCATCCCGCCGCTGGACGTGGACGAGCCGGACGCCGAACCGGAGCCCCGGACGTACGACGAGCAGCAGTACACCCCCGCGCCCGAGGAACCCCGCCGCCGCGGCGCGGTCCCGCTGGTCCCCGGCTCGTCCACCGACTCCAACCGCGACACCCACACGAGCATGCGTGTGCCGGCCCCCGACGAACTCTCCGGCGGCCCCCGGGGCACGGCCAGGGCCCCGCGCGCGCCGGGCAGGCCCCGCCCCGGCTCGGCCCGCAACAAGTCCGCGGCGGTCCGCAAGCGCCGTCTGACGCTGGGCGCCGCGGCACTGGTGCTGGTGGTGGCCCTCGGCGTGGGCGGCCGGCTGGCGCTGGACGGCGACGGGACGGACGCGCCCGCGCAGGACACGAAGAGCTCGGCGCCGGGAACACCCTGACCGGAGCGCCCCCACGGGGCGGTTCCGGGGCCGGGCGGCCCCCTCGGCAGCAGGGGTCGCAAAGGCGCGCGGCCCGTCGCCGAGTCGTGATCATGCGGCCCGAGGAATGTCCGCGCCGACAGCCGTTACGCTGGACCCGTGGCAGTCGTCGATATTTCCGAAGAGCTGAAGTCCCTCTCCTCGACCATGGGGTCGATCGAGGCCGTCCTGGACCTGGATGCGCTGAGGGCGGACATCGCCGCGCTCGAGGAGCAGGCGGCCGCTCCCTCCCTCTGGGACGACCCGGAGGCGGCGCAGAAAATCACCAGCAAGCTTTCGCACCTCCAGGCCGAGGTCCGCAAGACCGAGGCCCTCCGCGGCCGGATCGACGATCTTGAGGTCCTCTTCGAGCTCGCCCAGGACGAGGGCGACGCCGATGCCCTCGCCGAGGCCGAGTCCGAGCTGGAGTCGGTCAAGAAGGCGCTGGACGAGATGGAGGTCCGTACGCTTCTCTCCGGCGAGTACGACGCCCGCGAGGCCCTGGTCAACATCAGGGCCGAGGCCGGCGGCGTCGATGCCGCCGACTTCGCCGAGAAGCTCCAGCGCATGTACGTCCGCTGGGCCGAGCGGCACGGCTACAAGACCGAGGTCTACGAGACGTCGTACGCGGAAGAGGCCGGCATCAAGTCGACCACCTTCGCCGTCCAGGTGCCGTACGCCTACGGCACGCTCTCCGTCGAGCAGGGCACCCACCGGCTCGTCCGGATCTCGCCCTTCGACAACCAGGGCCGTCGCCAGACGTCCTTCGCGGGTGTCGAGGTGCTGCCCGTGGTCGAGCAGACCGACCACATCGAGATCGACGAGTCCGAGCTCCGCGTCGACGTGTACCGCTCGTCGGGTCCGGGCGGCCAGGGCGTCAACACCACGGACTCCGCGGTGCGCCTGACCCACCTCCCGACCGGCATCGTCGTCTCCTGTCAGAACGAGCGCTCGCAGATCCAGAACAAGGCGTCCGCGATGAACGTCCTCCAGGCGAAGCTCCTTGAGCGCCGCCGCCAGGAGGAGCAGGCCAAGATGGACGCCCTCAAGGGCGACGGCGGCAACTCCTGGGGCAACCAGATGCGCTCGTACGTCCTGCACCCGTACCAGATGGTCAAGGACCTGCGTACAGAGTTCGAGATGGGCAACCCGGAAGCGGTCTTCAACGGCGAGATCGACGGCTTCCTGGAGGCGGGCATCCGCTGGCGCAAGCAGCGGGAGAAGTAGGCGGGCCGCGGAGGCCTGTTCCTGTCCTCTGCACCTTGCTTCTGTTTCTTGCGGCGGTGCCGGAATCCCCACGGGTTCCGGCACCGCCGTTTTCGTCGGGGGCGGTACGGAGCGGCTCCGAAGGGGAGTTGGGCCTCCGAGTTGCGCAGACGCCGTGGCGAGTGCGTCACAGTCGTGATGCTGAATGAAGGTCAACTGCGAGCAAACCGGTTCACATTGCCCGGAACGGCCTTGACGTAGTCCTTAACTCTGGACAGGGTGCTAGAGCAGCATGCGTATGTCTGGGACGGGTGTGAACGGGGGCGGGCGGTATGGCCACGACTCGATGTGGCGCCGTTCGGAGCGAACCCCGCAGAGCCGGGGCCCGCATATGGCTGCTCCACTGACGAGAACAGCTACTGGGGGTAGCAGCAGATGACCAAGAAGACGCGAGTACGCGTCGCGCGGATAGCCGCGGGTGCGGTGATCGCCGCGGGCGCCTCGCTCACCGCTGCCGGTGCGGCGTCGGCCGTCGGCCTCGACGTCAACGTCGGCGGTCTCTCCGCGAAGGCTCACGTCGACGAAGGCGGCCTGGGTGTCGACGCCGACCTGAACGGTTCGGAGGGCGGCTCCGAGGGCGGCTCCGAGGGCGGCTCCGAGGGCGGCTCCGAGGGCGGCTCCGAGGGCGGTGAACTCGGCGGTGTCGACATCGGCGGTCAGTCGACCGGCTCGTCCGGTTCGGAGGGCTCGTCCGGTACCGAGGGTTCGTCGGGTACGGAGGGTTCGTCCGGTACCGAGGGTTCGTCGGGTACGGAGGGTTCGTCCGGTTCGGAGGGTTCGTCGGGTACGGAGGGTTCGTCCGGTTCGGAGGGTTCGTCGGGTACGGAGGGTTCGTCCGGCACCCAGGGCTCCTCGGGCAGCCAGGGCTCGTCGGGCACGTCCGGCACGTCGGGTACGTCCGGCACGTCGGGCACGTCGGGCACGTCGGGCACGTCGGGTACGTCCGGCACGTCGGGCACGTCCGGTACCACCGGTAACGCCTCCTCCGGCACCACCGGTGGCGACGCCAACACCTGCACCGTCGACCTCGACGGTGCGAAGTGCGCGGACAACACCACCCCCGACTCGGCGGGCAACCAGCCGGTCGAGCAGGGCAAGGGCAAGGACGAGCTCGCCGAGACCGGTGCTGCCGAGACCACGTTCCTGCTGGTCGGCGCCGCGACGATGATTGCCGGAGGCATCGGCTTCCGGATCCTGCCGCGCCTGATGAACGGCCGTACGGTCGCCTAGGGGCTTTCGTCCGGATCGGGCCGCCCGGCAAGGTCCGAACGAGAGGCCCTGAGGGCCGCCTGCGGCACATGTACGCACAGAGGGGCCCGGGATGCCGGTCGGCATCCCGGGCCCCTCCGCGTACACGCACACGCTTCCGCAGACGGACGGCCTCGACTGCGCGCTCCGGTGCTACACGGTTTGGTGCGCCAGCAGCGCCAGCGCCCCCAGCAGCACCACCAGCAGGGCTACCAACGTCACGGGGCTCAGCCCGGCGAAGATTCCCTGTCCCTGCTCCTGCTGCAGCCGCTCACGGCTGGCCCGGCACACGGGGCAGCGGCCCTCGTTCACGGGCGCCGCGCAGTTTGCGCACACCAGACGGTCATAGGTCATGCGCTTTCCTCCTCCCGCGCGGCGGAGCCGCATACGCCTTCACTCCGCACAACGCTCATGGAAACGCATCCGTTCCCCCTACCACTGTGCCAGCTCGCGCGGATTTCGGCGCGGCCCGCCGGGCATCACCCGATCCGTAGGGCTTCGGCCCACTGCCGACCAGTGCCGTTCCGCCATAAAACGCCCATCCTCGGATGCGCGCCTGCACGCCTCAGTCCGGTTCGCGTATGGTCACGCACACCTACTCCCGGCCGACCGTGGTGCATCCGTGATCCGATTCGACAACGTCTCCAAGACCTACCCGAAGCAGAGCCGTCCCGCTCTACGGGATGTGTCTCTCGATATCGAGAAGGGCGAGTTCGTCTTCCTGGTGGGCTCCTCCGGCTCCGGCAAGTCCACCTTCATGCGACTCATCCTCCGTGAAGAGCGCGCCAGTCAGGGCATGGTCCATGTCCTGGGCAAGGACCTCGCGCGCATGTCCAACTGGAAGGTGCCGCACATGCGCCGCCAGCTGGGCACGGTGTTCCAGGACTTCCGGCTCCTCCCCAACAAGACCGTTGCGGAGAACGTGGCGTTCGCGCAGGAGGTCATCGGCAAGCCGCGCGGTGAGATCCGTAAGGCGGTGCCCCAGGTTCTCGACCTGGTCGGCCTCGGCGGCAAGGAGGACCGGAGGCCCGGCGAGCTCTCCGGTGGTGAGCAGCAGCGCGTGGCGATCGCGCGGGCGTTCGTGAACCGCCCCATGCTGCTGATCGCGGACGAGCCGACCGGCAACCTCGACCCGCAGACCTCCGTGGGCATCATGAAGCTGCTGGACCGGATCAACCGGACCGGTACCACCGTGATCATGGCGACCCACGACCAGAACATCGTCGACCAGATGCGCAAGCGCGTCATCGAGCTGGAGCAGGGCCGTCTCGTTCGCGACCAGGCCCGCGGCGTCTACGGCTACCAGCACTGAGCACCGAGCACTGAAAGGACGCCATGCGCGCCCAGTTCGTCCTGTCGGAGATCGGCGTCGGCCTCCGTCGCAACCTCACGATGACCTTCGCCGTCGTCGTCTCCGTCGCCCTCTCGCTCGCCCTGTTCGGCGGCGCGCTGCTCATGCGCGAGCAGGTCAGCACGATGAAGGACTACTGGTACGACAAGGTCAACGTCTCGATCTTCCTCTGCAGCAAGAGTGATGTGACCTCCACGCCCAAGTGCGCCAAGGGCGCCGTCACCACGGAGCAGAAGAAGGAGATCGAGGCCGATCTCCACAAGATGGACGTCGTCCAGACGGTCACGTACGAGTCTGCCGACCAGGCGTACAAGCACTATCAGCAGCAGTTCGGCGACTCGCCCATGGCGAGCAACATCACGCCGGACCAGATGCAGGAGTCGTTCCGGGTCAAGCTCCACGACCCGAAGAAGTACAAGGTCGTCGCCACCGCCTTCGCCGGCCGTGACGGGGTCCAGTCCGTCCAGGACCAGAGATCCATCCTGGACAACCTCTTCCAGCTGATGAACGGCATGAACGTGGCCGCCCTCTTCGTGATGGCGCTGATGCTGGTCATCGCGCTGATGCTGATCGTGAACACCGTCCGGGTGTCCGCGTTCAGCCGACGGCGTGAAACCGGCATCATGCGGCTCGTCGGCGCCTCCGGCTTCTACATCCAGATGCCGTTCATCATGGAGGCCGCGTTCGCCGGCCTCATCGGCGGTGTGCTCGCCTGCGTGATGCTGCTGGCCGGCCGGTACTTCCTGATCGACGGCGGCCTGGCACTGCAGAGCAAGCTGAATCTGATCGACTTCATCGGCTGGGACGCGGTCTTCACCAAGCTGCCCCTGGTCCTGGCGATCGGTCTGCTGATGCCCGCCGTTGCCGCTCTCTTCGCGCTCCGCAAGTACCTGAAGGTGTGACAAGCGCCCCTGCGGCGCACGGCCAACCGGCCGTGCGCCGCAGGGGCGTTGTCCTAGACTCGACGCCATGTCGGGTCCCGCGCAGTGTTTCGGGCCCCGCGGTGTGCGCCGCGGGGCGGCCCTGACTTTGGTCTTCGCGAGTGTGCTGGCCACCGCGGCGGCCACCGGCTCCCTGCCGCGCGGCGGCGCGAAGTCCCCGGAACCGGCGACCCGTTCCGTCGCCGCCACCCTCGACGGCGACGAGGTGGCCGCCGCCGCCGCACGGGCCGTGGCCGACGGCAAGTCCGGCAAGAAGGCGGCCGAGGAAGCCGTCAGCCGCAGTGGCGACCGCTGGGGCGCGGTCTACGACGAGCAGCAGTACGAGGAGTTCGAGCAGGCCCTCGACGGCTCGTACACCGGCGTCGGGATCTCCGCCAGGCGCTCCGCCGACGGACTGGTCGAGGTGGCCCGGGTCCAGCCCGGCGGCCCCGCCGAGCGGGCCGGCATCGAGCCGGGCGACCTGCTCCGTACCGTCGACGGCCACCGGGTCGACAAGCGCCCCGTCTCCGAGGTCGTCGCCCTGTTGCGCGGAGACCGTACGGAGGCGGCCGCCGGTACCACCGTCGCGCTGGGGGTCCAGCGGGGCGCCGCGCTGCGGACCGAGACGTTGCGCCGAGCCGAACTCACCACCGAGGCCGTCACCGTGCGGCGGATCGGACCGGACCGTTCCGATTCCTCCGCAGCTGTGCTGATCGAGGTCGACTCGTTCACCAGGGGCTCGGGCGCGAAGGTGCGCGACGCGGTCCGGGACGCACCGGCGCGCGCCGGAGTGCTCCTCGATCTCCGGGGCAACTCCGGCGGCCTGGTCACCGAGGCCGTCACCGCCGCCTCCGCCTTTCTGGACGGCGGCCTGGTCGCCACGTACGACGTGCACGGCGAGCAGCGCGCGCTCTACGCGCAGCCGGGCGGCGACACCGTCCGCCCGCTCGTCGTCCTCGTCGACGGCGGCACGATGAGCGCGGCCGAACTCCTCACCGGCGCGCTCCAGGACCGGGGCCGCGCCGTCACCGTCGGATCGCGCACCTTCGGCAAGGGATCGGTCCAGATGCCCAGCAAGCTCCCGGGCGGTTCGGTAGCCGAGCTGACCGTGGGCCACTACCGCACCCCGGCGGGTCGTGGGGTCGACGGCCGCGGCATCACCCCCGACCTCGCGGTCGGCTCCGGGGCCGAGCGGCGGGCCGAGACGGTATTGAGTGGCCTCGGGGGTGGGTCGTAGTGCGAAAATGGCCGCACTATGGCTAAGGAAAAGGACACGGGGCGCAAGCTCATCGCGCAGAACAAGAAGGCGCGGCACGACTACCACATCCTCGACACCTACGAGTGCGGTCTCGTACTCATGGGTACCGAGGTCAAGTCGCTGCGGCTGGGGCGGGCCTCCCTGGTGGACGGCTTCGTCCAGATCGACGGGGGCGAGGCATGGCTGCACAACATCCACGTCCCGGAGTACGTGCAGGGGACCTGGACCAACCACTCGGCCAAGCGGAAGCGCAAGCTGCTCATGCACCGGGCCGAGATCGACAAGCTGGAGTCGAAGTCGGGCGAGACGGGCCACACGATCGTGCCGCTCGCGCTGTACTTCAAGGACGGCCGGGTCAAGGTCGAGATCGCTCTGGCGAAGGGAAAGAAGGAGTACGACAAGCGGCAGACCCTGCGTGAGAAGCAGGACCTGCGCGAGACGAACCGCGCAGTCTCGGCGGCGCGGCGGCGCCAGCGGAGCGCGTAGCCGCCTTGCCCTGCGGGGTGCGTGGGCGGGCCAGGGAAGCGTGCGGACGGGCCGGCAGGAATAGGCTGGCATCGTCGTGCGTTCGTCACGTACGATGGCACTGCGCCTCACCGCAGGTGCACCTATTGAAAACACAACATGGGGATGATCGGTTTCGACAGCGGATGTCGAAGCAGGGGAAGCGTGTCGAGGAAGCGGCAATGATCTCGTAAACCATATGTCGCAACCAATAATCGCCAACACCAAGCGCGATTCCTTCGCCCTCGCTGCCTAAGTAGCGACTTGCGAAGTGTCAGCCCGGGGGTGATCCCGACCCGGATCCTGGCATCATCAAGGGATCTAAACTTCTAGGCCCGGTCACGGGGCCTGGAAGGAAATCAAACAGTGGCTGGGCCTGTCGGTAGCTTGTTCGCGTGACTACCGGGGCCGAGAAAAGCACAGCGAACTGCACACGGAGAAGCCCTGATTCTGCACCGTTGGACGCGGGTTCGATTCCCGCCATCTCCACAATTCCCATGTGAACGAGGACCCCGTTGCCCACCGGCAACGGGGTCCTCGTTCTTGTGCCCGGATTTCTGCCGCCCGGCGTCAGCTCCGGGGGGCACGGACCCCGGCCCCCGCGACGAGCAGCGCCAGCCCCGCCGCGCAGACCGGTACGACATAGCCGGTCACCTGCCCCGTGTGCTCCACCATCCAGCCGCCGGTCGCCGATCCCGCGGCGATCCCGCCCAGCAGCGCGGTCACGGCCAGGGTCATGCCCTCGTTCAACTGGCCCTCGGGCGTGAGGCGTTGGACCAGCGTCATCCCGGTGACCATGGTGGGGGCCGTGGCGGCACCGGCCAGCAGCAGCGCGCCCGCGAGGACGAGCAGCGAATCGGTCGAGGAAGCGGCGAGCAGCGGCAGGGACATCAGCGCCGTCATGCCCGCCAGGCAGCCCAGCAGTCGGCGCCGGATGTCCGCGGCCGGGCGCAGCGATCCGTACCACAGTCCCGCCACACACGATCCGGCCGCCTGGAGGGCCAGAATCGCGCCCCCGGCGTGGGCGATCGTGACGACCTCCATCGCACCGAAGACCGCTCCGGTGGCGAGGAAGGTGGCGAGCAGGGCCGGCATGCCGGGGGCGCGGAGCGGGGAACCCGCGTGGGTGCGGGGCGCCACCGGCGGTTCGGTGGCGCGCTGGGCGGCGAAGATCAGGATGCCGGTCATCAGCAGGATCGCCCCGACGAGTGTTCCGGCCTCCGGGAAGAGCGCCGCGCACAGCAGGGCGGCGAGGGCCGGGCCGAGCATGAAGCAGAGTTCGTCGACGGCCTGTTCGAAGGAGTTCGCGGTGTGCAGGGCGGCCGGATCACCCGGGTGCAGATGGGCCCAGCGGGCACGGGACATCCCGCCGGTGTTGGGGGTGGTGGCAGTCGCGGCGTAGGAGGCGAAGAGCGTCCAGGCCGGGGCGTCGTAGTGCACACAGAGCAGCAGGGCGAGCGATCCGAGAACGGCGATCGCGGTGGCGGGCACGGCGACCCTGGCCTGCCCGTGCCGGTCGACGAGCCGGGCCGTCCAGGGCGCGACCACCGCCGTCGCGGCGAGGCCGGTCGCGGTGACGGCACCGGCCAGGGCGTAGGAGCCGCGCGACCCGGCGATCATGATCACCGCGCTGACGCTGAACATGCCCATGGGCACCCGGGCGAGGAGATTACCGGCGGTGAACGCCCGCGCGCCCGGGGTGGCGAGCAGTCTGCGGTACGGATTGGTGGACGCGGGCCGGGCGGGGGCGGTCGCGCGCGGGGCGATGACCAGCAGATCTCCGGAGACGGCGAGCAGGGGAGTGGTGGGTGGGGTTCTCGCGTACGGCATGGCTCCACCTTCGGGGCGCGCGGCCCACGCGGTCCAACACCTTCTCCGTACCGATTGACGCACTTGTGTTGTAAATTCTCGGTGTGGCCTCCTCCGCTGCCGATCCGGGCGCCCCTACGCATCTCCATACCGACCCCCGGCTGCTCCGCGCCTTCGTCGCCGTGGCCGAGGAACTGCACTTCACCCGCGCCGCGACCCGGCTCTACGTCGCCCAGCAGGCGCTGAGCCGGGACATCCGCCGACTGGAACGCGAACTGGGCGCGGAGCTGTTCGTACGGACCACCCGGCAGGTCTCCCTCACCGCCGACGGTGAACGACTCCTCCCGTACGCCCGGCGGGTGCTGGAGGCGCACGCCGATCTTGCCGCGGCCTTCACCGACCCCGCGGCCCGGCCGCTCTTCGTCGACCTCAACACCGACGGCATGACGGCCGCCCGGGTCCTCGCCCGCGCGCGGGAACTGGCCCCGGGGTGCGAGCTGATGGCGCGCTTCGAGAGCGGGCTCACCTGGGCCGCGGGGGAGGTCGTCGCCGGTCGGCTCGACGTCTCCTTCGGCCGGGCCGCCGGACTTGACCCCGGGGTCCGGGCCCGGCTCGGCGTGCAGCCGGTGAGGTACGAGCCGATGGCCGTTCTGCTCCCCGTCGAGCACCGCCTCGCCGCACACGAGGCCGTCGCGCTGGAGGACCTGGCGGGTGAGACCGTCTACGCGGGCGCCGGGAACTCGCGCACCAGGGAGTGGACGGACCTCGCCCGGCTGCTCTTCGCCGAGTGGGGCATCGAACTGGCACCACCCCTTCCGCTCGCGATCGGCGTGGCTGAATTTCAGCGCGTCATGGCAAAGTCGTGGCACCCGGTCCTGTGCGTCGTCGACTTTCCTCCTCTGCCGGGCACCGTGGTCCGTCCGCTGGTCCGGCCTGTACCGCTCTCCCCGCTCCTGCTCGTCTGGCGCAAGGGGCTGCGTCACCCCGGGCTGGACGCCCTGCGCGAAGCCGCGGTCCGTCTGGGTTCCGAGGAGGGCTGGATGGTGCGGCCCGGTGGGAGCTGGCTGCCGGAGCCCGACGCGTCGCTCATGGCGGGGCCCGCCCAGCGGATTCGGGCGGCGGGGGACGGTATACCTTCGCCGGACCGCACCCAGCCGTGCCCGCACCCGCCGAGCCCCGGCTCAGCCGCGTCGTGGTGCGAGCGAGGTGCGAGCAAGGTGCGATCATGACCGTTCGATGTCATACGACGTGACGGGCGGGAAATACGGGTGAACCAGGTCTGTCACGCACCGTTGGCAGGCTCGGCCCTCGGCATCATCGGGCGGCAGCGGGACGAGAGCCGGGTAGACGACATGCACGAGGACGAACAGCACGGGCCGCTGGCGGGCTTCACCGTCGGGGTCACCGCCGCACGCCGCGCGGAGGAGTTCGGCGCACTGCTGGAGCGACGGGGAGCGGCGGTCCTGTACGCGCCCGCCCTGCGGATCGAGCCGCTCGCCGACGACGGCGAACTCCTCGCCGTCACCCGCCGAATCGTCGAATCCGCCCCCGATGTGGTCGTCGCCACCACCGCGGTCGGCTTCCGGGGCTGGATCGAGGCCGCCGACGGCTGGGGTCTGGGCGGCCGGCTGCTGGAGGCCCTGCGCGGCACCGAACTGCTGGCCCGCGGTCCCAAGGTCAAGGGCGCCGTCCGGGCCGCCGGGCTGACCGAGGCATGGTCCCCCGCCTCGGAGTCCATGGCGGAGGTGCTGGACCGGCTCCTGGACGAGGGCGTCGAAGGCCGCCGCGTCGCCCTCCAACTGCACGGCGAACCTCTTTCCGGCTTCATCGAGCCGCTCCGCGCGGCGGGGGCCGAGGTCGTCGCCGTACCCGTCTACCGCTGGATGGACCCCGAGGACATCGCCCCGCTCGACCGGCTCCTCGACATCACCCTGGCCCGGGGCCTGGACGCCCTCACCTTCACCAGCGCTCCTGCCGCCACCTCGCTGCTCGGCCGGGCGGAGAAGCGCGGGCTGCTCCCGGAGCTCCTGGGCGCGTTGCGGGACGACGTTCTGGTGGCCTGCGTCGGACCGGTCACCGCCCTGCCGCTGCGGGCCCGGGGGATCGACACCGTCCAGCCGGAGCGTTTCCGGCTGACGCCGCTCGTCCAGCTGCTGTGCCATGAACTTCCTGCCGGAGTACGTGCGTTGCCGGTCGCCGGACACCGAGTCGAGATCCGCGGTCACGCCGTGATCGTCGACGGCGAACCGCGCCCGGTGCCGCCCGCCGGAATGGCTCTGCTCCATGCCCTGGCCCGCCGGCCGGGCTGGGTGGTGGCCCGCGCCGATCTGCTGCGCGCGCTGCCCGGCAGCGGCACCGACGAACACGCGGTGGAGACGGCCATGGCGAGGCTGCGTACGGCGCTGGGCGAGCCCCGGCTCGTCCAGACGGTCGTCAAACGCGGTTACCGGCTGGCGCTGGACCCGGTGGAGGACAGCGAGTACACGGGTTCCTGAGGACGTCGCGGATACCGGAGTGCCGTCAGGAACAGGGCACGCAGGAGTAGGGCGAGAGCGGCGGTGCACAGGACGGCCCGGACGGCGTTCCAGGCCACCCAGGCGTCCTCGAAACTCTCGCGCACGGCTGCGGGATCGGAGATCCGCGCCGGATTCCCGGCGTGTGCGAGGGCGTTGTTCAGCGGGACATTGACGCCCGAGGTGAGCAGGAAGGCGACGGCGTACACGGCGAGGGCGGCGAAGACCCACGGGCGCGCACCGGGGGACCGGCGCTGCTGCCAGGCGGCGACCGCCGTGAGGACCAGCGCTCCGAAGAATCCGGCGAAGAAGACCGGATTCTCGATGACGTCGTTGATGTTCTGCATGACCTCGATGAAGGTCCGGTCGTCGCTGCGCCCAAGGGCCGGCATGACCGCGCAGGAGAACACGTAGAACGTGCCCGCGACCAGTCCGGTGGCGACGGCGGCGCCACCGAGTACGAGGTGCTGCGGGGTGCGGGAGGGGCGCATGGGCCGAGTGGTTGTCATGTCTCCCAGTGAAGTGGCGGGGACGGTCTCGCTCCATCGCTCAGGCGCGCAGCTCCATACGCGGGCGTCCAGGAGCGCACGGCACCCGGGCCGCCTGCTCTCGTCGGTGCGGCTTGCCGGGCCGGAACCGGGCGTTGTCAGTGCGGCTTGCTACAACGGTCGCAGGCATGGAACGACGACCGGAGGGGGCCCTGTGGGTACCTGGGGCAGTGGGAATTTCGACGACGACACGGCGGCCGATCATCTGTCGGACATCACGGGGCGGCTCGTCTCCCAGATCGAGGAGGCGATGGCCGACGACCCGGTCGGCCTGGAGCCCGACGACTACTGGGGCGTCGCCGTGCCGTGCAACGTCGAGCTGCTGTGTCTGATCGCCGAGCAGCACTACGTCGGTGCCACGGTGCCCGGTGCGGCGGTGGTCCAGGGCTGGAAGAAGACCTTCATGGACGTGTGGGAACGGACCATCGACGGTCTCGAACCTGAACCGGAGTACAAGGAGAAGAGGCGGACGGAGCTGATCCGCACCTTCGACCGCCTGGCGGCCCTGTCCGCGCGGCAGGCGGCGTGAACGGGTCACGAGACCGGGCGGAGACGGCGTGTTGAGGCCGGATAACGTGAACGGATGATCGACGACATTCACCAGCTCGACGCGAAGGTGCGGCTCCGTCCCGCCACCCCGGCCGACGCCGCCTCCCTCGCCGTGTCCCTGACCCGCAGTCGCGCGTACATGGAGCCCTGGGAGCCTGTGCGGCCCGACGCCTTCTACACCGAGCAGGGACAGCGGGAACGGCTGGCCGGAATGCTCGCGGACCGTGACGCGGGGCGGACGATGCCGTGGGTGCTCGCCGACGAGCAGGACCGTGCGGTGGGCGGGTTCAACCTCACCGGCATCGCGCTCGGGCCGTTCCGCAGCGGAGTCCTCGGTTACTGGGTCGATGTCGAGCACGCGGGCCGCGGCCTCGCCACGGCAGCCGTGGAGCGGGTCTGCGAGGTGGCCAGGGACGATCTGCGGCTGCACCGGGTCGAGGCCGGGACGGTGCTGGACAACGAGGCCTCGCAGCGGGTGCTCGCCAAGTGCGGCTTCGAGCAGTACGGCATGGCCCCGCGCTATCTGCACATCAACGGCGAGTGGCGCGACCACCGGCTGTTCCAGCGGATTCTGTACGACGGTCCGTTGCTGATGGGCTGAGGCCCCGGACGGACTGATGGTGGTCCTCGAACGGTGGTCGGGTCGTCGCCGGATTCCCGGCCCTCCTGCTCCACCCGCAGCCAGCGCCGTGCCTCCGCCTCGTCCGTGATCGGCACGAGCAGCTTGGCGCGCATCACGGGATCGCGGTGCGCCTCGATCAGCGCCGCCATGTCCTCGGGCAGCCAGGGCCGGAGCAGGAGTGGCCCGGCCTCCGGAGTGGCGGTACGGGGGTCGTTGTCCATCGGGACACCGTACGGGCCCCCGTCGGCGCGGACCCGTGTGGCAGCAGGGGTTCCGGGGTGGACGCCTGAGGGGCACCCTGGGGGAGACCCCGATCGGAGACCCCGAGGCGGTGACCTACGCATGGCGGCGGGCAAGAGCTCGTACGACTGGCGGTTCGACTCCGGGCGCCCCTGCCTGGATCTGGTGGCAACAGGAATCGGCACCTCCGGCGCCTGCGAACTGCTCGACGGCGCCGAGCGGCTCGCCGACTGGCTGGTGGCCGCCGGACTCGTGCCGAGCGGCACCCACCTCGGCGCGGTGGACGACACCTGGGTGGTGCGCTTTCGGCAGTTGAGGGCCGGCGTGGAGCGCCTGCTGACCGCCGAGCTCGGTGGCCACAGAGCCGAGAGCGCCCTGGAACGGGTCAACGCGCTTGCCGCAGCCGCCCCTCCGGGGCTGCGGGCCGTACGGGGCGGGAGCGGCACGCTGGTTCGGACCCTGAGCGCCGATCCCGAATGCGGGGCGCTGCTGGCCGTCGTGGCCCGCGACGTCGTGGAGCTCCTGACCGATCCGGTGGCCCGAGCCGGACTGCGCCGCTGCGAGGCCGACAACTGCCGTCGGCTCTACCTGGACACCTCGCGGGGGCGCCGACGCCGTTGGTGCTCCAGCGAGGTGTGCGGAAACCGGGAGCGGGTGGCCCGCCACCGGCGCAGGGCGGCCGCGGGGGCGCTCACGGACGCGGGTACGTCCGGGGACGCGGGCAGGCCGGCGGACGCGGGTACGTCCGGGCGCGCGGGCACGGAGGCTGTCGCTCCTGCGGTCCCGGACGCGGGGGCCGATGCCTGATCGAAACCCCCGCGAGTCATTTCGATACGCGCGGCAGGTGCGCGGCGGCCCCGCCTTCGCATAGGGTTGACGGCTGCCCAATGCACGTCAGAAGGGGGCCTCGGTGGCCGCGCAGGATGCCGCTGTCGATTCGTTGCGGGACCGGGAAATCGGTGTCGAGCAGGAACATCTCGACCGTGTTTACGACCGTCTCGAAGAGAAGATCCACGAGGCGGAATTTCTCATGGACGACGCCGTCAAGCGCGGCCAGGTCGGTACCCCGGGCGCGCTCGCCGAGCGCGACGCCCAGGTGTTCCGGGCCGGAATCCATCTCAACCGGCTGAACAGCGAGTTCGAGGACTTCCTCTTCGGGAGGATCGACCTTTTGCTCGGCAAGGACGGCGAACGCGGCCCGGACGGCGCGTACACCTCCGTCGAGCCGGCCGACGACGCCGTACGCGAGGACAATTCCGCCGACATCGCCGAGACGCTGCACATCGGCCGCATCGGCGTCCTCGACTCCGACTACGCGCCGCTGGTCATCGACTGGCGCGCACCGGCCGCCGCGCCGTTCTACCGGTCGACGCCGAAGGAACCGGGCAGGGTGGTACGCCGCAGGGTCATCCGTTCCAAGGGGCGCAGGGTCCTCGGGGTCGAGGACGATCTGATGCGCCCCGAGCTGACCGCCCACCTGGGGGGCGACAAGCTCCCCGTCATCGGTGACGGCGCCCTGATGGCGGCGCTCGGCCAGGCCCGCAGCCACACGATGCGGGACATCGTCTCCTCCATCCAGGCGGAGCAGGACCTGGTGATCCGGGCACCCGCCGCCTCCGTCACCGAGGTCTCCGGCGGTCCGGGCACCGGCAAGACCGCCGTCGCCCTGCACCGTGCCGCCTACCTCCTTTACCAGGACCGGCGGCGGTACGCGGGCGGCATCCTCGTCGTCTCACCGACCCCGCTCCTGGTCGCGTACACCGAGGGCGTGCTGCCCTCGCTGGGAGAGGAGGGGCAGGTGGCGATCCGCGCGGTCGGCTCGCTCTCCGACGAGGCGGCCGGCGTCGAGGGCGCCACCACGTACGACGAACCCGCCGTCGCCCGGATCAAGGGCTCCTCCCGGATGCTCCAGGTGCTGCGCAAGGCGGCACGCGGGGCGCTGGAACGGCCCGGCACTTCTCACAGGGCTCCGGAGCGGGAGGGCCAGCTGTCCTTCGGCGACGCAGCCGACGCAGCCGACGCAGCCGACGCAACCGGGGGAACCGACCGGGCCCCGGGCACCCCGACCCGGCTGCGGGTCGTCGCGTTCGGCGCCCGTGTCGAGCTGGGCGCCGACGAACTGCACCGCATCCGGCAGTCCGTGCTCGGCGGCACCGCCCCGGTCAACCTGTTGCGCCCGCGCGCCCGCAGAATGCTCCTGGACGCCCTGTGGAACAAGTCCTCCGGCCGGGGCCGCTACACCGACCCCGAACTGGCCGCCGAACTGCGCTCCTCCTTCGACGAGGACGTCTCCACCGAGACCCCCTTCCTCGACTTCCTGAACGCCTGGTGGCCCGAACTCACCCCGCGCGGGGTGCTCGCCGCGATGGCCGACGAGAAGCGGCTCGGCCGCTGGGCGCGCCGGGTCCTCAACCAGGGTGAGGTGCGCCGCCTCGCCCGCTCGCTGAAGCGGCTCGACAGCGAGGGGAACGGCCCGCTCTCCGTGCACGACGTGGCGATCCTCGACGAGCTGCAGACGCTGCTGGGCACCCCGCACCGGCCGAAGAAGAAGCGCGACTTCGACCCGCTGGACCAGCTCTCCGGTCTGGAGGAGCTGATGCCGCAGCGCGAGGAGACCCAGCGCGAGCGGGCCGAGCGGCTGGCCGCGGAGCGTACGGAGTACGCGCACGTCATCGTCGACGAGGCGCAGGACCTCACGCCCATGCAGTGGCGCATGGTCGGCCGCCGCGGCCGGCACGCCACCTGGACGATCGTCGGAGACCCGGCGCAGTCCTCCTGGTCCGATCCGGACGAGGCCGCGAGCGCGCGCGACGAGGCGCTCGGCAACCGCCCGCGCCGCCGCTTCACCCTCACGGTCAACTACCGCAACCCGGCGGAGATCGCCGAGCTGGCCTCGAAGGTCCTGGCGCTGGCGATGCCCGGCATGGAGTCACCGGCCGCGGTCCGTTCCACGGGCGTGAAGCCGCGCTTCGAGACCGTACGGGACGGCGATCTGGCCGCCTCGGTGCGCGAGGAGGCGCGGCGGCTGCTGGCCGAGGTGGACGGCACGGTGGGCGTGGTCGTCGCGATGAACCGCCGGGCCCAGGCCCGCGACTGGCTCGCCGAGCTCGGCGAGCGGGTGGTGGCGCTGGGCAGCCTGGAGGCGAAGGGCCTGGAGTACGACGCCACGGTGGTCGTCTCGCCCGCGGAGATCGCGGACGAGTCCCCGGCCGGCCTGCGGGTGCTGTACGTGGCGCTGACGCGTGCGACGCAGCAGCTCACGGTGGTCTCGGGGAAGCGGGACCTGCCGGACGAGGGCGGTGTCCCCGACCTGCTGAGGGACTGACGAGGGCGGTGTCCCGGACCTGCTGAGGGGCGGGGCGAGCGGGCGCGGGCGCAGCCGGGCGGGCGGATTTCCGAACCGACCCGTACTCCGGGAATCACTTCCGCGGGGTCTTTGTTAGCCTGGAGTCGGCACCGGCTCGATCCAAGCCCCCGGGCCCAACCTTCGTCGCTTCGAGCGACCACTTGCCGCGAGGCGAGCATGGCGGGTCGGTGCCGCTTGACCAAGAAGACAGACCCGCGTCACCTTCCGGTGGCGCGGGTCTGTTCTTGTTCACGGGTCTGCTCTTGTGCACGGACCCGGTCGTGTCCACGGAGGCGGTCGGGTCGGAAGCGTTTGGGGGTTCCGCTGAAGCGATCATCTCTCGTATGGTGGAAACTACTTTCCGAAACGTGGCAGTCATTACCGGCTACCGGCCAGTAGGTGCGACGATCGGGTAGCGCGTCCGAGGCGAGCGCCCCGGCCGCGCGGCAAAGAAGCTAAGGAAAGCGAAGGACTCGGCCATGGCAACGGCGCCCAGCGTCTCGTACTCGATGACGGTCAGGCTGGAGGTGCCCGCGAGCGGCACAGCGGTCTCCCAGCTCACCACGGCCGTGGAGTCCTCCGGCGGTTCGGTCACCGGCCTCGACGTGACCGCCTCCGGTCACGAGAAGCTGCGGATCGACGTCACGATCGCCGCCACCTCGACCGCGCACGCGGACGAGATCGTCGAGAACCTGCGCGGCATCGAGGGCGTCGTGCTCGGGAAGGTCTCCGACCGTACGTTCCTGATGCACCTCGGCGGCAAGATCGAGATGGCGTCCAAGCACCCCATCCGCAACCGTGACGACCTCTCGATGATCTACACCCCGGGTGTGGCCCGGGTCTGCATGGCGATCGCCGAGAATCCCGAGGACGCCCGCCGTCTCACCATCAAGCGCAACTCCGTCGCAGTTGTGACGGACGGTTCCGCGGTGCTCGGCCTCGGCAACATCGGCCCGATGGCCGCCCTCCCGGTGATGGAGGGCAAGGCGGCCCTCTTCAAGCGCTTCGCCGGCATCGACGCCTGGCCGATCTGCCTGGACACCCAGGACACCGACGCCATCGTCGAGATCGTCAAGGCGATGGCCCCCGGCTTCGCGGGCATCAATCTGGAGGACATCTCCGCCCCCCGCTGCTTCGAGATCGAGGCGCGGCTGCGCGAGGCCCTGGACATCCCCGTCTTCCACGACGACCAGCACGGCACCGCGATCGTGGTCCTGGCCGCGCTGACCAACGCCCTGCGCGTGGTGGGCAAGGGAATCGGGGACGTGCGTGTCGTCATGTCCGGCGCCGGAGCGGCCGGTACGGCCATCCTGAAGCTCCTCATCGCCGCCGGCGTCAAGCACGCCGTCGTCGCCGACATCCACGGTGTGGTGCACGCCGGCCGCGAGGACCTGGTCTCCGCCCACGCCGACTCGCCGCTGCGCTGGATCGCCGACAACACCAACCCCGAGTCCGTCACGGGCACCCTCAAGCAGGCCGTCGTGGGCGCCGATGTCTTCATCGGCGTCTCCGCCCCGAACGTCCTGGACGGCACCGATGTCGCCGCCATGGCCGACGGTGCGATCGTGTTCGCGCTCGCGAACCCGGACCCCGAGGTGGATCCGGCTATCGCGCGCCAGACGGCGGCAGTTGTCGCCACCGGCCGCTCCGACTTCCCGAACCAGATCAACAACGTGCTGGTCTTCCCGGGTGTCTTCCGCGGTCTGCTGGACGCCCAGTCCCGCACCGTCAACACCGAGATGATGCTCGCCGCCGCGGGTGCCCTCGCCGACGTCGTCGCCGAGGACGAGCTGAACGCGAACTACATCATCCCGTCGGTCTTCAACGACAAGGTCGCCGGAGCGGTCGCCGGTGCCGTCCGGGACGCCGCGAAGGCGGCGGGCGGCACCCTGACGGGCGCGGGGGAGCTCGGCTGACGCCGACCGTCCGCGGAACCCGCCGCGGCCCCTGCTGGTGTCCGGCCGCGGCCGCGGCACCCCACGTCGGCCCTGCGTACGGCGCGTCGCGGGTCGCGGCGCCCCAAACGCCCCTTTAGGGTGGGCGGGCGGCGCGTCCCGCAGAGCCCCGCATCCGCTGCGGACCGCTTTCGGGGAGTCGACGGAACGTCACCACGATGAGGCAGTGGTGCTTTTCGTGTGACTCCGGAGGGTGCCGGATTGGCTTTCCCGCCGCAGGTGGGGGCAGGATGCGTAATCGGGCGCGAGGGTCTGACGACAGACCCGGGTCCGGGGACTGTCCGAGGGCCCTGGCAGCATCGGCTTCGATCTCACGCCTCACAGGCAAGAAGAACACGGGAGTAACAACATGAACCGCAGTGAGCTGGTGGCCGCCCTGGCCGACCGCGCCGAGGTGACTCGCAAGGACGCCGACGCCGTGCTGGCCGCGCTCGCCGAGACCGTCGGTGAGATCGTCGCCAAGGGCGACGAGAAGGTCACCATCCCCGGCTTCCTGACCTTCGAGCGCACCCACCGTGCCGCTCGCACCGCTCGTAACCCGCAGACCGGCGACCCGATCAACATCCCGGCCGGCTACAGCGTGAAGGTCTCCGCGGGCTCCAAGCTCAAGGAAGCCGCCAAGGGCAAGTAAGCCCCACAGGCGCGACGAAGGGCGGTCACCCGACCAGGGTGACCGCCCTTCCGTGTACCGGCCCGAGAGGGCCCTTTCCGGGCCTCTGCCGCCAACGTGGACCCGGAGGGACGAACCCGGACCCTCCGGGAACGGGAAGCGGGGGCCCGGGGCGGTGCCCCGAACCCCCGTCAGCAGCCGTCGGCCGCCGGGTCTCAGACCAGCGCCCCGCCGGGCAGCTCCACCTTCGCGCCCAGCTTCTCCAGCTTCTCCATGAAGTTCTCGTAGCCGCGGTTGATCAGGTCGATCCCGTGCACCCGCGAGGTGCCCTGCGCCGCCAGCGCGGCGATCAGGTACGAGAAACCGCCGCGCAGGTCCGGGATGACCAGGTCCGCGCCCTGCAGCCTCGTCGGCCCGGACACGACCGCGGAGTGCAGGAAGTTGCGCTGGCCGAAGCGGCAGTCGGAGCCGCCCAGACACTCGCGGTAGAGCTGGATGTGTGCGCCCATCTGGTTGAGCGCGGAGGTGAAGCCGAGCCGGGACTCGTACACCGTCTCGTGGACGATGGACAGGCCCGAGGCCTGCGTCAGGGCCACGACCAGCGGCTGCTGCCAGTCGGTCTGGAAGCCGGGGTGCACGTCCGTCTCCAGGGCGATGGCGTTCAGCGCGCTGCCCGGATGCCAGAAACGGATGCCCTCGTCGTCGATCTCGAACGCGCCGCCGACCCGGCGGAAGGTGTTCAGGAACGTCATCATCGAGCGCTGCTGCGCGCCCCGTACGTAAATGTTGCCCTCGGTGGCCAGCGCGGCGGACGCCCAGGAGGCCGCCTCCAGGCGGTCCGGGATCGCGCGGTGCGTATAGCCGTCCAGCCGGTCGACACCGGTGATCCGGATCGTCCGGTCGGTGTCCATCGAGATGATCGCGCCCATCTTCTGCAGCACGCAGATGAGGTCCTCGATCTCCGGCTCCACGGCCGCGTTGGACAGTTCGGTGACGCCCTCGGCGAGCACGGCCGTCAGCAGCACCTGCTCGGTGGAGCCCACCGACGGGTACGGCAGCCGGATCTTCGTGCCGCGCAGTCGCTGCGGGGCCTCCAGGTACTGGCCGTCCGCGCGCTTCTCGATGGTCGCGCCGAACTGCCGCAGCACGTCGAAGTGGAAGTCGATCGGCCGGCCGCCGATGTCGCAGCCGCCGAGCCCCGGGATGAACGCGTGGCCCAGCCGGTGCAGCAGCGGGCCGCAGAACAGGATCGGGATGCGCGACGAGCCCGCGTGGGCATCGATGTCGGCGACGTTGGCGCTCTCGACATGGGTCGGGTCAAGGATCAGCTCGCCCGGTTCGTCACCCGGCCGGACCGTCACACCGTGCAACTGCAACAGACCTCGCACCACCCGCACGTCGCGGATGTCGGGCACGTTGCGCAGCCGGCTGGGCCCGCTGCCGAGCAGCGCGGCGACCATTGCCTTCGGCACCAGGTTCTTGGCGCCTCTGACGCGGATCTCGCCCTCCAGCGGGGTTCCGCCGTGGACAAGCAGGACATCGTCTGTGCCGGTCATGAATCTCGCGTTCCGGAGTGGTCGGGCAGGGGGCCAAACGAAAGGGTAATGGCCCGCGCCCCCCCTTCCGTAAGAGGTCGGGGGGTGTGCGAACGTCATGAATCCGCCACAACACGCTCTGCTCCCCGGCTCTTGCGGAGGGTTACCGTCCGCAACGCCCCCCGGGGCCGTGCGCTCTCCATGCCTCTGTGCGCCCTGAGCTGCGCTCGGGCCCGTTCGATGACATGGCGGCCCACTTGGCCACCGCGAGGAGCGAAGATGCGGGATCATTTCTGCCATGACCGAGGTGTCCTCGCTCACAGGGCGACTGCTCGTGGCCACACCCGCGCTCGCGGACCCGAATTTCGACCGCGCGGTGGTGCTGCTCCTCGACCACGACGAGGAGGGCTCGCTCGGCGTGGTCCTGAACCGCCCGACCCCGGTCGGCGTCGGTGACATCCTCACGTCCTGGGCCGGCCTGACCGGCGAACCGGACGTCGTCTTCCAGGGTGGCCCGGTCTCGCTCGACTCGGCGCTCGGAGTGGCCGTCATCCCCGGAGACGAGGGCCCGCCACCGCGCTCCCGTCCCCGCTCGAACAGGGAGGACCCCCTCGGCTTCCGCCGGGTGTACGGGGCGATCGGCCTGGTCGACCTGGAGGCGCCGCCGGAGCTGCTGGCTGCGGCGCTCGGCTCGCTGCGGATCTTCGCCGGATACGCCGGCTGGGGCCCCGGGCAGCTGGAGACGGAGCTGACCGAGGGGGCCTGGTACGTCGTCGAGTCCGAGCCAGGAGACGTCTCCTCCCCGCGCCCGGAGCACCTCTGGCGGGCGGTCCTGCGCCGCCAGCGCAGCGAACTGGCGATGATCGCCACCTACCCGGACGACCCGTCGCTGAACTGAAGCTCCGGGCTTTCAGTACCCTTGGCGGTTATGAGCACTCTTGAGCCCGAGCGCGGGGCAGGTACGGGGACCCTCGTAGAGCCGACGCCGCAGGTGTCGAACGGCGACGGCGACCACGAGCGCTACGCCCATTACGTCCAGAAGGACAAGATCATGGCGAGTGCCCTGGAGGGCACCCCCGTGGTCGCACTGTGCGGGAAGGTCTGGGTACCGGGGCGCGACCCCAAGAAGTATCCGGTCTGTCCCATGTGCAAGGAGATCTACGAGTCCATGGGCGCCGGCGGCGACAAGGACAAGGGCAAGGGCGGCAAGGACAAGAAGTAGTCCTGGGCCGTTCGGCCGCCACTGCTTCGGGCCCCCGGGGTGCGCGTTGACGCGCACCCCGGGGGCCCTTTGCGTTGCACGGGCTGCTCCCCCGGGTCACAGAGTGGTCGAGACCACTTGTCGGCGTCCGCACGCGCACCTACTCTCCTGCCAGTTGTGCAGAACGAAACGTGCGTTGCGTATGTTGCAACGCCTATCGGTAGGGGGTTCCGGATGAAGCTGTCTGCCCGAATTGCCGCCCCGGCCACGGCGCTTGTGCTGGCGGGCCTCACCGTCACCGCCTGCGCGCCGCAGACCTCCGACAACGGAGCCAAGGGGGACGAGAAGAGCGGCACGCTGCGGGTCTGGCTGTTCCAGGAGGTCGGCAACAAGCCCAAGGAGCAGGTCGCCGACGCGGCGGTCGCCGACTTCGAGAAGGCGCACAAGGGCGCGAAGGTCGAGGTCGAGTACATACCGGTCGACACCCGCGCCCAGCGGATCAAGGCAGCGTTCAACGACCCGAAGAGCGCCCCGGACCTCATCGAGTACGGCAACACGGACACCGCCGGATACGTCAAGGACGGCGGACTCGCCGACATCGGCGCGGAGTTCGCCGCCTGGGACGAGGCCAGGGACACCGACCCGACCGCCAAGCAGTCCGTCACGGTCGGCGGCAAGATCTACGGGGCCCCGTTCTTCGTCGGCGTCCGCGCGCTGTACTACCGCACCGACATCTTCAAGGACTTGGGGATCGAGGCTCCCAAGTCCCAGGCCGAGCTGATCTCCACCGCGAAGAAGATCCACAAGAAGAAGCCGGATCTGTACGGACTGGCGGTCGGTGGTGCGTACACGTACAGTGCGATGCCGTTCATCTGGGCCCATGGCGGTGAGCTGGCCGACGACAACGGCGGCACGTACGAGGCAGCCATCAACAGCGACAAGGCCCGCAAGGGCATCGAGGCATACACCTCGCTCTTCGGCGACGACAACTGCCCGGCCGCCAAGTGCGCGTCCATGGGCGGCAACGCCACCGTCACCGCGTTCGCCTCCGGCAAGGCCGCCATGGCGATCGGCGGCGACTTCAGCCACGCGGCCGTCGAGGCGGGCTCGGTGAAGGGCGCGTACGCGGTGGTGCCGCTGCCGGGTGTCGCCGAGGGCTCCATCGCCCCCGCGTTCGCGGGCGGGAACAACATCGGCGTACTGAGGAGCAGCGCGCACCGCACCCTTGCCGTGGATCTGATGAAGTCCCTGACCGGCAAGGAGACCCAGACGAAGATGTTCGACGCGATGGGCTTCCTGCCGACGTACACGGACGTGCGGGCGACGGTCGCGAAGAAGGAGCCGTTCGTCGAGCCGTTCGTGAGTCACCTCGGCGCGGGCGCGAAGTTCGTCCCGGCCTCGCCGGGCTGGGGCCGGATCGACTCCTCGCTGATCCTGCCGACGATGTTCCAGGAGATCGTCAGCGGCCGCAAGGACGTGGCGAAGGCCTCGGACGACGCGGCGAAGAAGATGGACGCCGCGTTCGCCGACGCGGGCTGACGATGACCGCGAACAGTACCGCGTACAAAGTGCCCAGCACGTCCGGGGCGGGCGGGACCTTTGCCCGCCCGCCCCGGCGCCGCCGCCCCGCCCCGTCCGCCCGTCGCCCCGGCTGGACCCCCTGGCTCTACCTCCTGCCCGCGCTCGTGCTCCTCGGCGGGCTGCTCGTCTACCCGATCTACCAACTCGGCCTGATCTCCTTCCTGGAGTACACCCAGGCCCAGGTCAGCGGCGGTGAACCGACCACCTTCCAGGGGTTCGGGAACTACGCGACGCTCTTCGGGGACGACCAGTTCTGGCAGGTGCTCCTGGCGACCGTGGTCTTCGCCGCCGCCTGTGTGCTGGCCACCCTGCTGGTCGGCTGCGCGCTCGCCGTCCTGCTGACCCGGATCAGGGCCCTGCCGCGGCTCGCGCTGATGCTGGCCGCGCTCGGCGCCTGGGCGACCCCCGCGATCACCGGTTCCACCGTCTGGGTGTTCCTCTTCGACCCGGACTTCGGCCCGGTCAACCGGGTGCTGGGGCTTGGCGACTTCTCCTGGACGTACGGGCGCTACAGCGCCTTCGCCCTGGTGCTCCTCGAAGTCCTGTGGTGCTCGTTCCCGTTCGTGATGGTGACCGTGTACGCGGGCATCCGGGCGATCCCCGCCGAGGTGCTCGAAGCGGCCGCGCTGGACGGCGCCTCGCAGTGGCGGATCTGGCGCTCGGTCATGGCCCCGATGCTGCGGCCGATTCTCGTCGTCGTCACCATCCAGTCGATCATCTGGGACTTCAAGGTCTTCACCCAGATCTATGTCATGACCAACGGCGGCGGTATCGCCGGCCAGAACCTGGTGCTCAACGTGTACGCGTACCAGAAGGCGTTCGCGTCCTCGCAGTACAGCCTGGGCTCGGCGATCGGTGTCGTGATGCTGGTGATCCTGCTGGCCGTCACGCTCGTCCATCTGCGTCTGACGCGGCGCCAGGGGGAGGAACTGTGAGCGCGCGGACCATGCTGAATGTCCGCCGGCCGGGCCGGCTGGCCGCTGAGGGCGCGGCCCTCCTGATCGCCGCCGCGGTCGCCTTCCCCCTGTACTGGATGGTGCTCTCCGCCCTCAAACCGGCCGGCGAGATCCAGTCCACCGACCCTCGCCCATGGACGCTGTCACCGTCCCTGGACTCGTTCCGCCGGGTCTTCGAACAGCACGACTTCGGGCGGTACTTCCTCAACAGCCTGATCGTCGCCGGGACGGTCGTCATCGCCTCCGCGCTGATCGCCTTCCTGGCGGCGACGGCCGTGACCCGGTTCAGATTCCGCTTCCGCACCACGCTGCTGATCATGTTCCTGGTCGCGCAGATGGTGCCGGTCGAGGCGCTGACCATCCCGCTGTTCTTCCTGATGCGGGACTTCGGCCGGCTGAACACGCTCGGCTCGCTGATCCTGCCGCACCTCGCCTTCTCGCTGCCGTTCGCGATCTGGATGCTGCGCGGCTTCGTCAAGGCCGTCCCGGAGGCGCTGGAGGAGGCCGCCTGGATCGACGGCGCGAGCCGCGCCCGCTTCCTGTGGCAGATCCTCTTCCCGCTGGTCTTCCCCGGCCTGGTGGCCACCAGCGTCTTCTCGTTCATCTCGACCTGGAACGACTTTCTGTTCGCGAAGTCGTTCATCATCAGCGACACGTCCCAGTCGACGCTCCCGATGGCGCTGCTGGTCTTCTTCAAACCCGATGAGAACGACTGGGGAGGGATCATGGCAGCCTCGACGGTGATGACCATTCCCGTGCTGGTCTTCTTCGTACTCGTACAGCGCCGCCTGGTCTCGGGACTCGGCGGAGCGGTAAAGGACTGACGCCATGGCCATGGAACTGATCCCGGCGCTGATCCCGGCACCCGTGCACGCCGGTGACGCGGCTGATTCCGGTGACGCGGCGGGGCAGGACGGATTCCCGCTGGACCCGTTCACCACCATCACGGCGGCCCCCGGCACCGAGGACACCGAACGCTGGCTGCGCTCCACGCTCGGAGCCGCCTTCGGCCTGCCCCTCGCACCGGACGGCGAGGACGCCGCGAACGGCATCCGGCTGCGCATCGACCCGGCTCTGGAGCCCGAGGGGTACCGGCTGGGCACCGGGCCCGGCTGCCGGTACGTCGAGATCACCGGAGGGAGCGCCGCCGGAGTCTTCTGGGGCGCGCAGACGCTCCGCCAGCTCCTGGGACCGGAAGCCTTCCGCCGTGCGCCGGTCAACCCCGGCACGCGGCGCGTCATCCCCGTCACGGACATCGAGGACCGGCCCCGCTTCCCGTGGCGCGGCATGATGCTCGACGTGGCACGGCACTTCCTGCCCAAGGACGACGTCCTGCGCTACCTCGACCTCCTCGCGACCCACAAGCTGAACGTCTTCCACTTCCACCTCACCGACGACCAGGGCTGGCGCATCGAGATCAAGCGCTACCCGAGGCTCACCGAGGTCGGCTCCTGGCGCGCCCGCACCAAGCACGGCCACCGGGCCTCCGAGCTGTGGGACGAGACCCCGCACGGCGGCCACTACACCCAGGACGACATCCGCGAGATCGTCGCGTACGCGGCCGAGCGGCATATCCGGGTCGTCCCCGAGATCGACATCCCGGGCCACTCGCAGGCCGCCATCGCCGCGTACCCCGAACTGGGCAACACCGACGTCATCGACACCACCACCCTCTCCGTCTGGGACACCTGGGGCATCAACGCGAACGTACTCGCCCCCACTGACAACACTCTGCGCTTCTTCGAGGGCGTGCTCGAAGAGGTCCTGGACCTCTTCCCGGCCGCCACCTCGCCGTTCATCCACATCGGCGGCGACGAGTGCCGCAAGGACCAGTGGAAGGAGTCCCCGGCCGCCCAGGCCCGGATCGACGAATTCGGCCTGGCCAACGAGGACGAGCTGCAGTCCTGGATCATCCGGCACTTCGACACCTGGCTCACCGCTCGCGGCCGCCGCCTGATCGGCTGGGACGAGATCCTCGAAGGCGGCCTCCCGGCGGGCGCCGCCGTGTCGTCCTGGCGGGGGTACGGCGGAGGCGTCACGGCCGCCGAGGCCGGACACGACGTCGTGATGTGCCCGGAGCAGCACGTGTACCTGGACCACCGTCAGGACGGCGGCCCCGACGAGCCGATGCCCATCGGGTTCATCCGCACCCTGGAGGACGTCTACCGATTCGAACCCGTGCCCGCGGGGCTCTCCGAGGAGGCGGCCCGTCACATTCTCGGCACCCAGGCCAATGTGTGGACCGAGGTCATGCAGAACCGGGCCCGCGTCGACTACCAGGTCTTCCCGCGCCTCGCCGCGTTCGCGGAGGTCGCCTGGTCGCCGCTGCCCGCCCCCGCCGACCGGGACTTCGCCGACTTCGAACGCCGGATGACCACGCACTACGCCCGCTTGGACGCCCTCGGCGTCGATTACCGGCCACCGAGCGGCCCGTTGCCCCGGCAGCAGCGCCCCGGCGTCCTCGGACGCCCTCTTGAGGGACCGCCCCCGAACGTGTGATCCCGGCCGCGCTCCGGGACCGGCCGTCGCGCTCCGAGGGCCGTGACGGCCGGCGCGCGTCACCCGGTACGCGTGCCACGGCCACGCTCCCACCGGTACGCGCCCCGGCGGGACGCGCGCCGTCGGAACGGAGCTGCCCGAGCGCGAACGACCCGTGTGAGGCCCGCCGGGAGGCGGCAATTCACACTCCGCACGGAAGCGGGTCGAATCGGGATCATCCTCCAGGTCGGGGACGCATACGCCCTTCGTGGACCCTCGCGTCGGTCCGCTCGGAAGATGTGCCAGAGTTGCCACGTCCAGGCTTCGAGCACGTACCGTACGGCGAAACGAGCCGGACAGCCGGGACACCGGGAAGGGGCAGCTGGGTTGACCACGCACGCACCGCAGGCGACGCAGCCGGTGACGCTGCCGGCCTCGCTCGACGAGGCCGTGGCGGCACTCGGCGCCATGCCCGCCGCCGTTCCTGTGGCAGGGGGGACGGACCTGATGTCGGCCGTCAACAAGGGGCTGCTGCGCCCCTCGGGGCTGGTCGGCCTGGGCCGGATCAGTGAGCTCCGCGGCTGGCACTACCAGGACGGCCACGCCCTGCTCGGTACCGGACTCACCCACGCACGCATGGGGCGGCCCGACTTCGCCGCCCTCATCCCCGCCCTGGCCGCGTCCGCGCGCGCCGCGGGCCCGCCCCAGATCCGGAACGCCGGAACGCTCGGCGGCAACATCGCCACCGCGGCCCCGACCGGTGACGCCCTGCCGGTGCTCGCCGCTCTGGAGGCCGAGCTCGTCATCGCGGGCCCGGGAGGCGCCCGCCGCGAGATCCCGGTCTCGCACCTGCTGGCCGGCCGCGACATGCTCGAACCCGCCGAACTGATCGGCTTCGTCCGCGTACCGCTGCTGCACGCCCCCCAGGTCTTCCTGAAGGCCACCGGCCGCACCGGTCCCGGCCGCGCCACCGCATCCGTCGCGATCGTCCTCGACCCGGCCCGGCGCGGGGTGCGCTGCGCGGTCGGCGCCATCGCGCCGATGCCGCTGCGCCCGCTGGAGGCCGAACGCTGGATCGCCTCACTGATCGACTGGGACGGCGAACGGGGTCTGGCCCCCGACGCGCTGGCCGCCTTCGGCGAGTACGTCGCCGCGGCCTGCATCCCGGACCAGGCACCGCCCGCCGACGGGGGAGAGGCACCACCACTGCCCCCCGCCGTACTGCATCTGCGGCGTACCGTCGCCGCGCTGGCCCGACGCGCGCTGGGGAGGGCACTGTCGTGAGCAACGAGGAACACAACGAACAGCACGGGCAGCGGGAGCAGCCGCAGCACGGGGGCTGGCAGCCGACGCCGCAGGGCGGCGAGTACGACGCCGAGGCGACCGCCTTCGTCCACCTGCCGCCGGAGGACCTGGCGAACATCCCGCTGGCCGCGCCCGGCCAGGGCTACGTACCGCCGATGATCGTGCCGCTGACGCCGGCGGCCGGGCCCGACCCGGCGGCCACGGGCAGCTGGGTCATGCAGACGCAGAGCCAGCAGGGCACGGGAGCGGAGCAGCCGGAACCCGACGTGGTGCACTGGCCGGACCCGAACCAGCAGCAGCCGCAGTACGGATACGGGTACCCGCAGCAGGATCAGTACGGGGGAACGTCGGCCGCGACCGGCCAGTGGAACTTCACCGAGTCCGCGCAGGCCGCCGGACCCACGGAGTTCGTCGGACATGCCGACCATACGAGCCATGCCGACCACGGCGCTCATGTCGACCACGGTGGTCATGTCGACCACGGCGCTCACGTCGAACACGGTGGTCACACCGGCCATGGGGGGCATGCCGACCAAGGCGGTTCGATCGGCCACGGTGTTCATGGTGACCAGGGCGGTTCGATCGGCCACGGTGTTCATGGTGGCCAGTCCGGACCGGCCGGCCACACCGGCCAGTCCGACCACACCGGCGAGTCCGGCCACACCGGTCAGTGGACGATTCCGGTCGCCGATGGCGACCTCCCGGAGGAGTCCGGCGAGTTCGCGGCCTCGGCTCTCGCCTCCCAGTGGTATGCGGACCGGACTCCTCCGGCCACGTTGCCGGGCGGTGCGCCCGCACCGTGGGCGACACAGCAGCCGGTCGCGGAGCCCGAGGCCGAGGTCGGGCCTGAGCCCGCTGTGGAGCCGGCCCCAGGCGCGGACATCGAGCCGCAGCACGCGCCGGAAGCCGATTCCGCGCCCGGTTCACAGCTTCCCGCGCCCGATTCACAGCTTCCCGCGCCCGATTCACAGCTTTCCGCGACGGCGTCCGCGATGTCTTCCGTGACGTCTTCTGGGGCGTACGAGGAGTCCCCGCAGGCCTCCGAGGCGGCACCGGAGGCACCGGTCACCGTCGTCGAGGACGGCCCCGCCCCTGTCACCGGAGGCACCCCCGCTCTAGGAGTGGACCTCTCGCAGGTCCCCGCCGTCGATGCCGCACCGGCGGCCGACAGCCTGCCCGAGCAGCGCCCGGCCGAGCCGTCGACCGGCACGGCGCCCGACGCGGAGCCGGGTGCGACAGCAGCCACGGACTTCGACGCACCCCTCCGGGGCACCCCGGGAGAGGCGCCACTGCCAAAGGCCCCGCCGCTCGAAGCGCAGACCTCCGAAGCCCACCCCGTCGAAGCGCAATCCGCCGAAGAGCAGACCTCCGAAACTCAATCCGGCGACGCCGAGCCCCTCGAAGTCGAACCCGTCGAGGCTCAGCTCCTCGAAGCCCAGCCCCTCGAAGCCCAACCCCTCGACGTCCCCAGCGAACACCCCGCCACCTCCTACGTCCTGCACGTGAACGGCGCCGACCGCCCCGTCACCGACGCCTGGGTCGGCGAGTCGCTGCTCTACGTGCTGCGCGAGCGCCTCGGCCTCGCCGGTGCCAAGGACGGCTGTTCACAGGGCGAGTGCGGCGCCTGCAACGTCCAGGTGGACGGCCGTCTGGTCGCCTCCTGCCTGGTCCCCGCGGCGATCACGGCCGGGAGCGAGGTCCGTACGGTCGAAGGTCTGGCCGTGGACGGTGAGCCGTCCGACGTCCAGCGTGCCCTCGCCAAGTGCGGTGCCGTCCAGTGTGGTTTCTGCATCCCGGGCATGGCCATGACCGTCCACGACCTCCTGGAGGGCAACCACGCCCCCAGCGAACTGGAGACGCGTCAAGCACTCTGCGGCAACCTCTGCCGCTGCTCCGGCTACCGGGGCGTCCTCGACGCCGTGAACGAGGTCGTCGCAGGCCGCGAAGCCGGCGCCGGATCCGCCTCGTCGGACTCCCCGTCCCCGGAGTCCGACGAGGCCCGCATTCCGCATCAGGCCGCCGCCGGCGCCGGTGGTGTCCAGCCGCACTCGCAGGACGGAGGCATGGCGTGAGCAACGACGCAGCCACCGCTGCCAACGCGACCAGCACACGGATCACCGCCCCCTCGGTGGAAGGACCCGACACCGAGCAGCCCGCGCTAGGCCTCGGCGTCTCCCTCCCGGCCGCCGACGCGCGCGTTAAGACCGAGGGCACCTTCCCGTACGCCGCCGACCTCTGGGCCGAGGGCCTGCTGTGGGCGGCCGTCCTCCGCTCCCCGCACCCGCACGCCCGCATCCTGTCCATCGACACCTCGGGCGCCGCCGAGATGCCGGGGGTACGGGCCGTCATCACGCACGCGGACGTCCCGGGGGAGGGCGCGTACGGACGCAGGGTCGTCGACCGTCCGGTCTTCGCCTCCGACCTGGTCCGACACCACGGTGAGCCGATCGCCGCGGTCGCCGCCGACCACCCCGACACGGCTCGGCTCGCCGCCGCGGCCATCGCCGTCGAGTACGAGGTCCTGGAACCGGTCACCGATCCGGAGAAGGCGTTCGAGGCCGAACCGCTGCACCCCGACGGCAATTTGATCCGCCACATCCCGCTGCGCTACGGCGACCCGGAGGTCGTCGGCGAGGTCATCGTCGAGGGCCTGTACCGCATCGGCCGTCAGGACCCGGCCCCGATCGGCGCCGAGGCCGGACTCGCCGTGCCCCGGCCCGACGGCGGCGTGGAGATCTACACGGCCTCCACCGACCCGCACACCGACCGCGACCTTGCCGCCGCCTGCTTCGGTCTCGAACCGGACCGGGTCAAGGTCGTCGTCACCGGTGTCCCCGGCGCGACCGGCGACCGCGAGGACCCCGGTTTCCAGCTCCCGCTGGGCCTGCTGGCCCTGCGTACCGGCTGCCCGGTCAAACTGGCCGCCACCCGCGAGGAGTCCTTCCTCGGCCACGCCCACCGCCACCCGACGCTCCTGCGCTACCGCCACCACGCGGACGCCGAGGGCCGGCTGGTGAAGGTCGAGGCGCAGATCCTGCTCGACGCGGGCGCGTACGCCGACGCCTCGTCCGAGTCACTGGCCGCGGCGGTCGCCTTCGCCTGTGGCCCGTACGTCGTCCCGCACGCCTTCATCGAGGGCTGGGCGGTCCGTACGAACAACCCGCCGTCCGGCCATGTGCGCGGTGAGGGTGCGATGCAGGTCTGCGCGGCGTACGAGGGCCAGATGGACAAGCTGGCCGCCAAACTCGGCATCGACCCGGCCGAGCTGCGGCTGCGCAACGCCCTGTCCACCGGCGACATCCTCCCCACCGGCCAGACGGTGACCTGTCCGGCGCCGGTGAACGAACTCCTGGAGTCCGTAAGGAACTTCCCTCTCCCCTCTCTCCCCAAGGACTCCCCGGAGGACGACTGGCTGCTCCCCGGCGGCCCGGAGGGCGCTGGCGAGCCAGGTGCGGTGCGCCGGGGCGTCGGCTATGCGCTCGGCATGGTCCACATGCTCGGAGCGGAGGGCGCCGACGAGGTCTCCACGGCCACCGTCAGGGTCCACGACGGCGTCGCCACGGTCATCTGCGCCGCGGTGGAGACGGGCCAGGGCTTCTCGACCCTCGCCCGCCAGGTGGTCCAGGAGACCCTGGGCATCGAAGAGGTCCATGTGGCGTCCGTCGACACCGATCAGCCCCCGGCGGGTCCCGCCACGCACGGTCGCCACACCTGGGTTTCGGCGGGAGCGGTGGAACGCGCCGCCAAGATGGTCCGGACACAGCTTCTCCAGCCCCTGGCCCACAAGTTCGGCATGTCCACGGAGCTGCTGCAGATCGCCGGCGGCAAGATCACCTCCTACGACGGGGTGCTGTCCACGACGGTCACGGAAGCGATGGACGGCAAGGAACTCTGGGCCACCGCCCAGTGCCGCCCCCACCCGACCGAACCCCTGGACGAGTCCGGCCAGGGCGACGCCTTCGTCGGCCTCGCCTTCTGCGCGATCCGCGCGGTGGTGGACGTGGACATCGAACTCGGCTCGGTCCGGGTCGTGGAGATGGCCGTCGCCCAGGACGTCGGCCGGATCCTCAACCCGTCCCAACTGGCGACCCGTATCGAAGCGGGCATCACCCAGGGCATCGGCGCCGCCCTCACCGAGAACCTCCGCAGCGCCCGCGGCCTGATCCGCCACCCCGACCTCACCGGCTACGCACTGCCGACGGCCCTGGATGCGCCGGACATTCGCATCGTCAAACTCATCGAGGAACGAGACGTGGTAGCCCCCTTCGGCGCCAAGCCCGCCTCCGCGATCCCCGTGGTGACCTCCCCCGCAGCGGTGGCCGCAGCGGTACGAGCCGCCACCGGCCGCCCGATCAACCGCCTCCCCATCAGGCCCCAGGCGGCGGTGGCAGCCCCCAAGTCCTGAGCCCTGCAAGGTTGGCGTGATCCGGGTTGCACCTGCAACCCGGAGGTGCGCACTGTCACCACTGCTGACTAAGGTGAACCCCAAGGCTGAAGTCGAAGCGTCAATCGGCTGTTGCTAAACGGGGGAGGGTGCTGTGGGACAGAGTGATCCAGGGGCGGAGTCTTCGGCGTATCCACTGAGTTTCGTGGGTGCCGTGGGCGCAATGGGGGCGGTGGCCCCGGGCGCCGCGAACGAACTATTCACCGAACTCTCGTCGTTCACCAAGTTTCGCGAACGCGTCGACGAACTCCTGCGCAACCTCAAGGCGTCTCCGGCCGGGCCGGGGAAGGTCGGAGAGGACACGATGGGGCGCGAGAAGTTCGGCGGCGGTGAGAAGGGGTGGATGGAGGCAGAGGCTCTCCACGGCTCGTACTCCGCGGTCATCAAGGAGCTGGAAGGGCTGTCTCAGCTGCTGTCCGACTCCATCGAGGGCATGAGCATCGCGGTCCTCGCATCCCACAAGGGTTACGAGCACGTCGACTTGGATGTCCGTCAGCGAATGCTCGCGATCCAGGGCAGCACGGAGGCGCACCACAAGGCCGAACAGGCCGCGGCGGACGCTGCGGCGAAGAAGGCGCACGAGCCTCAGGCCAAATCGGAGGAGCCGGGGGACACATCGGGCAGCCATGCCTAATTAATGCCGGTGGACATGTTCTCTGCATGCGAAGGACGGGGACGGGGAGAGGGGCAGCGTCATGGGTACGGATTTCGACAGCAAGACTCACGAGGAGATGCTGAAGTGGCTGGACCAGGCCAGCAGCGGTGAGATCCAGGGGGCTGCAGATCGACTGAAGAGCGCGGCGTCGGAGATCCACAAGATTGCCCAGGACTTGAAGGTCCGCCCGCAGTGGGTGGAGTGGAAGGGCGAAGGGGCCGACGCGTTTCGTACATGGAGTGCGGACCTGGCCAATGCGACGCTTCGGCTGGGGGACTACAGCGAGGCTGTGTCGAAGTGCCTGGGCGAGGCATCGCATGCGGTCACGTTGGCTCAGACCGCGATTCCTCGGCCCCACGCGGGGGATCAGGCGAACCTGGATGCGGCTCTTGCTGCGCGGAACGATCCCGATGCGGTGACGTTGGCCAAGGACCTGATCGCGGCGAAGGAGAAGAACCGCGAGGAGGCGGCTGCGCAAATGCGGAAGCTGGCGCAGACCTACACCTTCTCGTCGTCGCAGATGAAGGATCTGGAGAAGCCGGTATTTCCGGCCGTGCCCGGGGTGATCGCGCCAGACAGGGCCGAAGACAAATCGGGGGGACGTGGGGAGTACTACCGACAGGGAGATGCATCCAGCGCCGCAGGAGGTTACGCGAGTAGTGCCAGCGTGGCCGCACACGGCCCTGAGCCGGAAGGCAGAACGGCAGTACAGGCTGGGATGGTGAGTGCGCCCTCATCGGCGGTTCACGCGGTGTCGCGCCCCGTGGGCATGGACATAGACAGTGTTGCTGTGTTGCCGGACACCCCAGCGGTGCCGACGGCAACTCCCCCAAGTTTGCCCGCTGGAGGAACGGTCGACCGTGGTAGTCCTCCCGGCCCCAGCGGATTGCCACCCATCGTCAGTACGGGTCCTGTCTCGCCACCCGCAACGACCGGCAGTAATAGGACTCCGGGAGGGGGACGTCTGCCGATCTCTTCGGGCAGGGTGAGCCAGGCAACTGGGCCGGTCAGCCGACCGGCAGGCGATAGCGGCATCGTTGGTGGCCGCCCTGCTCCGCAGACTTCCGGTCGGCCGATGGGTGGTCTCCCTCGCGGCACCGTAATCGGTGGCGAGGGAACTCACTCCGGCCGTGGACCAATGATGCACGGCATGGGTACGGGCGGCCTCGGCGGCGGCCGGAATGGCGTAGTCGACGGTCGACGCTTGACAGGTGAGACGGGCGGAATTGTCGGTGGCCGCCCACAGCAGCCTGGACGTACGAGTGCCCGGCCCTTCACCCCGGGTGGTACAGGTTTGGTGCGGGGTGCTGAGGGCGTGGGTGCTAGCGCAGGGCGATCGGGTGTTGCCCCGCAGCGCCAGGGCAATGCCCGACGCGGCGAAGGCGAGGAGAGGTCAAATTACCTCACAGAGGACGAGGCGACTTGGCAGAGCGGGCGCCCTGTGGTGCCTCCAGTCATCGACTAAGCAGTGAGAATTCGCTGAAAGGGATCTGAATGCATACCAGTAGCATCCGTATGGCGAGGGTTGCTCGCTGTGGAACTGTAGTGTCCACCGCGCTGGGGCTGCTGCTGGTTGGGGCTATTCCTGCATTTACGGATTCTGTTCGATCGGATCAATGGCATCTGGATGTAATGAAGGCTGACCAGATGTGGAAGTCAAGTACTGGTGAAAACGTGAAAGTTGCAGTCATTGACACCGGTGTGGACTCCTCAAACCCTGATCTTCTTGGACAGGTACTCAAAGGGCTGGATTTGGCGCACGGATCGCCTGGAGACGAAAGGGTTGACTATAACGGTCACGGGACGTCCATGGCCGGTCTGATCGCAGGAACGGGGAAATCGGGTGGAGGTGACGGCGCCTTCGGGCTCGCTCCGGGAGCTAAGATCTTGCCCATTCGGCTGAGGGACGATACTGGGAAGGTTAATGGTGCGACCGGGAGTGTGAATTTCAGCGAAGATGTTTCCGCGGGTATTCGATTTGCGGTCGACGGGGGCGCCAAGGTTATTAATATTTCGCAAGGTGACGAAACTGGCTCGCAGGAGCTTTCGGATGCCGTAAAGTATGCTATTGGAAAGGGGTCTCTAGTTTTTGCCGCAGTTGGAAACAGTGGCAATAAGGATAATGGCCTGGAGTACCCTGCGGCGACCCCGGGTGTCATTGGTGTCGGGGCGCTTGATAGGGGTATAGAAAAGACTGAAGAGTCCCAGCACGGTGCTCAGGTGGACCTCTCGGCACCAGGTATCGACATGGTTCACGCATGTACGGGCGGAACGCAGTTGTGTAAGTCTCACGGAACTAGTGACGCCACTGCCATCGCCTCCGCCTCTGCCGCCCTCATCTGGTCCAAGCACCCCGACTGGACCAACAACCAGGTCCTCCGCGTCATGCTGAACACGGCCGGTGGCCCGACCAGCGGTGCCAAGCGCAATGACTACGTGGGCTACGGCTGCGTCCGCCCCCGCATCGCACTCAAGACCCCCGGAGACCCCGGCCCGGCGGATGTTTACCCGCTCCCCGACTTTGCGGCGGCCGAGAAGCCCAGTCCTTCCTCCGAGCCTTCCAAGGCGACCGGAAGTTCAAAGGACAACGACAAACCCGCCGCAGCAGCCCCCGCATCCGACGACAACAGCAGCAATACCGGCCTCTGGATCGGCATCGGAATCGGCGCAGTCGCGCTCATCGGCGCAGTGGCCGCCGCCCTGACCATCCGCTCCCGCCGCCGCAAGTCTGCAGCCGCAGCTGTCACGCCCGCTTATACGCAACAACCCCCGTACCCCAACCCGTACCAGCAGACCCCGCCTCAGCATCAGCCCACGAACACGCCTTACGGGTCCACTCCCGCCGCTTCGCCTGATTTCAACTCGTCCCACGGCAGGCCTCCCTACGATGAAAGGCGAAGCTGAAGCGCCAATTTGATACACAAGGTGATCTCGCTTCGTCATCACTGTCACTTACGGTGGAAGGGTTGCGGGGGGGGGGTGCCTCTATGTCGTTCGTCAATCCCGCGCTGTCGGTTTTGGGGGTGTGGGTCCCGTTCATGCGGCGAGGGTGACGGTGGGGGTTCGGGACTCGTAGAAGGTGCCGTCGCGGAGCATCGCGAACAGGACGCTGATGCGCTGGCGGGCGAGG
>NZ_JBEYTM010000058.1:0-50893 GCF_040643055.1 Streptomyces sp. NPDC047515
TGCAACGTCGCACCCACATCCGACGTACGCGTCGTGGTCATCGACTGCACCGACACCGGCGCATCCCCGCCCACGGCAACCGACCCGACCTGGATGCGCCGCGAGTGGCGGCGCATCGCGATCGGCCGGGCCGGCAGCTCGGGGAGACCCAGAGCGACCGGCTCTCCAGCGGTCATGACGTCACCCGTTCCCGGAGACGGTCTCGCGCGCGGCGCGCAGGGATTCCTTCAGCGACCCCATGGTGGCGAGGACGGCGGTGGGCTCGTAGCCGCAGTGCGCCATGCAGTTGGCACAGCGCGGGTCCTTGCCGCGGCCGTACTTGTCCCAGTCGGTCTTCTCGATGAGTTCGCGATACGTGGGGACGTACCCGTCGGCCATCAGATAGCAGGGCCGCTGCCAGCCGAAGAGCGAGTAGTTCGGGATCGCCCACGCGGTGCACGGGAAGTCCGCCTTGCCCTCCAGGAAGTCCAGGAAGAGCGGCGAGTGGTTCAGCCGCCAGCGGCCCCGGTTGCCGCCCGCGAACGACTTCTTGAACAGTTCGCGGGTCTGTTCGACGCCCAGGAAGTGCTCCTGGTCGGGCGCCTTCTCGTACGCGTAGGCGGGCGAGATCATCATCTCGTCGACCTTCAGATCGTCATTGAGATAGTTGAGGACCTCGATGACGGTCTGCGGGGTGTCGGTGTTGAAGAAGGTGGAGTTCGTGGTGACCCGGAAGCCGCGCCGCTTGGCCTCCTTGATCGCCGCCACCGCCTCGTCGAACACTCCCTCCTTGGCGACCGATTCATCGTGCCGCTCCCGCAGCCCGTCGATGTGCACGGCGAACGCGAAGTACGGCGAGGGCTTGAATTTCTCGATCTTCTTCCGCAGCAACATCGCGTTGGTGCAGAGGAAGACGTATTTCTTCCGCGCGACCAACTGCCGCACGATTTCATCGATCTGCGGATGCATCAGCGGCTCGCCACCCGCGATGGAGACCATCGGGGCACCCGATTCGAGCACGGCGCCCACAGCCTGGGCGACCGGCATGCGCTGCTTGAGCACTCCCGCCGGATGCTGGATCTTCCCACAGCCCTCGCACGCGAGATTGCAGGCGAACAACGGCTCCAGTTCCACGATGAGCGGGAACTTGTCCCGCTTGCGGAGCTTCTGTTCGACGAGATACGTCGCAACCTTGATGGACTGACGGAGCGGCATGGCCATCTGGCTCACCTCCTGGGGAGCAGCAAAGATCGGTGCCATTCATAGAAAGCCGGCAGGACGGCACGGAGAACACGGAAAGCCGATATTCCACCGCGTATCGTCCCGATGCGGACGAGCTCGTGCTCCGGAGCGTCCACGACCACCCGTACGGCCGCAACCGGGCGAGGCCCGGACCGCAGGGCTGCGCGCAGGGTGGCGGCGGACTCCATGTCCACCGCGATCGCTCCGGTGGCCCGCAGATCGGCCCGCTCATGTCCGCGTACGACGTGGGCGGAACCGGTCAGCGGACCGGTGTGAACGGTGCGGCCGGGCACCGTCCGGGCAAGGGCCTCGGCGAGCAGGCCCGTGCCGGTGCAGACCGTCGAGTCCCCGGCTCCCCGGGTCTCGTCGGCCACCACCAGGTCCCCGGGGTGCATTCCGGGTGACAGGCCGGCGCAGAATCCGGAGGCGAGGACGGCGGTGCCGGGCGCCCGGTCCGGATCGAGCGCGCGAGACACCGCGGCCTCGGCGGCCCTGGGCCCCATGCCGGTACGGAGCACGGTCACCGGACCCGGGGCGTCACCGGCCCTGCCCCTGCCGCTGCGCAGGGCGAATTGCTCGATGCCGAGCGCGCAGGCGATCAGCAGCGGCGCTGCGGGGCGGGCCGGCCCCGGACCATCGCCCATCAGGCCCCCTTGCGGGTGGCCGCGCGGTCGGCAAACGGTTCGCCGTGCACGTACCGCCCGAGTGCGGTGAGCGGGAAGACCTGCCGGTAGAGGTGGTAGTTGATGGAGAAATCCCAGGGAAAGCCGGTGCCGGTGAAGTACGGCTCGTCCCAGGAACCGTCGGCCTGCTGGGTCTCGGTGAGCCAGGACACTCCCCGCCGCACGGCCTCACTGTCCCGTCGGCCCGCGGCGAGCAGCGCGAGCAGGGCCCACGCGGTCTGGGAGGCGGTCGAGGCGCCGTGCCCGATCCACTTGTCCTCCTGGTACGAGCGGAGGTCCTCGCCCCAGCCGCCGTCGTCGTTCTGCACGGACTCCAGCCAGCCGACCGCCCGGCGGATCGCCGGATGGGTGACGGGCAGTCCGGCGGCCACCAGGGCGGGCACCACCGACCCCGTGCCGTATACGTAGTTGACGCCCCAGCGGCCGAACCAGCCGCCCTCCACGTCCTGTTCGGCGAGCAGCCACTCGACGCCGCGCCGGGTCGCCGGGTGTCCGGACCGGCCTTCGACGGCGAGCATCTCCACCACGTGCCCGGTGACATCGGCGGACGGCGGATCGATGACCTCACCGAAGTCGCAGAAGGGCAGCCGGTTGGGGAAGGCACTGGTGTTGTCCGCGTCGAACGCGCCCCAGGCCCCGTTGCGGGACTGCATGCCGAGGTTCCAGCGCACCCCGCGCCGGATGGCGGCCTCGACGCGGGCCTGGTCGGGGTGGCGGACCCGGCGCAGCGCGAGGACCACCTCCGCGGTGTCGTCGATGTCCGGGTAGTTGTCGTTGTGGAACTCGAACGCCCAGCCGCCGGGGTTGAGCCGGGGGCGGCGCACGGACCAGTCGCCGGGACGGACGACCTCTTCGCCGAGCATCCAGTCCGCGGCCCTCACGAGCGCCGGGTGGTCGGGGCGGACCCCGGCGTCGGCGAGGGCGATGGTCGCGAGGCAGGTGTCCCAGACCGGCGACTGGCATGCCTCGATCATCCGGGCGCCGTCCTCGCGCCAGACGGCGAACCGGTCGAGTGATTCGAGTCCGGCCCGCATCACCGGGTGGTCCAGGTCGTAGCCGAGCAGGTGCAGCGCGATGACGGAGTACACGGCGGGCGGCTGGATGCCGCCCCAGCAGCCGTCGTTCTCCTGGCGCTCGATGATCCAGCGGGCCGCGGCGTTCATGGCGGCCCGGCGCAGCTTGCGTGGTGCGACCTTGTGATACGCGTGCAGTGCCTTGTCGAGGCGCTGGAACACTCCGTCCCAACTCGCCGCCGGAGCAACACGCCTGGGCGGGTTCGGCAGGCGCGGATCGGCGTGGAGTTCGTCGAGCGCGAAGGGAGCTGGGCGGACCGGCCGCTTGGCCGAGACGATGGTGAGCGGCACGATGGTCTGGCGTGCCCAGCAGCCGAAGTCATAGATGTTGAGCGGGGCCCACTTGGGGAAGAACATCAGCTCGGGCGGGAGCTCCGGCAGGTCGTCCCACTTCCACCAGCCGAAGAGGGCGAGCCAGATCCGGGTGAAGACACGGCTCGCCGCGATCCCGCCCTGTTCCCTGATCCATTCCGAAGCGCGGGCCATGTGCGGTTCGTCCGGCCGGTCTCCGGCCAGCCGCAGTGCCACGTACGCTTCGATGGTGGTGGAGAGTTCGCCGGGGCCGCCGTGGAAGGTGGCCCAGGTGCCGTCACCGAGCTGTTCGCCGCGGATGAAGCGGCCGGTGGCCTGGACGACGGTCTGGTCCTGGATGCCGAGGAATTGACGGAGCAGCAGGTCTTCGGCGTCCATGGTGACGTTGGTGGCGAGGTCGCCCTTCCACCAGCCCTGCTCGTCCTGTCTGCCGAGGAGGTGCTCCACCGAGCGTTCCGCGGCCCGCCGCGCGGCGGCGAGTACGTCGTCCGCGACGATGGTTGTGTCGGTCGGACTACTGGCCGAGGCTGCGCGGGGTTTCACAGCCCCGGTGCTTCCGTCGGTCGTCGCTGTCATGGCTTCCCCTTCTTGCAGTTCGGTCCTCTGCTGTGCTGGGGTCTCCGTCGGCCGGTGCCCGGGAGGGGCACCGGCCGGCGACTGCGAGTCATATGGAGCAGATGGTGATCATCTCTTTCGTACGACGACGAAGTCCGCGAGCGCTGTGAGCTGCGCCCGCACGGTCTGCGGCATGTCGACCCGGTGCAGCGCCTCGATGGCGACGGCATGCTGTCGACGGGCCTCCTGGGCGGTCCATTCGCGGCCGCCCGCCTCCTCGATGAGCGCCGCACGGGCGGCGAACTCCTCTTCGGAGAAGCTGTCGAAATCAATGCTCTTCGCGTCGGCGGCGAGCAGTTCGCCGAGGCGCTCCGAGGCCGGGCCGCCTGCGGCGAGCGCGGCGACGACCGGCAGGGACTTCTTGCGCTGACGCAGATCGCTCCAGGTCTGCTTGCCGGTGGACTCGGGGTCGCCCCAGATGCCGAGCAGATCGTCGACGGCCTGGAAAGCGAGGCCGAGGTGGTAGCCGTACGCCTCCAGGGTGTCGGCGGTACGGTCGTCGGCGCCGCCGAGTACCGCACCGATGGAGCAGGCGCAGGCCAGCAGGGCGCCGGTCTTGTTGCCCTCCATCTCCAGGCACTCCTCGACGGTGACCCGCTCCCGGTGCTCGTAGGAGATGTCCTGGGCCTGCCCGTCGATGAGCTTGCGGGTGGCGACGGTCAGCCGACGCGCCGCCTGGCCCGCCTCGACGGTGCCGAGCTCCAGCAGGATCTCGTTGGCGAGCGCGAAGAGCGCGTCCCCGACCAGGATCGCCTGGGCGGGGCCGTGCACCTTCCAGACGGTGTCGCGGTGGCGGCGCTGTTCGTCGCCGTCCATCAGGTCGTCGTGCAGCAGCGAGAAGTTGTGCACGAGTTCGACGGCCACGGCGCCGGGGACGCCGGCCTCCGCCGCGGCCCCGGCCGCCTCCGCGGACAGCAGGGCGAGCGCCGGACGGACGGCCTTGCCGCCGTCGCCGTCGGAGGGCCGTCCCTGGGCGTCGATCCAGCCGAAGTGGTAGGCGGCGACGGTGTCCATGGGCGGTGCGAGCCGGTCAACGGCGGCCCGGAGCACCGGCGCGGAAAGGGCCCGTCCGCGCTCCAGAAGCGCGGTGACGTCCGTGGTGTCGGCCACGGGGTCGTAAGCCGGATTCGCCGGGGTCACTGACTCTCCTTTTGTTCCGGTGGTACTGCTCATGCCGCCTCCTGCAGCGGATGTTCATGGGAGCGGCCGAGTGTCCGGAGCGCGACGTCCGCCGCGCTGAACCCGCTGCGGACGGCACCCTCCATCGTCGCGGGCCAGCCCGTGGCCGTCCATGCTCCGGCCAGGCTGAGGCCGGGCACCCGGGTGCGGGCTCCGGGCCGCAGCCGGCCGACGCCGGGAGCGGGGGCGAAGGTCGCCGTGCGCTCCCGGGTGACGAAGAAATCCCTGATCCCCGCGGTGCGGGCGGCCGGAAGGAGCCGCTCCAGCTCCGGCAGGTAACGCTCCCTCAGCTCGGCGACGGGCAGGTCGATCTCCTCGTCGGCGGCGGACTGGGACACCGCGAGGTACTGCCCGGGTCCGGTGAGCCCCGAGGCATCCGTACGGTCGAAGACCCACTGGACCGGGGAGCCGAGCGCGGCGAAGAACGGGCGACGCAGCACCTTGCGGTCGTAGACGACGTGCACATTGAGGATCGGCGACGTGCCGATGTCGAGCAGCCGCTCCGGCTCGTCGAGCGCGCCCTCCGGCAGCAGCCCGTGGGTCTCGCGCTGGGGGACGGCGAGGACCACGGCGTCCGCTTCGATCCGTTCGCCGCCGGTGTCGACGATCCAGCAGCCATCCTCCGAACGGGTGAGGGAGGAGGCCTTCGTACGGAGTTCGGTGCGCACTCCGGCGGAGTCGAGGGCCTTGCGGGACAGCGTGTCGTGCACCTCACCGAGCGGAACGCTCGCCCAGCCGATGTCGGCGGCGCCGGGCTCGGAGAGGAGTCCGGTCTTGAAGACTTTCGCGGCGAGGGCCAGTGAGGAGTTCGGCGCGGTGGCGTTGAGCGTGGCAACGCCGACCAGGTCCCAGAGGGCCTCGATGGTGCGCGGCGACTGGCCGTGCCGGGCGAGCCAGCTGCCGAAGTCGACGGCGTCGAGCGCGGGGTCGTCCGGGTCCAGGCGGCCCAGCGCCAGTGCGGCGCGTCCGACGCCCGCCCGCTCGGCGAGCGAGAGGTGCGGATAGCCGGCGAGGCCCGCGGCGAGGTGGAACGGCACCGGCAGCGCGTTGCGGCGCAGCCGTCCCAGCCGGGGGCCCGAGGGGCGCCCGACATCGAGGACGGGCACGTCCAAACGGTTTTGCAGGGGCGCCAGGCGGGTCCCGTCGACGCGGTCGAGGAACCAGCGGTACGCGGTGCAGCAACGCAGGTAGACGTGCTGTCCGTTGTCGACCGTCAGTTCGCCGCGCCGGAAGGAGAAGGCGAGTCCGCCGAGCCTGGGCCGCCCTTCGAGCAGGGTCACGTCAAGCCCGGCGTCGGCGAGACGCAGGGCTGCGGTGATGCCGGCGAGCCCGCCGCCGATCACCACCGCCCGGGAGGAACGCGGGCCGTCGTCCGTCATGCGTCCTCCTTTCGCCGGGTCACTTCAGTCAGGGACGCGTCAGTACACCAGAAGGTTGACCACTGATCGCAACGTGTTTCTGTGATGCACATGGTGCGCGAGATGTCCGTGCGGCGCATCAGACACGCCTCCCGGCCGTCCGGCGCGAGATGTACCGGGCGTCCAGACCCGAGAGTCCACGCACTGCGACATACGCCTTCTCGTGGCCCGGCAGCGAGACCCGGCCGCGCAGCACCGCCTCGGGATCGCGCTCGATCCGGTCGAGCAGCCGCCGGTAGATGCCCGCCATGGCCGCGACACAGGCGCCACTGCGCCGGTCCAGCATCGGCAGCAGCCGGTACCCCTCGGCGAACAGCGCGCGGGCACGCCGGACCTCGAAGTGCACCAGGCCCGCGAAGTCCGCGCCGGACGGCGGGGTGGCCCGGTGGAAGCCGGCCGAGCAGCCGAACTTGGCCAGGTCGTCGGCGGGCAGGTACGTGCGTCCGTTGCCCGCGTCCTCGCGCACGTCACGCAGGATGTTGGTCAGCTGGAGCGCGAGGCCCAGCGTGTCGGCGTACTCCGCGGCCCGGTCGGCACCCGGAGCGCCTGGTTCCGTACCGAAGACTCCCAAGCTGAGGCGGCCGATCGCACCCGCGACGCAACGGCAGTAGACCTTGAGGTCGTCCCAGGTCTCGTACGTCGCACCGCGCACATCCATCAGCACGCCGTCGATGAGTTCGTCGAGCCCGCCGAGCGGGATCGCGAATCGGCGCGCGGCATCGGCGAGCGCGACGGCCACCGGATCGGTGTCGTCCTCGTCGATCGCGCCGCCGCGGATCCGGTCCAGGACCGCGCGGGTGCTCTCCAGGCGAATCCGCTTGGTCTCCGGCTCCAGCGCACCGTCACCGATGTCGTCGACGCGGCGGGAGAAGGCGTACAGCGCCGACATGGCCTGTCGCTTCTCGGCCGGCAACAGCCTGATGCCGTACGCGAAGTTACGCGCCTGCTGTCCGGTGACCGCCTCGCAGTACCTGTATGCGGCCTGTACCGGTGCCGACATGTAGGTCGTCTGTCCCTCCACGGTCCGGCTCACCCCTCTCTCCGCGCTCTTCGCAAGACAACTCCCGCCTCGCGCAGCAGGCTGGGCTTGGTGGGCTTGGGCGGTCCGGGCAGTACGTCGAACCCGGCGGCCGCGATCGCGGTGAGGGCGGCACGCCCCCCGCCCACGAATCCGGCGAGAAGCACCTTGAGCCTGCCGTGGACGCTACCCACCAGAGGGGTGCCTTCATTCAGCAGTTCCCGAGCGCGTTCCGCTTCGTACGCGACCAGTGAGCGCACCGACGCGCCCCCCGAAGGGGCGGCCAGGTCGGTTTCACGGACGTGGAATCGCGCCATGTCGTCCGCGGGAAGATAGATCCGGTCGCGGCCGAGGTCCTCGGTGACGTCCTGGAGGTGCTCGATGATCTGCAGGGCCGTGCAGACGGCATCGGAGCGGCGGACACGCTCGGGGCTGGCGGTTCCGGTGATCTGCAGGACCAGCCGGCCCACGGGATTGGCGGAGAGCTCGCAGTAGGCGGCGAGTTCGTCGTAGGTCCCGTAGCGGCGGACCTTCTGATCCTGGCGATTGGCCTCGATGAGGCCCAGGAAGGGCTCGGGGGTGAGCCCGCGGCACCGCACGGTGGGGCGCAACGCGCGCAGCAGGGGGTGGTGCGGGCCGTCGCCCGCGGTGCCGAAGACCCGGTGCAGATCGGCCTCGAAGGCGTCGAGCATGGCAAGCCGGTCGTCGGTCTGCGCGGGATCGAGGCCGAGGTGTCGGGCGTCCGCGCCGCCGGGGGCAAGATCACCGTCACCGATGTCATCGACGAGGCGGGCGTAGCCGTAGACGGCCATCAGGTCGTCGCGCCAGGCGCGCGGCAGGAAGAACGGCGCGACGGGGAAATTCTCGTCCGCGGCCTTGTCGAGGGTGCTGGGCACGGCAGCATCGGGGCGCGCCTGCCGGGTACGGGTCACCACCGGCCGCCCGGCGCTGGGACGGCGTGAGCACCTCGGAGCTGGAGATCTTCCGTCATTGCCGTCACATCTCCCGTTCTACACTGCTGACCCAAAACATCCCATTCCGGACACGCCGCCCGCTCTGCCGAGTGCGGAGCACGCCTGCAGGCCGTTTGGCCAGGCGGTATCGCCCCACTTGCCACGAATCAGCACCGGTACAGCTTACGTTGTACAACGCTCATCGATACGTCGGGGTGTTACGCGCACAGGAACAACGCGTCCTGCCTCGCCAACCTTCCCCGTGCGCAAGGAAATTGACGTCATCCGACGGGAGGAGATCTTGTGCGGGGCGTACCGCCGGGGGTGGTGGACGCCACGGGGCGTCCGCGATCCGGACACCGGCGCGGCCTCCGCCGAAGAGCCCCGGCGGAGGCCGCGTAGGTGCCGGGGAACCGGCGGAGAGTCTATTTGCCGGTCTCGCGCTCATACGCCTTGAGGACCTCGTCCGTCGGACCGTCCATCAGCAGCTCGCCCTTTTCCAGCCACAGCACCCGGTCACAGGTGTCCCTGATGGACTTGTTGCTGTGGCTGACCAGGAAGACGGTGCCCGCTTCCTTCCGGAGCTCCCTGATGCGCTTCTCGGAGCGGATCTGGAACTTGCGGTCACCGGTCGCCAGCGCCTCGTCGATCATGAGGACGTCGTGGTTCTTCGCGGCGGCGATGGAGAACCGCAGCCGGGCGGCCATGCCGGAGGAGTACGTCCGCATCGGCAGGGTGATGAAGTCGCCCTTCTCGTTGATGCCGGAGAAGTCCACGATGCCCTGGTAACGCTCCCGGATCTCCTCGCGCGACATGCCCATCGCGAGGCCGCCGAGCACGACGTTGCGCTCGCCGGTCAGATCGCTCATCAGCGCGGCGTTCACACCGAGCAGCGACGGCTGGCCGTCGGTGTACACCTTGCCGTGCTCGGTGGGCAGCAGACCGGCGATGGCCCGCAGCAGGGTCGACTTGCCGGAGCCATTGGTCCCGATGAGACCGATGGCCTCGCCGCGGTAGGCGGTGAAGGAGACGCCGCGTACGGCGTGCACCTTCCGCACTCCGCGTGACTCGCCCTTGCCGCGGCGCAGTATCCGGCTCAGCGCCGCGGTGGCGCTGCCCCTTCCTCCGCCGCCGCCGTTGACCCGGTACACGATGTGCACATCGTCGGCGATGACGGTGGGGACACGCCCCGAAGTGTTGTCGTCAGCCACGGCCGTACCGTTCCTCTGCCTTCCAGAAGTACACAAAGCCCACGACGCCGACGAGGACCGCCCAGGCGAGCGCCACGATCCAGACGTGCGCCGGCAGGTTCCCCGCGCCGTAGCCGTCGATCAGCGCAAAGCGGATCAGGTCCATGTAGATGGCTGCCGGGTTGTACTGCAGCACATCGGCGATCCAGTCCGGCTTGTCCTTGAGCATCACCGGGATGGAGAACATGACGCCCGACGCGTACATCCAGGTCCGCATCACGAACGGCATCAGCTGGGCGAGGTCGGGAGTCCTGCTGCCGAGCCTGGCCATGATCAGCGCCAGTCCGGTGTTGAAGAGGAACTGCATGGCCAGCGCCGGGACGATCAGCAGCCAGGAGGGACCGGGATAGCTGCCGAAGGCGACGGCCACGATCCCGAGCACGATCATCGAAAACAGCAGTTGCTGGAGCTGCTGCAGCGAGAACGAGACGGGCAGCGAGGCCCGCGGGAAGTGCAGGGCCCGGACCAGTCCCAGGTTGCCGGAGATGGCCCGCACGCCCGCCATCACCGAACTCTGGGTGAAGGTGAAGACGAAGACACCCGTCACCAGGAACGGAATGAAGACGTCCTGGGTCATCCCCTTCCTGGTGCCGAGGATCAGCCCGAAGATCAGGTAGTAGACCAGGGCGTTGAGCAGGGGCGTGGCCACCTGCCACAGCTGGCCCAGCTTGGCCTGGCTGTACTGAGCAGTCAGCTTGGCCCTGGAGAACGCCATGATGAAGTGGCGGCGGCCCCAGAGCTGCCGGATGTACTCGAAGAGCCCTGGCCGGGCGCCGCTCACCGTCAGGCCGTACTTGGCGGCCATCTCGGCCGAGCTCAGGCCGTCGTCGGCGGATGGTGGGGTGCTCAGGGCGACCGCACCATCATGGGTTGTGTCACTCACCAGATGAAACTCTCGTATTCAAGATGCGCGGCCAGTCGCGGGCGCGGCTCGGAGCGGACAGGTCCCGTGGAGAAGAAGCACGTCTTCATGCTCTCAGAGGAGAGCCTCTCAGATCACGGGAGGTCGGCCGAGTCTGGTCAGCCGCCATACCGTGCGCCACCTCATCGGACGGCGGGTTCCGCACGGCGTGGACCAGCCTTCGCGGAAGCCGCCGAACCAGGCCTTCAGGGCCGGGCCCGAAGGCTTGCGCAACAGCGTCAGCAGCAGCCACACGCCGAGGTACACGGGGACCAGCGGCGCGGGCAGATTGCGCCGCGCCAGCCAGACCCGGTTGCGGGCCACCATGCGGTGGTACACCGCGTGCCGGGACGGGGCGGTCGTCGGGTGGTTGAGGACCATGTCCGCGCGGTAGTCGATCATCCAGCCGGCGTCCAGCGCCCGCCAGGCCAGATCGGTCTCCTCGTGCGCGTAGAAGAACTGGCCGGGCAGCGGGCCGACCTCGGCGATGACCTTGGTGCGCACGGCGTTGGCGCCGCCGAGGAAGGTCGTCACCCGCGAGGAACGCATCGGGTCGACGGCGCGCAGCCGCGGCACGTGCCGGCGCTGGGTGACACCGGTGTCGGGGTCGGCGATCCGGAAGCTGATGATGCCCAGCTCCGGGTCGGCGTCGAACGCCTGCCGGCACAGCTCGGCGGTGTCGCTGAGCGGAAGCAGTCCGTCGTCGTCGAGGAAGAGCAGGGCGTCCACATCGGCCCCGGACGGGCCGAATGCCTCGATCCCGACGTTGCGGCCGCCGGGGATGCCCAGGTTCTCGGGGAGCTCGACGGTGCGCACCCCCGCCGGGACGTCCGGCACGGGGGCGCCGTTTCCGACGACGACCACCTCGATCCGGTCGCCGTCCTGCCTGGCGACCGAATCGAGGAGGGCGCGCAGCTCTGCGGGGCGGTTGCCCATCGTGATGATGACCGCGCCGAGCTTCATGGGTGTGCTCACTTCAGCCTGCTCGACGCCAGGATCGACACCAGGTGCAGGAGCGTCTGCAGCAACGCGATGCCGGCCAGGACCGCGACCATGAGACGGCTGAAGAACAGGTCGTCCCTGACCGTGTCGAGGACGGCCGTCACGAGGATCACCAGTGACGCCTCGATGCCGAGGATCAGCCGGTGGAACTTGAGCGCACCGGCGGCCCGGCGGGCGAGCGCCATGCCGGACGAGCGCGGCTCGGAGGCTGCCTCCTTGACCGGCGGCAGCCCGCCCTGGTGGCGTGCGACGCCGACGAGGTCGGTCTCGGCCTTGATCAGGATGGCGCCGAGGGCCGCGAGGGTGCCCAGGAAGGCCCACAGCCAGTCGATCCGTCCGGAGCCCCACGGATCGGCGGCGCGCAGGCCGAAGCCGACCAGCACGGCGGCGTCGCAGAGATACGCGGCGACGCGGTCCATGTAGACCCCGCCCAGTGAGAACTGCTTCTTCCAGCGGGCCACCTCGCCGTCGACACAGTCGAGCAGCAGGTAGAGCTGGACCATGAGGACGCCGAGCAGCGCTCCGGGAATGCCGGGAACGAGCAGGGCCGGTGCGGCGAGCACGCCCGCGACGGTCATCACATAGGTCAGCTGGTTCGGCGTGACCCTGGTGTTCACCAGGTGCCGGTCCACGCGCAGGGAGATCTCGCGCATGTAGAGCCGACCCGCCCAGTGTTCGCCGCTGCGCCGGTCCTTCACGCCCGGAGCGTGCACGACCGGACGGAGTTCAGCTATGGATGGCTTTTGCATAGTCGGCGTACGCGTCCCTGATCTGGTCGGTGGACAGGTTGAGGTGTTCCAGGATCGTGAAGCGTCCCGGGCGGGTCTGCGGGGCGTAGTCGACGGCCTGGACGAACTCGTCGGCGGTGAAGCCGATCTCTTCGGGCAGGACGGGCAGACCGTGGCGGCGCAGGGTGACCGCCATGAGCAGCGAATCCTCGTGCGCGCCGCGCAGGTGCATGGCGAAGCAGGCGCCGAGGCCGACCTGTTCGCCGTGGCTCGCCGCCCGCTTGGGGTACAGCAGGTCGAAGGCGTGGTTGATCTCGTGGCAGGCGCCCGAGGCCGGCCGGGAGTCACCGGCGACCGACATGGAGATGCCGGTCAGCACGAGGCCCTCGGCCAGCACCTTGAGGAAGGCGTCGTCGCCGATCCCGCCGGGGTGGCGCAGCACGGCCTCACCGGCCTGCCTGGCCATGGCCGCGGCCAGTCCGTCGATCTCCTCCCCCCTGACCTCGTGGGCGAGCTCCCAGTCGGCCACGCAGGAGATGTTGGAGACCGCGTCGCCGATGCCGGACCGCACGAAGCGGGCCGGTGCCTCGCGCACGATGTCGAGGTCGATGACGACGGCGATGGGGGTGGGGACCCCGTAGGAGCCCCGGCCGTTGTCGTTGTCCAAAGTGGCGACCGGCGAGCAGAGGCCGTCGTGGGCGAGGTTCGTCGCCACCGCGACCATGGGCAGGCCGACGCGCGCCGCGGCGTACTTCGCCACGTCGACGATCTTGCCGCCGCCCAGGCCGACCACGGCGTCGTAGCGGTTGCCCTTGATGTCGTCGGCGAGCTTGACGGCAGAGTCGAGGGTGCCGTCGGTGACCGGGTACCAGTGGGCGCCCGGCAGCGCGGGCGCCAGCCGCTCGCGCAGGGCACGTCCCGAACCGTCGCTGATCGCGACCGCGAGCTTGCCGGAGGAGGAGATCCGCTGGTCGGCGAGGAGACCGGCCAGATCGTCCAGGGCGCCGCGACGGATGTCGACGACGACCGGGGACGGGATGAGCCGGGTCAGTACTGGCACGCGATCTCACGGCCCTTCGCGAGGTCGTCGTGGTTGTCGATCTCGACCCACGTCACTTCGCCGATGGGGGCCACGTCGACGGTGAAGCCTCGGTTCACCAGCTCCTGGTAGCCGTCCTCGTAGTAGAGGTCGGGGTCGCGCTCGAACGTGGCCTTGAGGGCGTCGGCGAGCTCCGCGGCGGCCTCCGGCTCGATGAGGGTGACGCCGATGTACTCACCGGTCGCGGCGGCCGGGTCCATCAGCTTGGTGATGCGCCGCACACCCTTGTCGCCCTCCGTGACGACCTTCATCTCCTCGTCGGCGAGGTCCTTCACCGTGTCGAGGGCGAGAATGATCCTCCGGCCCTCGCCGCGGGCGGCGAGCAGGGTCTTCTCGACGGAGACCGGGTGCACGGTGTCGCCGTTGGCCAGGATGACGCCGCGCGTCAGGACGTCACGAGCGCACCACAGGGAGTAGGCGTTGTTCCACTCCTCGGCCTTGTCGTTGTCGATCAGGGTGAGGGTGAGGCCGTACTTCGCCTCCAGATCGGCCTTGCGGTCGTACACGGCTTCCTTGCGGTAGCCGACGACGACGGCGACCTCGGTGAGGCCGATCTCCGCGAAGTTGGCCAGCGTCAGGTCCAGGACCGTCTTCGCAGCGCCGTCCTGTTCAGGGCCCACAGGCACGAGCGCCTTCGGAAGCGTGTCGGTGTAGGGGCGCAGACGCCGTCCTGCACCGGCTGCCAGTACGAGGCCGATCATGCGGGTTCTCCTTCGTCGTGAACGGCGGGTGCTCCGGACGACACCCAGAAGCGGATGGACTCCACGAGCACCACCAGTGCCACGGCCGCTGCCAGAGCGGTGAGTGCCACGGTGAAAGCTGAATGCCGGGTGAGTACGGCGGCGAGTACGGCCACCACCAGGGTGCGGCCCTCGTGCCCACCGATCGCGCGGACCAGCCACTGGGGCGGCGCGCCGGTGCCGCCACGAATGCGGTACACGGTGTCGTAGTGATGGTAGGCGACGGCCGATACCAGCCCGAAGGCCGCGGGAAGGGCTCCCGCGACATCGCTGCGGGCGGCGAGAACGAGGACGGTGCAGTACTCCGCCGCCCTGAATATGGGCGGTACGAGCCAGTCGAGGGCGCCCTTGAGGGGGCGGGAGACGGCCAGGCCGGAGAAGATCGCGCAGACGACCGCCGCGAGGATGGTGTGCCAGCTGCCGAAGGGCTGCGAGAGGGCCGAAGCGACCATGAGCAGTCCGCCGAGCAGGGCCATGACGGGAGCGGTCCAGGGCCCCTTCGTGCGGGATCCGATCGCCGCGGCGAGCTGTGCGAGGGGCCCGGAGTCGGCGAGGTCCGCCAGTGCGCGGGCGGCGCGGTCGGTGCGCCGGGCCTTGCGGGTCAGCGAGCGCAGCAGCCGGCCGGCCGTGGTGTAGCAGGCCGCGAAGGCGCAGCCGATGAGCAGGGCGTAGAAGACGATCCGGGGGGTGGTCACCGCGGTGAGCACCGCGATCATCGCCCAGCGCTCGCCGATCGGCAGCACTATCATCCGGCGCGCCCAGACCGTCCAGCCGACGCTGTCGAGCCGGTCGGAGAGGGCCGCCGTGGGGCTCGAATTGGCCACCGCGTCGTGGTTGGCCTCGTTGAACGAGAAGTCGATGACGTGGCGGCATGCCTGGAGCACCATCGCGCCGAGGGCCAGCGCCCATACGTCGTCCCCGCCACGGGCGGCGCCGAGCGCGAGGCCGGCGTAGTACGCGTACTCCTTGGCCCGGTCGAAGGTGGCGTCCAGCCAGGCGCCCATCGTCGAGTACTGCAGCGAGTAGCGGGCGAGCTGCCCGTCGGTGCAGTCCAGGACGAAGGAGAGGAGCAGCAGCACTCCGGCGCCGATGTAGCCGCCGCGCGTGCCGGTCGCCGCGCTGCCCGCCGCGATCAGCGCGGTGAGCAGGGACGCGGTGGTGACCTGGTTCGGCGTGAGGCCTCGGCGGGCGCACCAGCGGGCGATGTAGCGGGAGTACGGGCTGATGAAGAACGTGGTGAAGAAACCGTCGTGGGCCTTCACCGCGCTGCGCAGCCGTACCGCCTCGTCGTCGACGGCGGCGACGGCGTTCCGCGCGGTCGTGTGCGCGGACTCGTCGGCGGGCACGGCGGCGACCAGCGAGCCGAGCTCGGGGCGCTGCACGGCCGTGCCCTCGGCGTCCATGGTGACGGCGAGGCGGCCCGGCACGGTGCGGTCGGTGACCGTCGTCGCGGTCGCGCCCGAACCCGTGGGGACGCCCGCGCCGACGGCCGCGGCCGTGGTGCTCAGGGCCCGCACGAGCGCGGGGCGCGCCTCGGGCTGCGCGGTGAGCGCGCCGGGCACGGTGGCGGCGGGGAAGCGCGGGTCGGTGAGTCCGAGCCGGAGAGCATGGACATGGCCGACGAAGCGGGGGTCGACCAGTGCGACGCGGCGATCGGCGGGGACAGCCGAGAGCAGCCGTGCGGCCTCGGTCACATCGGCGGCGACCTGTACGTCGAAGCCCAGTGACCGCAGATCGTCCGCGAGCGACGACCCGGGTACCGGCGCACCGGTGAGGATGGCGGTCGACAGACGAACTCACTCCTTGGTGCTGACGGGGTCGGCGCGCGACAGTGCGGCCCGGAAGCGGGCCGGCGGCACGTCGGCAGAGGCTATCGGATGAACGGAAGCGGGAGTTCACTGCCCGTTTATGCTCCGTTCGGGGTGGACCGGCATCATGCGGCGCCGTCCGCGATCATCATCGTCGATCCCCGCCTCGCCTGACAAAACGCGGCCATGGCGGGCGGTCCCCTTCCCGGATCGGGCAGGCCCCCCTCCGGGGCGAGGCTCTAGGCTGACCCGCATGACATGGCTGATCACAGGCGGAGCTGGGTACATCGGGGCACACGTGGTGCGGTCCATGACGGGCTCCGGTGAGCGGGTGGTCGTCCTCGACGACCTTTCGACCGGTATCGCCGAGCGGCTCCCGGCCGATGTCCCGCTGATCCGGGGATCGATCTCCGACCGTGCGCTGCTCGACCGCGCAATGGCGCAGTACGGCGTGACAGGTGTGGTGCATCTCGCAGCGAAGAAGCAGGTCGGCGAGTCCGTCGAGAAGCCGCTGCTCTACTACCGGGAGAACGTCGCGGGGCTGACCGTCCTCCTGGAGGCCGTCGTCGCCGTCGGCGTGCGGCGCTTCCTGTTCTCGTCCTCGGCCGCGGTGTACGGCGTACCGGATGTGGAACTCATCACCGAGGACACCCCGTGCGTTCCGATCAATCCGTACGGTGAGACCAAGCTCGCCGGGGAGTGGCTGGTCCGGGCGACCGGGAAGGCACACGCCCTGTCCACCGGCTGCCTGCGCTACTTCAACGTGGCCGGGGCAGCGACGCCGGAACTGTCGGACACGGGTGTCTTCAATGTGATTCCGATGTTCTTCGACCGGCTGACCCGGGGCGAGGCCCCCCGGATCTTCGGCGACGACTACCCGACCCCCGACGGCACCTGCGTCCGCGACTACATCCACGTCGCGGATCTCGCCGACGCGCATCTCGCACTCGCCCGGCGGCTGGCCGGACCGCGCACCGGCGACCTGACCGTGAACATCGGCCGCGGCGAGGGCGTCTCGGTGCGCGAGCTGGCCGACGTGGTGGGCGAGGTCAGTGGCATGCACCAAAAGCCGGAGGTCCAGCCGCGCCGTCCCGGTGACGCGGCGAAGGCCGTCGCGTCCGCGGTCCGGGCGTCCGAGGAACTGGGCTGGGCGCCCCGGCAGGGGGTACGCGAAATGGTCGAGTCCGCCTGGGAGGGCTGGTGTCTGCGCCACCCCGAGGCGCGCGGCAACTGAGCCTCGGCGATCGCCCCACAGCCCTGACCTGCAGCCATTTCCGCAGGTCAGGGCATATGACAACGGTGTTCAGTACCGTGTTGCCCGATACCCCCCACCCGTAGTTCACTGGCAGTGCTCGGGCCGATCGGGTCCGAGTCCGCGAGACGACCGGGAGGCGTCCCCATGGGGGCAGGGCACGACCACGGCCACACACACGGCGGGCCACCGCCCACCGGCACGGCGGCCGCCGCGTACAAGGGCCGGCTGCGGATCGCGCTGACCATCACGCTCACCGTGATGGTCCTGGAGATCGTCGGCGGACTGCTCTCCGACTCCCTCGCACTGATCGCCGACGCAGCCCACATGGCGACCGACGCCCTGGGCTTGGGCATGGCGCTGCTGGCGATCCACTTCGCCAACCGGCCGGCCGGGCTCAACCGCACCTTCGGTTTCGCCCGCGCCGAGATCCTCGCCGCCCTGGCCAACTGCCTGCTGCTGCTCGGCGTGGGCGGGTTTCTGCTCTTCGAGGCGATCCAGCGCTTCATCACCCCGGCCGAGACCAGGGGCGGGCTGACGATCGTCTTCGCCCTGGTCGGCATGGTCGCCAACATGATCTCGCTGTCGCTGCTGGTCCGCGGGCAGAAGGACAGCCTCAATGTGCGCGGCGCCTATCTGGAGGTGCTCGCGGACACCCTCGGCTCGTTCGCCGTGCTGATCTCGGCAGGAGTCATCCTGGCCACCGGATGGCAGGCCGCCGACCCGATCGCCTCGCTGGTGATCGGCCTGATGATCGTCCCCCGTACGGTGAAGCTGCTCAAGGAGACCCTCAACGTGCTGCTGGAGGCGGCGCCCAAGGGCGTCGACATGGGGGAGGTACGGGCCCACATCACCGCCCTGCCCGGAGTGCTCGACGTCCACGACCTGCACGCCTGGACGATCACCTCGGGAATGCCGGTCCTGTCCGCCCATGTGGTGGTGCGCCAGGACATGCTCGACTCGATCGGTCACGAGAAGCTCCTCCACGAGCTGCAGGGCTGCCTCGGCGTCCACTTCGATGTGGAGCACTGCACATTCCAGCTGGAGCCGAGCGGCCATGCCGAGCACGAGGCCAAGCTCTGCCACTGAACCGCCGTTCGGTGGGCCGTGTAAGGTACCCGGCGAGGCATGTCGGCCTCCCCGTGCACGAGAGGAGCTGAGGTTGATGACCGTCGCGACGGCGCCCGCCCGGCGCAGCATCCGGTCCTTCCTCATCTTCCGGGCCCTCGGCTAGCACCCCGACTCGCACCGGGTCGACACGTTGGCCGGAGCCCTCGCGCACAAGGGTTTCCCACGTTGACCGACAACGATCACGCCGTCCGTTCCGAGGCGTTCTTCTCCCTGCATCACCACCTGCCCCGGCAGAGCCCCGGCTCCGACGCCACCACCCGGCGGCTGCTGGAGCTCGCCGGCCCGTTGCCGCGCCGTCCGCGCGTCCTGGACCTGGGCTGCGGCCCCGGCCGCGCCGCACTGCTGCTCGCCGCCGAGGCGGGTGCCGAGGTGACGGCCGTCGATCTCCACGAGCCGTTCCTCGACGAACTGCGCGAGGCGGCCGGGGCCCGCGGGCTCGGTGACCGCATCCGTACGGTCCGGGCCGACATGGCCGATCTCTCCGGACCCGACTTCCCGGACGGGTCGTTCGACCTCGTCTGGGCCGAGGGGTCCGCGTACATCATCGGTTTCGACACCGCGCTGCGTGACTGGAAGCGGCTGCTCGCCCCGGGCGGCTCCCTCGTCGTCTCCGAGTGCGTCTGGACGACGGACACGCCGTCGGCCGCGGCTCGCGCCTTCTGGGAACAGCAGGCCTCGCTGCGCCCCGTGGCGGCCAACACCGCGGCGGCGGTGACGGCCGGCTACCACGTCCTCGGGGTACGGGTGCAGCCCGACAGCGACTGGGACGAGTACTACATCCCGCTCGCCGAGCGCGTGGAGACCGCGGACCCGTCGGCTCCCGGCATGGCGTGGGCGCTCGCGGCGACCCGCGAGGAGCTGGCCATGCGGCGCGAGCACGGTTCGGAGTACGGCTACGCCTGCTACGTGCTGCGCCCCGCCGATCCCCGCTGGACGACCCGGCCGGAGACGGCGGCGGACGGGGCCGTGGTGCACACCGTCAACGCCGCGGCGTTCCCGACGCCGGACGAGGCCCGTCTCGTCGACGAGCTGCGCGGCGATCCGGCGGCCTGGCTGCCCGGCCTCGGCCACGTGGTGCTGGACGGTCCGGACGGCGACATCGCCGCGTACGCGCTGCTGACCAGGTGCCGGGTCGGGGACGCGCCCGCTCTGGCGCTGGCCCCGGTGGCGACGACCCCGGACCGTCAGCGGCAGGCTGCCGGTCAGGCCGTGGTGCGGGCGGCGCTAGACGCGGCCCGGTTGCGGGGCGAGTCCCTCGTCCTGGTGCTCGGTCATCCCGAGTACCACCCGAGGTTCGGCTTCGTACCAGCGTCCCGGTACGGAATCCGGCCGGGCTTCGACGTCCCGGACGAGGCGATGATGGCCCTGGTGCTCGACGACTCCGTGCCGGTGCCGCGGGGCACGATCCGCTACCCGGCGGCTTTCGGCGTCTGACGTGCCGTCCGGCCCCGGCGCGCCCCGTGGCGCGGCGGGGCCGGACATGCCAGGACCCGAAGTACGGACAAGCGGCTTTTGTACGGCAGACTTGAGCGGACTCGACGGGACCGGCGCACGGGGCCGGGACCATAGCGAAGGATGGGTATGCCGACCACACCAGCCACCGCGGCGAACAGCTCGTCGAACGGCACAGCAGAAGCGATCATGCTCGAACTGGTCGATGAAAACGGCGCCACCATCGGTACGGCGGAAAAGCTCGCCGCCCATCAGCCGCCCGGTCAACTGCACCGGGCCTTCTCGGTGTTCCTCTTCGACGAGCAGGGCAGGCTGCTGCTGCAGCGTCGGGCGCTCGGCAAGTACCACTCCCCCGGTGTCTGGTCGAACACCTGCTGCGGCCACCCCTACCCGGGTGAGGCGCCCTTCGCCGCCGCCGCCCGGCGTACGCACGAGGAGCTGGGGATCTCGCCCTCCCTGCTTGCCGAGGCAGGCACGGTGCGCTACAACCACCCCGACCCGGCCTCCGGCCTGGTGGAGCAGGAGTTCAATCACCTCTTCGTGGGAATGGCGCAGGACGCGCTGCGCCCGGACCCGGAGGAGGTCGGCGAGACCGCCTTCGTGACGGCCGACGAGCTCGCGGAGCGGCATGCGCGGGCGCCGTTCTCCGCCTGGTTCATGACGGTGCTGGATGCCGCCCGGCCGGCGATCAGGGAGCTGACCGGACCGTCCGCCGGCTGGTGACGGGCCGACTGCCGCGGCCCGCGGGCCCGGTCAGGCCCGAGGCCGCAGGGGCAACACAGCCCAGATGATCTTGCCGCCGCCTGCGGTGTGTTCCACATCGCAGGCGCCGCCCGCCTCCCGGGTGATCTCCCGGACCAGCAGCAGACCGCGCCCGCCGGTCTGCGCGTAGTCCGTCTCCAGGGCCGTCGGACGGTAGGGGTGGTTGTCCTCGACGGACACCCTGACCCACTCCGCACCGACGGCCACCTCGACGGCCAACTCCGGCGAGAGCAGCGCCGCGTGCTTCACGGCATTGGTGACCAGCTCGGAGACGATGAGCAGCAGTCCTTCGGCGATGTCGTCGTCCACCGGTACGCCCTGGCGGATCAGCAGATCGCGCACCGCATGCCTGGCCTGCGGTACGGAGACGTCCACGGCCGGGGCGGTGAACCGCCAGACACCCTCGTACGACACGGGCCGGGCGGGGACACTCCCGCGGCTCTCCATGGTGCGGTACCCGCTCTCCACTCGGTGGTGACTGCACGTCGAGTACAGAGTGCGGGGCGTAGTCGGCTTGGACTGTGCTACTGAACAGAAATCGACTTCTATCGGCAGCTTCTGGCCGGATCTGCCCGAAAGAATCAGCCCGTGGACCGATTCTGATCCTCTCCTGTGGGAGCGCCCGGCAGTCCTCCGGTCGTCCGTGGATCCGAGACCATCGAGACGATACGGCGGCCGCCGACCCCGATCGCGATCAGGCCGAGCCCGTCGAAGAGCAGCGCCAGGGAGAAGAAGAGCCCGAGTGCGTAGAGGCTGCTGTGCGGCCAGTCGAAGAAGCCGAAGAGCACCAGCAGCCCCAGGAGCAGGCCGAACGCGCCCTGCAGCAGCGTCCTGCCGAACTGCGGACCTCGCACGACCACGCTGCCGGCCAGCCGGAACTCCGGCTCGGCCTCTTGACCTCGACCGCGGGATCGGCCACGGGAAGCTCCTCACGGTGCGTGCCTGTTCGGCGAGCGCTTCTTGATCACGGGTTCGAACCGTACGGATAGCATCCGGCGCATGGACTGTACGGAATCCCGGCTGGAGCACACCGTCGCGGACGGTGTCGCCACTGTCGTCATCAGCAACTCCGCCAAGCGCAACGCGATGACGACGGCTATGTGGAGCGCTCTGCCCGGTCTGCTGGAGCGGCTGGCCGCCGACGCCGCGGTCCGGGTGCTGGTGCTGACGGGCGCCGGGGACACCTTCTGCGCCGGTGCGGACATCTCCTCGCTCCGGGATCCTGCGGTCGATCCGCAGGCCCTCGCCGTGGCGGCGGAGGAGGCCCTCGCCGTGTTCCCCCGGCCGACGCTCGCGGCGATCCGCGGCTACTGCGTCGGCGGTGGCAGCCAGCTCGCGGCCGCCTGCGATCTGCGGTTCGCCGAAGAGGGTGCCTCGTTCGGGGTCACCCCGGCCAGGCTCGGGATCGTGTATGCCGCGTCGTCGACCCGGCGGCTGGTGGCGCTGACCGGCCCGGCCACGGCGAAGCACCTGCTGTTCTCCGGTGAGCTGATCGACAGCGCACGGGCGTTGCGGATCGGTCTGGTGGACGAGGTGCTGCCGACCGGTGAGCTGGACAAGCGGGTCGACGCGTACGCACGGACCCTGGCGGCGCGCTCGCAGCTGACGCAGGCGGCGGCCAAGGAGTTCGCCACGGGCCGCGAGGACCGGGACGCGTACTGGGCGGAGCAGGCGCGCCGCAGCGGCGACACCGCGGAGGGTGTCGCCGCCTTTCTGGAACGGCGTGCGCCGCGCTTCACCTGGACGAAAGGGCTGTGACGCCCCTGCGGCTACTGGAGGACGAAGCGACTCTCGGCGCGGAACTTCTCGACCAGTGCCGCCGGAGCCTTCGCGGGTGAGCCCGCGTCGTACGGCGGCTGCGGGTCGTACTCGCTCAGCAGCTGTACGGACATGGCGTGTTCGTCACCGGCGATCCGGCCGAGCAGGGTGAGTCCCATGTCGATGCCGGAGGAGATGCCGGCCGCCGTGACGTACTTGCCGTCGACGACGACGCGTTCGCCGGTCGGCTCGGCGCCGAAGTCCTTGAGCGAGTCCAGCGCGAGCCAGTGCGAGGTGGCGCGCCGGCCGGCCAGCAGTCCTGCCGCGGCGAGAAGCAGGGACCCGGTGCAGACGGAGGTGGTCCAGGTGCTGGTGGCGTCGGCGGTGCGCAGCCAGTCGAGCAGTGTCTCGTTCTCCATCTGGTTGGTCTGGCCGGGGCCGCCGGGCACGATCACCACGTCCGGCGCCGGCACGTCGGCGATGGTCCTGTCGGCGACGAGCGCGAGGCTGCCGTTGTCGTTGCGCACGGGTCCGGTCCGTTCGGCGACGAACACGGTCTCCGCGCCGGGGGTGCGGGCGAGCATTTCGTAGGGGCCCACGGCATCGAGCGAGGTGAAGCGGTCGAAGAGGACGATGGCGATCTGCATGGCGTGGCCTTTCGGTCGGTCGTCGGTGGGTGGCGGGTCGTTCGGTCAGTCGGTGACGGGCGGGGCGCGGAAGCGCCGGCGGTATTCGGCGGGTGCCGTGCCGAGGGTCTTGATGAAGGCACGGCGCATGGCCTCCGGGGTGCCGTAGCCGCAGGCGCGCGAGATGCCGGTGACGCCGTCGGTGGTGTCCTCCAGCAGCCGACGGGCGTGTTCGAGACGTACGCGGTCGACGTAACAGCCCGGTGTGAGCCCCGTCTCGGCCTGGAAGGCACGGGCGAAGTGACGGGGCGAGAGGCGGGCGCGGGCGGCGAGTGCCTCGACGGTGAGGTCGTCGCCGAGATGCTCGGTGATCCAGTGCTGGACCTCGCGCAGTGGTTCGCGCCGGGCGGTCTGCGCGGTGAGCTGGGCGCTGAACTGGGCCTGGTTGCCCGGCCGGCGCAGAAAGACCACGAGGTGGCGGGCGATCGTGAGGGCGATGTCCCGGCCGTGGTCCTCCTCGACGAGTGCGAGGGCGAGGTCGATAACTGCGGTGACTCCGGCGGAGGCGGCCAGCCTGCCGTCGCGCACGAAGATCGGGTCGGGGTCGACCTCGACGGCGGGGTGGCTGCGGGCGAGGTGGTCGCAGACCGTCCAGTGCGTGGTCACCCGGTGCCCGTCCAGCTGCCCCGCCGCCGCCAGCAGCAGCGCCCCCGTACAGACCGACACGAGCCTTTCGGCGTGCGGGGCACGGTCCCGCAGCCAGTCGACGAGTGCGGGGTCGGGGGTACGGGTACCCTCGCCGCCGGGGACGAGGAGGGTGTGCACCGGTCCGGCGTCGGCGAGAGCGCCGTCCGGGACAAGGGTCAGTCCGCTGCTCGTACGGACCGGGGCTCCGTCGAGGGAGGCGGTGCGCAGTTCGTACCCGGCGCCGGAAAAGAGGGAGGCCCCGGCGAACACCAACCACGGGACCCGTCACATCGAGGCTCTGGACGCCGTCGAAGAGGACGACGAGTACGGATCGCTGTGTCATGACTGCCATCCTGGGCGGCCGACGGCATGGCCGCAATGACGAAAGACCCACCTTTTTCGGCCCTGTGGACCCCGGGAACCGAGCCCGCTTCGGGGGGTTACGGGTCGTACCGACCAGTCGGTAACGTGCTCGCATGAGTACTCTCCCGGCGCGCGCCGGACGCCGCTGCCACAACGCCCTCAACCCACTGCACTCGACGGTCTACTTCTCCCCCGACCTCGGCAAGGAGTTCGCGGAGCTCGGCATCGACGACCCGAACGCCGCCTACTTCGCCGCGCGCGGTGCGGCACTGGGCGCCGTGGGCCCCGGCGCGGTCACCGCGACCTTCTACAACTTCAACCATGACCTGGTCGCCCGGCACCTCCCCGCCGTGTGGTCCGTCGCCTCGCCGCAGGCGGCCCTCGACGCCCGGCTGCGTGCCGCCGACGCGACGCTGCGCCGGCTGCTCGGCGAGCAGCTCATCGCCTCCCCCGAACTGGCCGAGGCGGCCGGGCTGGCGCTGCGCGCCGCCGAGGCGTGCACCCGACACGCCCGGCCGCTCTACGCCGCCCACGCCGATCTTCCGGTGCCCGAGCAGCCGCACCTGGCGTACTGGCACGCGGGCACGCTGTTGCGCGAACACCGCGGTGACGGCCATATCGCGGCTCTCCTCGCCGCCGGCCTCGATCCGGTGGAGGCCCTGGTCAGCCACACCGCGACCGGCAAGGGGATGAACCCGCGCTGGATCCTGGCCACCCGCGGCTGGCGCCGCAGCGACTGGGAGGAGGCGGCCGAGCGGCTGCGCGGGCGCGGACTCCTCGACGGTGAGGGCGAGTTGACGGAGGCGGGCGTCGCCCTGAGGACGGAGCTGGAGGACGTCACGGACCGGATGGATCTGGCCCCGTACGAGCATCTGGGCGAGGAGGGCGTGGCGCGGCTGACCGAGCTGGGGCGCGGATTCCTGTTCACGGCGGCCTCGGCCGGCGCGTTCCCCGCCGATCTGATGGGCAAGGGCTGAGCACACCGGAGCGCGGCGACTGGGGTGGCCGGGCGACATGGCGCCCGGCCACCCGGCACAATGCAGGCGAAGGGGTCCGCCCCGGTAAGCACAGCCAGTACAGCCCGTACGAGAAGGCGAGTCGGTAGAACCGTGACGACGTCCATCGAAGGCAGGATCGCCGAGGAGCTCGGCGTACGCGAGCGGCAGGTGAAGGCGGCCGTCGAGCTGCTCGACGGCGGGTCGACCGTGCCGTTCATCGCCCGCTACCGCAAGGAAGCGACCGAGATGCTCGACGACGCGCAGCTGCGCACGCTCGAGGAGCGGCTGCGCTATCTGCGGGAGCTGGAGGACCGTCGTACGGCGATCCTCGACTCCGTGCGCGAGCAGGGCAAGCTGGACGAGGCGCTGGAGGCGCAGATCCGGGCCGCCGAGACCAAGGCGCGCCTTGAGGACATCTATCTGCCGTTCAAGCCAAAGCGGCGCACGAAGGCGCAGATCGCCCGGGAGGCCGGGCTGGAACCGCTGGCCGACGGCCTGCTCGGCGACCCCTCGGTGGAGCCGCTCGCCGCCGCTGCCGCCTTCGTCGACGCCGACAAGGGCGTCGCGGACGGTGCCGCCGCGCTGGAGGGGGCCCGCGCCATCCTCACGGAGCGATTCTCGGAGGACGCCGATCTGATCGGTGAGCTGCGCGAGCGCATGTGGTCGCGCGGGCGGCTGGCCGCCAAGGTGCGCGACGGCAAGGAGGAGGCGGGGGCGAAGTTCGCCGACTACTTCGACTTCGCGGAGCCGTTCACCGCACTCCCCTCGCACCGGGTGCTCGCGATGCTGCGCGGCGAGAAGGAGGAGGTGCTCGACCTGGTCCTGGAGCCGGAGGAGCCTTCCGAGACGCCCGGCCCCTCGGCGTACGAGAACATGGTCGCCCGGCGCTTCGGAGTGAGTGACCGGGGCCGTCCCGGCGACAAATGGCTCGGCGACACCGTGCGCTGGGCCTGGCGGACCCGGATCCTGGTACACCTCGGCATCGATCTGCGGCTGCGGCTGCGCACGGCGGCGGAGGACGAGGCGGTACGGGTCTTCGCGTCGAACCTGCGCGATCTGCTGCTCGCCGCACCGGCCGGGACGCGGGCCACGCTGGGGCTCGACCCGGGCTTCCGCACGGGTGTGAAGGTCGCCGTGGTCGACGCGACCGGCAAGGTCGTCGCGACGGACGTCATCCACCCGCACGTCCCGGCGAACAAGTGGGACCAGTCGCTGGCCGCCTTGGAGCGGCTGGCGAAGGCGCACGACGTCGACCTGATCGCGATCGGCAACGGCACGGCGTCCCGCGAGACCGACAAGCTCGCCGGTGACCTCATCGACAAGCACCCCGAGTTGAAGCTCACCAAGGTGATGGTGTCGGAGGCGGGCGCTTCGGTGTACTCGGCCTCGGCCTTCGCCTCCCAGGAACTCCCCGACATGGATGTGTCGTTGCGCGGCGCCGTCTCGATCGCACGCCGCCTTCAGGACCCCCTCGCGGAACTGGTGAAGATCGACCCGAAGTCGATCGGCGTCGGCCAGTACCAGCACGACCTGTCCGAGGTGAAGCTGTCGCGCTCGCTGGACGCGGTCGTCGAGGACTGTGTGAACGGTGTCGGTGTCGACGTCAACACCGCGTCGGCGCCACTGCTTTCACGGGTCTCCGGGATCGGCTCGGGGCTCGCGGAGAACATCGTCGCGCACCGTGACGCGAACGGGCCGTTCCGTACGCGCAAGGCGCTCAAGGACGTGGCGCGGCTGGGCCCGAAGGCGTACGAGCAGTGTGCGGGCTTCCTGCGCATCCGGGGCGACGACCCGCTGGACGCGTCGAGTGTGCACCCCGAGGCGTACCCGGTGGTGCGGGCGATGGTGAAGCGGACGGGCAGTGACGTCGCCTCGCTGATCGGCAACACGGGTGTGCTGCGCTCGCTGCGGGCCGACGACTTCGTGGACGAGAAGTTCGGTCTGCCGACGGTCACCGACATCCTGAAGGAGCTGGAGAAGCCCGGCCGCGACCCGCGACCCGCGTTCAAGACGGCCACCTTCAAGGAGGGCGTCGAGAAGATCGGCGATCTGGCGTCCGGGATGGTGCTGGAGGGCGTCGTCACCAATGTCGCGGCCTTCGGCGCGTTCGTGGACATCGGTGTGCACCAGGACGGCCTGGTGCACGTGTCGGCGATGTCCCGCACGTTCGTGAAGGACCCGAGGGATGTCGTGAAGCCGGGCGACATCGTGAGGGTCAAGGTCATGGACGTCGACATCCCGCGAAAGCGGATCTCGCTGACGCTGCGGCTGGACGACGAGGCGTCGACGGGGAGCCAGGGCGGCGGGCCGAGGCGGGAGCGCGGCGAGCGCGGTGGTCAGGGTGGCCGACCGCCGCGGCAGCGCCAGGGTCAGGGCGGTCAGGGCGGTCAGGGCGGTCAGGGCGGTCAGGGCGGTCAGGGCGGTCAGGGCGGTCAGGGCGGTCAGGGCGGTCAGGGCGGTCAGGGCCGAGACCGGCGCGGTGGTGCCGGCGGTTCCGCTCGTCCGGCGCCGGCTCCGGTGAACAGTGCGATGGCGGACGCGTTGCGGCGGGCCGGGCTCGCGGATCCGAAGCAGAACGGCAAGAGGGGCTGACGTCGCGAACCGGTGGGGTGGGGTGCGATCCGCTGCGCGGAGCCTCCCCTCCCCTCCCGCCCCTTGCCGGATCCGGGGCCGTGCCCCGGATCCGGCTCCTCGGACGACGCCGCCGGTCCTGCCCTTCGCAGTGCCTCAGAGCCTGTCGGGCTGCCTTCGATCGGACAGCGGACGCGGTCTGGTGCGTGCGATTCCAAGGCGCCGGGATGTCCTCGGATGGGGCCTCCTCTGCTCGAACGAAGCTGAGAGCTCGGGAATGGAGCTACCAGGGCATTTCGGCAACGCGGGAGGGGGTCCCCCCTGGCCCTCAAGGCCTTGGGGGAGTGCGTGCCAGGGCGCGGCCGCCCGATCAGAGGCCACCCGACAGGCTCTCAGAGCTCCTTGACCCTGCCGTCCACCACCTCGACGCGCCGCGTGGTCCGCACCGACTCCAGCATCCGCCGGTCGTGGGTGACCAGCAGCAACGTCCCCGTGTACGACTCCAGCGCGGATTCCAGCTGCTCGATCGCGGGCAGATCGAGGTGGTTCGTCGGTTCGTCGAGGACGAGGAGGTTGACGCCCCTGCCCTGGAGCAGGGCGAGCGCCGCCCGGGTGCGTTCGCCCGGGGAGAGCGTGGTCGCGGGACGCATCACATGGTCCGCGCGCAGACCGAACTTGGCGAGCAGCGTGCGGACTTCGGCCGGTTCGGTGTCGGGGACGGCCGCACAGAATGCCTCCAGGAGCGACTCCGAGCCGTGGAACAGCTTGCGCGCCTGGTCGACCTCCCCGACCACCACGCCCGAGCCGAGCGACGTGTGTCCGGCATCCAGCGGGAGGCGGCCCAGGAGCGCGGCAAGGAGGGTGGACTTGCCCGCTCCGTTGGCACCCGTGATGGCGACCCGGTCCGCCCAGTCGATCTGCAGGGACGCCGGGCCGAAGCCGAAGTCGCCCCGTACCACCCGCGCTTCGCGCAGCGTCGCGACGACCGAACCCGAGCGGGGTGCGGCGGCGATCTCCATCCGCAGTTCCCATTCCTTGCGCGGCTCGTCGACGACGTCGAGCCGTTCGATCATGCGCTGGGTCTGCCGGGCCTTCGCGGCCTGCTTCTCGCTGGCCTCGCTGCGGAGCTTGCGGCCGATCTTGTCGTTGTCGGTCGCCTTGCGGCGGGCGTTCTTGACGCCCTTGTCCATCCAGGAGCGCTGCATATGTGCGCGCCCTTCGAGCGAGGCGCGCTTGTCGGCGTACTCCTCGTACTCCTCGCGGGCGTGCCTGCGAGCCCGCTCGCGCTCCTCCAGGTAGGCCTCGTACCCGCCGCCGTACAGGTTGATCTGCTGCTGGGCCAGGTCCAGTTCGAGAACCTTGGTGACCGTCCGCATCAGGAATTCGCGGTCATGGCTGATGACGACCGTGCCGGCGCGCAGCCCGGAGACGTAGCGCTCCAGGCGCTCCAGACCGTCCAGGTCGAGATCGTTGGTGGGCTCGTCGAGCAGGAAGACGTCGTAGCGGGAGAGCAGGAGCGAGGCCAGGCCGGCGCGGGCCGCCTGGCCGCCGGAGAGCGCGGCCATCGGCAGGTCGAGGCCGACGGTCAGGCCGAGGTCGGCGGCGACCTCCTCGGCGCGCTCCTCCAGGTCGGCACCACCGAGCGCCAGCCAGCGTTCGAGCGTCTCGGAGTACGCGTCGTCCGCGCCCGGCGCCCCGTCGACGAGTGCTTGCGTCGCGGCGTCCATCGCGGCCTGGGCTTCGGCGACTCCGGTGCGGCGGGCCAGGAACTCCCGCACGGTCTCCCCCGGACGCCGCTCCGGCTCCTGCGGGAGGTGGCCGACGGTGGCGGTGGGCGGGGAGAGCCGCAGCTCGCCCTCCTCCGGCCGGTCGAGTCCGGCGAGCAGCCGGAGCAGGGACGATTTACCGGCCCCGTTGACTCCGACGAGACCGATCACATCACCGGGTGCGACGACGAGGTCGAGCCCGGCGAAGAGTGTGCGGTCGCCGTGTCCGGCGGCGAGGTCCTTGGCGACGAGAGTGGCAGTCATCAGGGTGCCGATCCTAATCGGCGGCCCGACCGGCCCCTGCCCGACCGGTCCGGCGCGCGGGCGCGGGCAAAGACCGGGGAGGTCAGCCGTCACCGGCAGATCCCCCCGGCCGCCCCGTTCCCTGTTCGTCCCGCGTCGCGCACGGCACGCATCCCGCGTCGCGCATGGCACCTTTCACGGAAGCCACACTTTTACTCTCCGTGACTGGTTGCCACACGCTGCGCTCACCTCATGGGATCAACAAGCCGTATCGGTTTGCCCGTTTGTGAGGTGATATGCCGCCCTCTCGTCCAGGAGCAGCGGGATCAGTTTCCGAGCGGACTGCCGCAACGGTACGTACGCTCCGTCACCGTCTCGCCGGGAGGTGACGCCGTGCAGGGCGAGTTCGTCCTTGACGTCGTCGAACTGGGCCTTCGTGAGCCGGTATCCGCACGGCGGGTTCTGGAGGACCTGTCCGGGTTCGGGTGCCTCGTTGTCGGCGCCGCCGAGGTGGACCGGGCCGCGGTCCTTGAATCCGGCGACGCGGGACGCGGTCGTGGCGGCCTCGATCCGGCCGCGTCGTTCGTCGGTGAAGGCGAACAGGCCGTCGAGCGCGGTGAGCTGGGAGTCGACGCGGCGTCGGCTGTTGAGCGCCGGGTCGGCCTTCTCGGCGTCGGTGAGCGCGTCGACCCGGGATTCGATGAGCAGGCCGACGGCGTGCTTGATGCCGGAGGTGTTGCGCAGGATGCGTTCCTGTCCGTCGCCCGCGGTCTGCTTGATCGGATCGCCGGTGACCGGGTCGGTCCAGATGCCGTAGAGGCCGCTGCTGTAGCCGGCCTCCTCGGCGGTGGGCCGCACATAGCGTTCGGCCAGGGCCTGCGATTCGTCGTGCACCCGGTCGGAGGCGTTGAGGTTACGGGGCCACAGGACGAAGAGGTCCTTGTCGTAGTACGGCGGGGTGGCACCGTACTCGTGCAGGTCGTAGATCACATCGGGCTCACGGTCGCGGATGACCGCCGCCATGGCACGGGCCTCGGCGGTCCGCAGCGCGATGTGGTCGCGGTTGATGTCCACGCCGTCGGAGTTGCCGCGGGTGTCGGCGGCACGCCCGTCGGGGTTGGCGGTGGGCACGACGAGGACGGTGGTACGGGAGAGAAAGGCGCGGGTCGACCGGTCCTGGGCGTAGGCCAGATCGCGGATGGTCGTCAGACATGCCTCGCGGCCGGCCGGTTCGTCGCCGTGCTGACTGCAGATCAGCAGCATCGTGTTCGCGGTGGGACTGCGGTCGCCGATCCGGACGAGCTGGAGCGGGCGGCCCTGTTTCGTCGTGCCGATCCGGCCGATGGAGACCCGGTCGCTGCCCCGGTCGACGGCGGCCAGGAAGGACTGCTCCTCCGGCTGGCCGGTCCATCGGGCCCCGTGGCTGCTCTCGAAGCCGGTACGGGGCGGGGTGTGCGCGGCCTCGGCGGGCACGGTGAGCAGGGGCACGGCCAGGACGGCGGCGGCCGCCGTCAGGGCCAGGTTGCGGCGGACGGGCCGACGTACGGCCGGTGTGCGGGGTGTCATGAGTGGCTGCCTCCCGGGATGCGGTGGGCGGGACGCGGCGACGTCACGCCCTCGGAGTGGACTGCGCGGGGGGTGGCTGTCGCGGGCGCGGAACCCGCGGTGGCGCGTACGAAGGCTCCGACGCCGCCGGTGAACGGCAGCTTCGCGGACGTACGGGCCAGATCGAGGGTGAGCGTGGGCGTGGAGTCCGGCGAGTCGATGAGGTCCCTGTCGGTGCCGGCGACGATCAGGGCGAGACGGTGGCCGACCGGGACGACGTGGTCGGTGGCCGCCAGGTCGATGGTGATCGTGTAGGCCCTGCCCGGGGTGAGGGGGCGGCCGTGTCCGGCGGAGGCGTAGGTGCCGAGGTCGGCCCAGCCGCGGCTGAGGACGGTTCGGTCGACCGCGGCCGTACGGGCCCGGGTCTCCTTGAAGCAGGAGCTGTCGCCGGTCGTGCTCGCGCCCCAGCAGGTGCGGTCGGTGAGAGTGGTGATGCCTTCACCGGACGAGCCGTAGTCGCGGATGGTGTCGGGGCCGATGTCCACGAGGACCGCGGAGAGATGTGCGGTCGATGTGGTCGGGGTGGCGGTGACGGTCACCGTGGACGATCCGGCCAGGCGCAGATCCCGGCTGAGCGGCGCGGTGCGGAATCCGGCCTTGGCGCCCGTGGTGCGGTCCAGGTCGGCGGCCCACTCCGTCTCGCTCTGTGCCGGATCGTCGGTGAACGTCTCGGTGGTGCCGGGGCGGGCGGGCTTCAGGGTGAGGCTGCCGACGCCGGGTGCTCCGCCGGGGCCGGGGTGCACGGTGGTGCGGTGCGTGGTGCGGGGCGGCCAGACCTTGTCGGTGGACCACTGGTCGGGGTGGCGTTCGATGTCGGCCATCGGCTCACGGTCGATGCCGTTGTCGTATCCGAGGAGGTAGTGGTCGAACCAGCGGTGCAGCGTGTCCACCCACTCGGCGCGCCGGTAGTCGAACGGGTCGACGTGTCCGGTCTGCGAGAGCCAGATCTTGCGCTCCACGCCCCGGTCCGCGAGAGCGTCCCACCACTGGCCGAGGTGCTTGGTACGGACGTTGAGGTCCTGCATGCCGTGTACGGCGAAGACGCTGGCCTTCACCTTGCCGGCGTTCTGCACGTAGTCGCGCTCGCTCCACAGCTTCGTCCAGTCACCGGAGCGCGGCGCCTGGTCGACGAGTTGCCGCTGGACCGCGGCACAGCGTCCGCGCGCCTCGGGGCTCTCCACGTAGCCGGAGAGCCAGTCGGGGCCGCTGTCGTAGAGCGGCGCGCCCTGGGCGAAGTAGTAGTCGTACCAGGAGGAGATGGCGCCGATCGGCACGATGGTCCGCAGTCCGTCCACTCCGGTGGCCGCGACACCGTTGGCGACGGTGCCGTCGTAGCTCTTGCCGATCATCCCGGTACGGCCGTCGGACCAGCCGGCCATGGCGCGTTCGCCGCCGGTTCGGGTGGTGTAGCCACGGGCACGGCCGTTCAGCCAGTCGATGACCGCCTTGGCGGACTGCACGTCAGAGCGTCCTCCGACATCGACACAGCCATCGGAGCGATTAGTTCCGGCCAGATCGACGGCGACGAAGGCGTAGCCGCGCGGTACGAAGTAGTTGTCGTAATAGAGAGGGAACTGGACGGGCCGGCCGTTGGCGTCGTACGTCTTGAGCTGGCTCTCGTTGCCTCGGCCGCAGCAGGAGTAGTAGGGGCTGGCGTCCATGATCACGGGGATCTTCCGGCCCTGTCGGGCGGGTTCGCGCGGCCGGACGATGTCGACGGCGACCCGGTCGCTCTTCCCGTTGCCGTCGCCGTCCAGTCCGGTGTCGACCCAGACGGATTCGCGGACGGCGTTCTCGTACGAGTAGACGGGCCTGCTCTCCGGCGGCCCGCTCTCGCGAGGACCGGCGCCTTGTGCGCCCGCCGGCGAGAGCAGGACGGCCATCAGGGCGGCCACGGCCGCCACCACCAGCGATCTGTACGTCAAGCGGGTGTCCCGCGCGCGTGTCGGCATGGGCGGAAGGTACCCCGGTCAACTCCCGTGCGACAGGGGGCGATCACCGAGGATTACGTCGTGGGCATGCCATGTTCGTGGTGGGTGTGTCATGTCGGCCGAATGGCGATCATGTGACAGCTGTGGCCATGGACACGACTGTCGCGGCAGTCGCTGAATAGTGTCGACGTGACGGTTCGAAGGACCATTCGCCCTACGACTTGGAGCATTCGTGCACCGCAGACTCATCGTCCCGAGCGCACTCGCGGCCTCCCTGCTGCTGGCGATCCCGGCCTCGGCCGCCGAAGGCACCGTGGGCGCCCCGGGCATCGGCGACCCCTACTACCCGGCCAGTGGCAACGGCGGCTACGACGTGTCGCACTACGACCTGCAGTTGAAGTATCAGCCTGCGACCGACCTGCTGGAGGGCACGGCTACGATCCTCGCCACGACCACCCAGCAACTCTCCCGTTTCAACCTCGACTTCGGACTGGACGTCTCCGAGGTGCGGGTGAACGGCAAGAAGGCCGGCCACACCAGGACCGGCGACCAGGAACTGGAGATCACCCCGGCGGCGGCGCTGCCGAAGGGCAAGGCCGTCTCGGTGGTCGTGCGGTACGCCGGAAAGCCGTCCGAGGTCGAGATCAACGGCTGGACCTCCTGGGTCCGCACCCCGGACGGCGCGGTGGCCGCGCAGGAGCCGGAGTCGGCCGCGTGGTGGTTCCCCAGCAATGACCACCCGCTGGACAAGGCCACCTACGACATCTCCGTGTCGGTGCCGGACGGCACCCAGGCGATCAGCAACGGCGTGCTCCAGTCGCAGAGTTCGAAGCTCGGCTGGACCCGCTTCAACTGGCGTTCGAGCAAGCCCCAGGCCACGTATCTGACGACGCTGGCGATCGGCAAGTTCGACATCACCACGGACACCACGTCGGACGGGCTGCCGGTCGTCAACGCGTACAGCAAGGACCTCGGCGCCAACGGCGGTGCGGCACGCGCCAGCATCGAGCGGAGCACCGAGGTCGCCGAATGGCTGACGGAGGTCTTCGGACCGTATCCCTTCGACGCGCTCGGCGGTTACTCCCCCAACGTGAAGAGCGGGTTCGCGCTGGAGACGCAGACCAGGCCGTTCTACAGCCCGAAGCAGTTCGCGAACGGCGCGAACATCTCGGTCGTCGTCCACGAGCTGGCGCACCAGTGGTACGGCGACAGCGTGTCCCTCAAGGGCTGGAAGGACATCTGGATCAACGAGGGCTTCGCCCGCTACAGCCAGTGGCTGTGGTCGGAGAAGGAAGGCGAGGGGACCGCGCGGGAACTGGCCGACTACACCTACGCCCAGCATCCGGCCGACGACGCCTTCTGGACGGTGAAGCCGGGCGACCCGGGCCCCGACAACCAGTTCGACGCGGCCGTCTACGACCGGGGCGCGCTGGCGCTCCAGGCGCTGCGTGACAAGCTGGGCGACGAGACGTTCTTCGAGCTGCTGAAGGGCTGGCCGACCGAGCACGCGTACGGGAACGCGAGCGTGGCGGACTTCGTGACGTACGCGGAGCGGGTCTCGGGCAAGCCGCTCGCCGCCTTCTTCGACACCTGGTTGTACCAGCCGACGAGGCCCGAGGCCCCGGCGGCGGCCGGGGCACGCTCGCTGCGCGCACCCGCGCAGCCCGCGTCGTGGAAGCAGATCGCGGCGACGAACACGATTCACGACCGCCACTGACGGATCCGCGGACCCGTTCGCGGCGCCGTCGCCCCTCTCCGCGGTGGGGCGACGGTGCCCGGCGGACGGCCGGTGGCGCCGGATAGGCTGAGGGCGTCGGTGCTGTCCGGCCGGCCCGGCCGCTTCCGGCCCGTCCCGCGCGTACGAGGAGCGTCACTTGCCCGGTCCGACCCCCGACTCCCCACGCGATGCCCGCCCCACGCTGGAAGCGGTGGCGGCCCTCGCCGGGGTCTCACGGGCGACGGCCTCCCGGGTGGTGAACGGCGGGGCGGGGGTGCGGCAGCCGCTCGTGGAGCAGGTACGCAAAGCGGTCGAGGAACTCGGCTACGTTCCGAACCACGCCGCGCGGACCCTGGTCACCCGGCGCAACGGCGCGGTCGCCGTGATCATCGACGAGCCGGAGTTCCGGATCTTCTCGGACCCGTTCTTCTCCCAGCAGATCCGCGGCATCAGCCGCGAACTGAACGCGTACGACGCCCAGTTGGTACTGCTCCTGGTGGAGGGCAGCGGCGACTTCGACCGGGTCGCCCGCTATCTGGCCGGTGGCCATGTGGACGGCGCGCTGGCCTTCTCGCTGCACACGGACGACGAACTCCCCGCGATCATCCGCCGGTTCCAGGTGCCCACGGTCTACGGCGGTCGCCCCGGCCGGCCGGGCGCGGCGTCCGAACTGGCCGTTCCGTACGTCGACTGCGACAACCGGGGCGGCGCGGCCGAGGCGGTACGCCATCTCGTCTCCCTCGGCCGGCGGCGGATCGCGCACATCGCCGGACCGCGCGACCAGACCTCGGCACTCGACCGGATCGACGGCTACCGCGATGTGCTGCCCGACGGAGATCCGGCACTGCTCGTGGAGGGCGACTTCACCGTCGAGGGCGGCGCACGAGCGATGACACAACTCCTTGAGCGCCGCCCCGGCCCGGACGCGGTCTTCGCCGCCAACGATCTGATGGCCTCGGGCGCCCTGCGGGTGTTGCGCGAGCAGGGCCGCAGGGTGCCGGAGGAGGTGGCGCTGGTCGGCTTCGACGACATGGTGTCGATCGCCGAGTCCACCGAACCCTCGTTGACGACGGTCCGTCAGGATGTCGAGGGGATGGGCCGGTTGATGGTGCGGATGCTGATGCGGCGGCTGAACGGAGAGAGTGGGGACGGCGAGCCCGAATCGGTGATCACACCGACCGAACTGGTCCGCCGGGCCTCCGCCTGAGCCTCCCCTCGCTCCGGACCGCCTTGCGATGCGCGGCACGGGCCCTGCGCGCGTACGGCAGGTAGCGCAGCCGCTCCGGGAGCACGGGCACGACACGCCGCACCACCCCACAGAACCTCCGCAGCCTCCGCTCCTGCGCGTCCGTCCACTCCAGCCCGATCGCCGCCCGCGCCTCCGGCGGCATCAGCCCGATGGTGACGAAGCGGCGGAACCTGGCCAACGGCGGGAACAGCACCGGCCACAACGCCTTCAGCAGCAGCCGCAATGGCAGCGGTCCCCGATCGGGCGGCGGCACGGGACGGTCGATGGCTGTCAGATCCTCGACGACGACGTTCAGCTCGACCTCCTCGGCGAGCACCTTTCGGAAGTACGGCCAGAATTCCTCGATCGTCTGCGGCATGTCCCGGTCATGGAGGCCGAGCACTCTGCCGACCTGCAGCCACTCCCGGTACAGGGCCCGCTCCTGCGCCACGGTGAGCGGCCGGACGAGATAGCGCGCGGCATGCTGGTAGACGGGAAAGCCCGTGGCGTGCACCCACGCATAGTTCGCGGGCGACAGCGCATGGTAGCGATGTCCCCGGACATCGGTGCCCTGGATGGTGCGGTGCAGCCTGCGGAGCCTGCGCCCCTCCTCTGCGGCCTCCGCTCCCCCGTACACCCAGAGTTGGAGCGAGCGCAGGGACCTCTCGCCGCGCCCCCACGGATCCGTACGGAAGACGGAGTGTTCGTCCACGCCCGCGCCGACGGCAGGGTGGGCGACCTGCAGGGTGAGGGCGGCGGGCAGCATCAGCAGGGCGCGGATGTCGCCGGAGAGGCTCCAGAGAACGCCTCCGGGCGGCGGCGGGACGGGGCTCTCACCTCTGGCGGCTTCGGTGCTCATGCGGCACTCCCGGCGGTCGGCCGGGCCTGCGGATCGGAGCCCGACCCTGTGTGATCCAGTATGCGATCACTTCCGGCCCGGTGCGCGCGGGCCGCTGCGACGGCTCGCTCCGCGCATCCGCGTCGACGGTGTTGACGCGACCGATGAAACAACTCGATAGTATTTGTATCTTTGACTCCTCGCGTGCGATGAGTCGTCAGATTCCTTGCTGCACAAGGAAGTTGAAGAGGAGAACAGGCGAAAAAACCAGGACCGGCACGGGCTCGACATATGGACAGGAGGCGCATCATGGGCCGCTACAGCCGCCTGCGCGAGATCCGCCGGATGGATCCCGCGCGCGATTACGCCGAGATCCTTCGGCTGATCTCGCAGTACGAGTTCCCCTGGGACTACCGGCAGGGTGTGAGCGTCGCATTCCTGCGCGACTATGGCGTCCCCCGCATCTCCGTGCTCCTCGACCGCACCCAGGAGTTCGAGCGGTCCGGGCAGAAGCGGTACGACGACACGGTGCTGATCGGTTACGAGATGGCCGCCGACGGCTTCGACTCGGAGCGCGGCCGGGCCGCCGCGCGTCATCTGAACCGGATCCACGGCAAGTACCACATCCCGAACGAGGACTTCCGCTATGTCCTCGCGACCACGGTCGTGGGCCCGAAACGCTGGATCGACCGGTACGGCTGGCGTCCGCTGTGCGCGCAGGAGATCCAGGCTCTCGCGGAGGTCGGCCGGAAGATGGCGGACATGATGGGCATCGAGGGGGCCCCTGAGACGTATGAGGGGTTCGAGCGGCTCCTCGACTCCTACGAGGAGCGGATGTTCGCGTACGACCCGGCCAACCGACGTGTCGCGAACTCCACGTTCCGGATCATGGCGAGCTGGTACCCACGACCGCTGCGGCCCCTCGTGGCGCGGTTCTCGCTCGCCCTGCTGGACGAGCCGCTGCTCGTGGCGCTGGGCTTCCGGTCGCAGCCGCGCTGGGCACGGTCGTCGGCCGCGGGAGCTCTGCGCTTGCGCGCACGGTGCGTACGGTGGCTGCCCGCCCGGCCGCGCCGACTGCCCTCACGTCCGCAGCCTCGGTCGTACCCCTTCGGCTGGCGGCTCGACGACCTCGGCCCGCACTGGGCCCGCAGCCGCCCCCTGGAGCCCCTGCCGGACGAGACGGGCCCCGCCCCGGCCGACGACGGACGCGATGTTCGCGAGGGTCACTGACCGGCGGCGAGCAGCGGCACCAGATAACGACGGGCGAACGCCCGCACCTGCTCGTCGTCGTCGAGCTCGAAACAGCTGACGGGGTTGAGCAGGAAGGAGACCGTGATCCGCACCATCAGCTCGGCCACCGGTGTCGGATCGCTCTCCGGCCGCCCCTGCGCACGCCGGGCGTGGCGCAGCCGGCCGGCCAGGTAGTCGCGGATGACGAGGAGGGCAGGCCCGCTCTCCAGGGTCAGGAAAGGCAGCATGGTCTCGGGCTCCAGCCTCAGCAGCCCGCCGATCAGCGGATGTGTGCGGATGTGTCCGAGGACGGCGGTGAAACCCTCGACGAGCCGGTCCTCCGTGGTGGGCAGCGCGGCGACCGCGTCGTCCACTTCCACGACGAAGCGCCGGTACTCGCGCAGCAGACATGCCGAGACCAGGCTGTCCTTGTTGCCGATCCGCCGGTACACGGTGACCCGCGAGACCTTGGCGCGCTTGGCGACGTCATCGACGGTCGAGCGGCGCAGCCCGAAGGTCATGAACTGCTCACGCGCGGCGTCCAGGATCTGCTCGCTCAGCGCGTCGGAGGGCGGCGACTCACCCAGCGCCCGGCCCAGCAGTGTCTCGTTCGTGCCCCGTGCCGCCATGGCGCCTCCCCGTTCCACCGGTTCCATCCCACCACAGAAGTCGATACAGGGCGACCCGCGCCGTCTCTCCGTAACTCCCCACCGCTCAGGGCGCCTTCCGGTGACCGGCCACCCTTCGGGGCCGCCCTGGATCCCAGGCCCTAGTCATACACCGTCACCGCTGTCCCCCGGCTCAGCAGCCGCTTCTCCATCAGCGGCTCGATCCGGGACCATGTGCCGCCCGCCAGCCCGCAGCCGATCCGCGGCATGTGGACCGAGGCCCCCAGCTCGACTGCCCGGTCGGCCACGGCTCCCAGCGCCGTGTCGATCGCCTCGTAGCGCACGGGTACCCCCTTGCTGCCCGTGCGTATCCCCCGCTGACCCACCATGTTCGCCACCCAGATGTACGGGCTCACCTGGACGAACTGCACGGCGCCCAGGCCGAAGTCGTTGCCCGCGCGCTCGCGGTGCCACTGGCGGTAGGCCGCCTCGGGTTCGGGCCAGCGGCGCGAGACGGCGAGGACGAAGCCCTTGCCCCAGCCGCCCAGGTCGTTGCAGACGTGCGCGATCAGTTTGACGCCCTTGCCCAGCGGGGCGGTGGCGTCACCTCGAACATAGGCGATCTCCGACATGACACCAGCGTAGGAGACCCCACTGACAACGCGCCGGGACTGTTCGGTCCCCGGCTGTCCTCGCCGTACAGTGCGGCGATCGGCAGCCATCGGCAGGACGGTCCGGTTCCGTACCGGAGCGAACCGGGACCAGGTCCGGGTGCCGCCGGGCACTTTCACAACAACGGTGAGACAGCAATACTGTTGAACCTGATCGATGCAGACGCGGCAGTTCGCCGCTGGGTCGGAACGCGAGGAGCAGACATGGCGACCGGGACCCAGGACCCGACGCTCACCGTCGACGAACTGGCGGCACGCGCCGGTGTCACCGTACGCACCGTGCGTTTCTACAGCACCAGGGGCCTGCTGCCGCCGCCGGTGATCGGGCCGCGTCGCGTCGGACAGTACGGCCATGAGCACCTGTCCCGGCTCGCACTCATCGAGGAGCTCCAGCACCAGGGCATGACGCTCGCCGCGATCGAACGCTACCTGGAGCAGTTGCCGCCGGATCTGAGCGCGCACGATCTGGCGATCCACCGGGCCCTGGTGGCCGCCTGGGCACCCGACTCGCCGGAGGACGCGACGCGGGCGGAGCTGGAGCGGCGCGCGGGCCGGGCGCTGACCGAACAGGACATGGCGCGGCTGGCCGCGATGGGCGTACTGGAGCACGCCGAGCCGACCGACGGCAGCTACCGGGTGGACCCGGGACTGCTCCGGCTCGGGGTCGAACTGCTCGACGTACCGATCGCGCACGAGACGATTCTGGCCGCCCGCACGGTTCTGCTGGAGCACTCCCGGTCCGCCGCACAGGAGCTGACCCGGCTGTTCCGGGACGAGGTCTGGGGTCCGTACCGGGAGCGGGAGTCGGACCCGGAGCACGTGGCGGCAATGAAGTCGCTCTCGGCCCATATGCAGCCGATGGTGCTCCAGGCGCTGGTGACCGCGTTCCAGCGGTCGTTGAAGGAAGAGCTGCGGGCTGCGTTCACTGCGGAGTGAACGCGGCCCGCGGAGCCGCGGTCAGTCGTGGAAGGTCTCGCCCTTCTCGGCCTTCTCCACCAGCAGCGCGGGGGGCAGGAAGCGGTCGCCGTACGTTTCGGCGAGTTCCCGGGCACGGGCCACGAAGCCGGGCAGGCCGCCCTCGTACCCGTTGATGTACTGGAGAACGCCGCCGGTCCACGGCGGGAAGCCGATGCCCATGATGGAGCCGATGTTGGCATCGGCGACGGAGACGAGAACGTTCTCCTCCAGGCAGCGGACGCTGTCCAGCGCCTCGGAGAACAGCATCCGCTCCTTCATGTCGGTGAAGGGGATGTCGGTGTCCGGCTTCGTGAAGTGCTCCCGCAGGCCGGGCCAGAGGCGGGTGCGCTTGCCGGCCTCGTCGTACTCGTAGAAGCCCGCGCCGCCGCTGCGTCCCGGGCGGCCGAACTCGTCGACCATCCGGTCGATGACCGCGTCCGCCGGGTGTCCGGCCCAACTGCCGCCGGCCTCCTCGACGGCCCGCCTGGTCTCGTTGCGGATCTTTCGGGGCAGGGTGAGGGTCAGCTCGTCCATCAGGGAGAGCACCTTGGCCGGGTAGCCGGACTGCGCCGCGGCCTGTTCGACCGACGCGGGCTCGACGCCCTCGCCGACCATGGCCACGCCCTCGTTGATGAACTGGCCGATGACGCGCGAGGTGAAGAAGCCGCGGGAGTCGTTGACGACGATCGGCGTCTTCTTGATCCGGCGGACCAGATCGAAGGCGCGGGCCAGTGCCTCGTCGCCGGTCTTCTCACCCTTGATGATCTCGACCAGCGGCATCTTGTCCACGGGCGAGAAGAAGTGCAGCCCGATGAAGTCGGCGGGGCGCGAGACGCCCTCGGCGAGGACGGTGATGGGCAGGGTCGAGGTGTTGGAGCAGAGCAAGGCGTCCGGCTCGATGATGTCCTGGATCTCCTGGAACACCTTGTGCTTGAGCGCGGTGTCCTCGAAGACGGCCTCGATGACGGCGTCGCAGCCCGCCAGATCGGCCGGGTCTCCGGTGGGGGTGATGCGGGCCAGCAGCGCGTCACGCTCGGCCTCGGTGGTACGGCCCCGGGAGAGCGCCTTGTCCAGGAGCTTCTCGCTGTACGCCTTGCCCTGGGCGGCGGCCTCCACGGAGATATCCTTCAGGACGACGTCGATGCCCGCGCGGGCGCAGGAGTAGGCGATGCCCGCGCCCATCATCCCGGCGCCGAGCACGGCGACCTTGCGGACCTGGCGCTCCTCGATGCCCGTGGGGCGGCCGGCGCCGGAGTTGACGGCCTGGAGGTCGAAGAAGAACGCCTGGATCATGTTCTTCGCGACCTGGCCGGTGACCAGCTCGGTGAAGTAGCGGGCCTCGATGGTCAGCGCGGTCTCGAAGTCGACCTGCGAGCCCTCGACGGCGGCGGCCAGGATGTTGCGCGGCGCCGGCATCGGGGCGCCCGCGATCTGCTTCTTCAGATTGGCCGGGAAGGCGGGCAGATCGGCGGCGAACTTCGGGTGGGACGGGGTGCCGCCGGGGATCTTGTATCCCTTGACGTCCCAGGGCTGCTGGGATTCGGGGTTCGCGTCGATGAAGGCGCGGGCCTTTTCGAGCATCTCGTCCCGGGTGGCGGCGACCTCATGGACGAGGCCGTTCTCCTGGGCGCGCCGCGGGGTGTACTGGGTGCCTTGGAGGAGGACCTTCAGCAGGGCGTCGGTGATGCCCATGAGGCGCACGGTGCGGGTGACGCCGCCGCCGGCGGGCAGCAGCCCGAGGGTGACCTCGGGCAGACCGATCCGGGAGCCGGGGGCGTCGAGGGCGATGCGGTGGTGGGAGGCGAGCGCGATCTCGTAGCCGCCGCCGAGCGCGGCACCGTTGATGGCGGCGACGACGGGCTTGCCGAGGGTCTCGATGCGGCGCAGCGAGTTCTTGATGGCGGTGCCGGTGTCGAAGGCCTGCTGGGCGTTCTCGGGACCGACCTTGATCATGTCCTTGAGGTCACCGCCCGCGAAGAAGGTCTTCTTGGCGGAGGTGTAGATGATGCCGCGGATGGAGTCCTTCTCGGCCTCGGCGCGGTCGGCGATGGCCGCGATGGAGTCCTTGAAGGCCTGGTTCATCGTGTTGGCGGACTGGTCGGGGTCGTCGAGTACGAGGGTGACGACGCCGGTCTCGTCCTGTTCCCAGCGGATGGTCGTGCTCTCGGTCATTGCTGTTCTTCTCCGTAAGAGAGGGGCCGGCAGTGGGTGGCGTGGGTGAAGGAGTGGGGGCGGGGTGCGTGGATCGCAAGGCGGAGGACCGATCCACGGCGAATGGGGCCTCCCCTGCTCAAGCGAAGCCGAGAGCTCGGGGAAACATGGTGAGGGACACCGACGCCGCGAGGCGCGTGCCCCGCCCGCGCGACGCCACGCCATCCGCTGCCGGCCCCTCACGGTGGCCGGGGGACGGTCAGAGGCGCTCGACGACGGTGGCGACGCCCATGCCGCCGCCGACGCAGAGGGTGGCGAGGCCGTAGCGCTGGTCGCGCCGTTCGAGTTCGTCGATGAGGGTGCCGAGGATCATCGCGCCGGTGGCGCCGAGCGGGTGGCCGAGTGCGATGGCGCCGCCGTTGACGTTGATCCTGTCGAGGGGGAGTCCCATGTCCCTGGCGAAGCGGAGCACGACTCCGGCGAACGCCTCGTTGATCTCGACGAGGTCGATGTCGTCGATGGTGAGTCCGGCCTTGGCGAGGGCCTTGCGGGTGGCGGGGGCGGGGCCGGTGAGCATGATGGTGGGCTCGGAGCCGGAGACGGCGGCGGAGACGATCCGGGCGCGCGGCGTGAGTCCGTACCGCTCGCCGATCTCCTGGTTGCCGATCGCGACGAGCGCGGCGCCGTCGACGATGCCGGAGGAGTTGCCCGCGTGGTGGACGTGATCGATCTTCTCGACCCAGTGGTACTTCTGCAGGGCCACCGCGTCGAAGCCGCCCATCTCACCGATCGCCGCGAAGGAGGGCTTGAGCGCGGCGAGCGAGTCGGCGGTCGTGCCGGGCCGCATGTGCTCGTCACGGTCGAGGACGACGAGGCCGTTGCGATCCTTGACGGGGACGACGGAGCGGGCGAAGCGGCCGTCCTTCCATGCCTCGGCGGCGCGTTCCTGGGAGAGCGCGGCGAACTCGTCCACGTCGCGGCGGGTGAAGCCCTCGATGGTGGCGATGAGGTCGGCGCCGACACCCTGCGGCGCGAAGCCGGTGTCGAAGTTGGTCATCGGGTCCATCGCCCAGGCGCCGCCGTCGGATCCCATCGGGACACGGGACATCGATTCGACACCTCCCGCGAGGACGAGGTCCTCCCAGCCCGAACGGACTTTGGCCGCCGCCAGGTTGACGGCCTCCAGGCCCGAGGCACAAAAGCGGTTCTCCTGGACGCCCGCGACAGTGTCCGGGAGGCCCGCCGCGATGGCGGCGATCCGGGCGATGTCGGAGCCCTGGTCACCGAGCGGGCTGACCACGCCGAGCACGATGTCGTCGATGGCCGCCGGGTCCAGGCCGGGGAAGCGGCCGCGGATCTCGTGGATGAGGCCGACGACGAGGTCGATCGGCTTGGTGCCGTGCAGGGCGCCATTGGCCTTGCCACGGCCGCGCGGGGTGCGGATCGCGTCGTAGACAAACGCTTCGGTACTCAAGTCAGCAGCCTTTCAGGGGTGGTTGCGCAAAAGAGGTCAGGCGAGCAACGAGCGTCCGATGATCTCCTTCATGATCTCGGTCGTGCCGCCGTAGATGGTCTGGATACGGCCGTCGGTGAATGCCTTCGCGACCGGATACTCCGTCATGTACCCATAGCCGCCGTACAGTTGGAAGCAACGGTCGGCGACGCGCTTCTGCCGATGATGTCGTTGTGCAGCCCGAGTGCGAGTCCGGGGGCACCGGCCCGGGTGAACTCCTCGGCAAGGACGGCGCTGTAGCGGTAGTCGGTGTTGCCGCCGCCCCCGTACTCCTCGGGAACGGCGAGGCCGAGCAGTCCCTGCCGACCGGCCGCGAGCCACGCCTCGCGCGAGACGATGCCGTCCTTCTCCCACTGCTCGTAGTGCGGGAGGACCTCCTTGGTGAGGAAGGTGCGGACGGTCTCGCGGAACGTTTCGTGCTCTTCGGTGAAGATCTGCCGCTGCACTGCGGGCCTCCTGGAGTCAGTTCCTGACGTCGGGCCCCGCGCCGGTCCGGGCGGGGATGCGGGAGCGCGGGTCGCGGAGAGCCGCACCGGTCGCGCGCCGGTCACAGGCTTCGCGCGGGCCGCCCGTGGGGTTCGGCGGCGAGGTGGTTGCCATCAGCCGGTGGTGTCCTTCCGGGGCTCCGCGATGCCCGGTACGTCCCAGTCGGCGGCGACGGTCTCGGTGTCCGCGCCGGGCCGCGAGGGCCCGCCGCGTACGGAGACGGGGGTGACGGAGAAACGGGGCGCGGGGGCGGGCTGGGTGAGCCCGTCGTGCTCGACGAAGGTGGCACGGGCCGCGATGTGCGGATGCCGGGGCGCCTCACGGAGCGAGAGCACGGGGGCCACGCAGGCATCCGTGCCCTCGAACACCTCGGTCCACTCGGCGCGCGTACGGGTCCTGAAACGGTCGGCGACGAGCGTGCGCAGCTCCTCCCAGCGGGCGATGTCCCCCCGGTCCGGGGCTTCGTCCTCGATCCCGAGGAGCCTGCTGAACTCCTCGTAGAACTGCTGCTCCAGCGGGCCGACCGCCATGTACTGGCCGTCAGAGGTCTCGTACGCACCGTAGAACGGGCAGCCGCCGTCCAGGAGATTGGAGCCGCGCCGGTCCTGCCAGCCGCCGGCCGCCAGCATTCCGTGGATCATCGTGGCGAGATGGGCAGCGCCGTCGACGATCGCCGCGTCCACGACCTGGCCGCGGCCGCCCGGGGTGCGGGCATGCTGGAGGGCGGCCAGGACACCGACGACGAGATAGAGCGAACCGCCCGCGTAGTCGCCGACCAGATTGGCCGGGACGGTGGGCGGCTCCCCGGGCCTGCCGATCATGGAGAGGGTGCCCGTGAGGGCGATGTAGGCGATGTCGTGCCCGGCCCGTTCGGCGAGCGGTCCGTCCTGGCCCCAGCCGGTCATCCGTCCGTAGACGAGCTGTGGATTGCGGGCCAGTGCGGCGTCCGGCCCGACACCGAGGCGCTCGGCGACGCCCGGCCGGTAACCCTCGATCAGGATGTCGGCGCGCTCGACCAGATCGAGCACCTTGGCCGGGCCGTCCGCGGCCTTGAGGTCGACGAGCACGGAGCGTTTGTTGCGGTTGGTGAGGTCGTACGCGGGGTCGATGCCGAGCCCCGGGCCGCCGGGCCGGTCGACCCTGACGACATCGGCGCCGAGGTCGGCCAGGAACATCGCGGCGAACGGGCCGGGTCCGATGCCTGCCAGCTCGACCACGCGCACGCCTGCGAGCGGGCCATGCTCTGTCGTTGCCATCCAGCCCCCAGCGGTATGACACAGCGGTATGACACAACTGATGTAACAGCGATGATGCTAAGAACGCGTCGCGCTCCGCACAACCCCTTCGGCCGAGCAAGCGCTTATGGGCTGTCCCGTAATCCCCGGCGGCCGGACGGGGCGGGAGAGGGAGCGGGACCGGTACGCGTGGTCGCAGGGCACAGCGGGAAGGCACCGCGGAGCGTTGCCGACCGACGACAGGGCCTGAAGGGTCAAGGGCCCCTGGCCCTTCAGGCCTGGGCAGAGTGCGTGATCGGCCCCGCAACACCGCTGCCTCCCTGTGCCGGTCGGTCCTGGTTCCTTCTCCGGGGATCCTCCCTCACGATCGCCGCCCGGCCGCACACCGCCACGAACGCCTCCGCTAACCTCTGCCTGCCACATCGGCGCCGGGCCCTGCGGAGGCACTCATGAACAGGCAGAACGGGGCACAACGCCCCTATGACGTTGTCCTCTTCGGTGCCACCGGCTTCGTGGGCGCCCTCACCGCCGAATATCTCGCCGCCCACGCGCCCGCCGGCTGCCGCTGGGCCGTGGCCGGACGCGACCGGGCCAAGCTGGAACGGCTGCGCGAACGCCTCACCGCCGTCGACCCGCGCTGCGCGGACCTCCCGCTGCTGCACGCCGTCGCGGACGACGAGCACTCACTGCGCGAACTGGCCGAATCCACCCATGTGGTGGCCACGACCGTGGGCCCCTACATCTGGTACGGCGAGCAACTGGTCGCGGCCTGCGCCGAGGCCGGGACGGACTACGCGGACCTCACCGGCGAGGCGGAGTTCGTGGACCGGATGTATCTGCGGCACGACGCGCGGGCCCGCGAGACCGGGGCCCGGATCGTGCACGCCTGCGGCTTCGACTCCGTACCGCACGACCTCGGGGTGTACTTCACCGTCCAGCAGCTGCCGCGGGACGTTCCACTGACGATCGACGGATTCGTCCGCAGCAACGCCGTCTTCTCCGGCGGTACGTTCGCCTCCGCGCTCACGGCGATGGGCCGCGGCCCCAGGATGCTGCGCACCGCGCGGGAACGCGGATTGCACGAACCCCGCCTGGTCGCCCGCCGCGCCCGCGCCCCGCTCGGCACCCCTCACTTCAGCCCGAAGACCGGCACGTGGGCGCTGCCGCTGCCGACGCTGGACCCACAGGTCGTCAGGCGTTCGGCGCGGGTGCTCGCCGGGTACGGCCCCGATTTCCGCTACCGCCACTTCGCCTCCGTGAAGCATCTGCCCGTGGCGCTGGGCGGTACGGCCGCGCTCGCCGCTCTCCTGGGTGCGGCGCAGATTCCAGCGGCACGGTCCTGGCTGATGGACCGGTACGAGCCGGGGCAGGGCCCGGACGCGGAGCGCAGGCGGCGCAGCTGGTTCACCGTGCGCTTCGTCGGCGAAGGCGGCGGGCACCGGGTGTTCACCGAGGTGTCGGGCGGCGACCCCGGTTACGACGAGACGGCGAAGATGCTCGCACAGTCCGCGCTCTGCCTCGCCCTGGACGAGCTCCCGTCGACATCGGGGCAGGTCACGACTGCCGTCGCGATGGGTGACGCGCTGCTGGGACGGCTGCGCGCGGCCGGGCTGCGCTTCCGGGTCGCGGCGGCCCTCTGAGCAGGACGGGGCGGCCGGGGCGCGACAGCGCCCAGCGGCGGGTCAGAGCGCCCAGGCCACCAGCGTGCAGATCATCGACACGGCCCAGACGACTCCCGCCAGCATGCCGAGAGTCATCCCCACCGCTACCCGGCGCTGGGCGAGGTAGACGGTCCCTGGTCGTGCGGACGTTCGATGTTCGGTCATGTGTACCAGTCTGCCCGTCATGATCGGCGGGCGTTATCCGTACACCTACTCAGATACTCAGGCGGTCGCTTCCCTCAGGGCCAGGCGGCAGAGCGCGTCGGCCCTGCGGGTGGTCTCCGGCTGACGGAAGTCGCGGGCCAGGAGCAGGGTGTGGGCGCAGGCGTTGTCGAGGCCGGTCCGGTGTCCGACGGAGACGAAGACCGGCTTGACGCCGTCCTGGGTGCGCAGCGCCCTACCCACCTCCTCCTCGCCGTCGAGCAGCGGCGACCAGTCGCCCCGGCGGCCGCCCGGCTGCTCGTACGAGAAGGTGAACGGGTTCTTGGCGACGCCGATCACCGGAAGTCCGGTCAGCACCCCGAGATGGCTGGCGAGTCCGAGGCGACGCGGGTGCGCCTGCCCGTAGCCGTCACAGATCACGAGTCCGGGGTCGACGGGAAGCGATTCCAGCACGTCCAGCACGGTCGGGATCTCGCGGAAGGCAAGGAGTCCGGGGATGTACGGGAAGGTGACCCGGCCGACCGCGGTGGCCTCGGCCACCACGTCGAGCGTCGCCGCGTCGAGCACGACCGCTGCCGCCACGACGACATCGCGCTCGTCGTCGTAGGCGACATCGACCCCGGTGACCCTGCCGGTGCCGGGCGGCGGTCCCGTTTCGTCGAGCACCACCCGGGGGCGCAGGGAGTCCTGGATCGCGCGGGCCTCGGCCTCGTCGGCGGGCGTCGGGAAGGTTGCCATAGTGCTGTCGAGTCTAAGAGGAGCTCAAGGGCTGTCCCGTACCGCGGGTGCTCGCAAGACGGAGCATCGCCCACCGTGCTGGGCGTGCATGGACGCGGCCGGACCGGCCCAGTGCGGTGGCCGGAAAGGTTTGCCGGGAAGCCGGCGGCGTCCGGTGCGGGGCGTCGCGCGGCGGAGGATCGCCCTCGCGCCGGACGCACTCGGGCGATGCGACAACCCGGCGAGGTGCCGTGCCGGACGCCGCGAGCCGGTGACCTCTCCGGCCACAGCGCTGACGCCCGTGCCGTAGCCTGACGATCATGTTCGTACTGGAGCTGACCTACACCGCACCCGTCGAGCGCGTCGACGCGCTGATGCCGGACCATGTCGCGTGGCTGGACGCGCAGTACGCGGACGGGGTGTTCATCGCGTCGGGCCGCAAGAACCCGCGCGACGGCGGGGTGATCCTGGCGGTCGGGGGTGATCGCGCGCGGATCGAGCGGATCGTGGCGAAGGACCCGTTCACCACGCAGGGCGTGTGCGCCTACCGGATCACGGAGTTCATCGCGACGAAGACCTCGGACGAACTCGCCCCGTACCGCGAGCAGTTGCCCGGGTAGCGGATCCCCGGGCCCCGCCCTCCTCGATCGCCGGTCGGATCGCGGCCGCGATCCGACCGGCCCCGATCAGCCGCCGGCGCCCCTGGTCCCCCCGCGCGCCACGCGTCCGTTCTCGCCTGCGGCCCAGCAGCCGCCGTCCGGTGTGCAGTCGACCGTGTCGTACGACCCCGTGTCGACCGTGCGCCAGGTGCGGCCGCCGTCCGTGGTGAGGTCCGTGCCGGTCGGACCGACCGCCAGCGCGCCCGACCTGCTGTGCGGCAGCCAGGCGACGCCCGAGCGATAGGCGGCCGGCGGGTTGGCGGACCGCTGCCAGCTGCGGCCGCCGTCACCCGTCACCGCCGAGGCGTGCGGGGACGGCAGGCCGGCCCGGTAGTCGCCGCCGACCGCGATGCCGTGGTGGCGGTCGCGGAAGGCCAGCCCGAAGACACCGCGTGCCGGATCACCGGCCGGGATCGTCGATTCGGCCGCGGTCCAGGTCACCCCGCGGTCGGCGGAGTGCAGCACCCGTGCGGTGGCGGCGCCCCCGGTCGCCAGCCAGACGTCCTTGGGACCCGATGCGACCAGGCACTGACCGCCGGCGGCGAATCCCGCCTCGCCGGCCTGGGCGTCCGGCATGCCCGCGGCGGGCAGCACCCGCCAGTTCCGGCCGCCGTCCGCGGTCGACAGGATGCGGTACTTGCCGTCCACGGGATCGCTCATCGCGAGTCCGTGCCGGCTGTCGAAGAAGGTGAGGCAGTCGTAGAAGGCGCGGGCGTCGGTGTTACGGAACGACTCCGTCCAGGTCGCTCCGCCGTTGTCGGTACGGAACACCCTGGATGCCTCGCCCTCCCCGATGGCCAGCGCCACCGCGCGACGGGCGTCGAAGGCCTCGATGTCGCGGAACTCCAGCGCCTCCTGAGACGCGCCGGGTGGTGAAACATCGCGCCAGTGGTGGCCGCCGTCGGTGGTGCGCAGCACCGTCTCCTTGGAGCCGGCGACCCAGGCGGTGCTCTGGCTGACGGCGGCGAGGCCGCGGAAGCGGGCGTCGGTCCCCGTCACGGTGAGCGTCCAGGCCGTCGGTCCGCCGGGCCCGTGCCACTCCCCCGGTGTCGCTGCGGCCGCCGGCGTGGCCAGTGCGGTGGCCAGCGCCGCCGCACTGAGCCCCCATGACATCAGTCGTCTCGTCTTCCCCTTGGCCCTCATGGCGCTGGAAGCTAGCCCACGAGCCGCACGCCGTCCAGCGTGCGTCGGCCGGATTCGGGCACGCGATCGGTGCGACGGCGCGCGGTGATGCAACTCACGCCGCCCTCCGGTGCACGGATGACGCGATTTCGTCGTCTCCATCTGTGCCGAGAGCCGTTCGTCCGGCCGAGAAAGGGAGCAGGTCTTGTCCACCGTCATCGAGCAGTCCGTGCAGGCCCGCATGGTCGCATCCGCACCGCGGATGGAGACCCTTCCCGCCACTCTGCAGTACGACCGGAGGGATCCGTTCGCCGTGCGCATGGCGTTCCCCGCGACGGCGACCCTGGAAGGCACCGAGGTGTCGTGGGAGTTCTCCCGCGAACTGCTCGCGGCCGGAATGGACGCGGCCGCCGGTGTCGGTGACGTGCGCATCAGACCGTTCGGATACGACCGCACGGTCCTGGAGTTCCATGCCGCCGAGGGAATCGCGATGGTGCACGTCCGCACCGCGGAGCTGCGTCGTTTCCTTGAGCGGGCGCAGGAACTGGTGCCGGCCGGCGACGAGCACCGGTTCCTGGACCTCGACCGGAGCCTGACCCATCTGCTCGGCGGGCCCTGCTGACGGGGCGTCGGGCGAGGGTGCGATGTCATGCGGCGCCGGTGGCTCTGTCGCCCGGCGGCGGTTGCGGTGATCTCGCGGCCTAGTGTCCTGCGCCGAGAATTCGTTGAATAAGTAGACTGCTTCCATGGCGAAGATGGGGCGGCCGATGGCCGAGCTGGTGTTGTCTGAGGA
>NZ_JBEYTM010000059.1:0-49179 GCF_040643055.1 Streptomyces sp. NPDC047515
GCGGAACTTGCTCACCGGAACGGGGACACAGGGACAACGGACACCTCGACAGCTATAACGGTCATCGGAACGACCCGAGCTTGCCCGTTGACCATGCGGCCGCACCGGGAAACTCCAAGATCCCCGACAGAGTCAAGCTCAGCGCACTGGGGACGCCGCACCGCTGGCCGGACGTAGTGGGCCATCCCGCAGGAAGATTTCAGTGGGGCGACCCTCACCTGACGATCTGCGCTGGTCAGCCCGGGCGACCAGCGAGAGAGGTCGAACGGGGCGGCCTGGCGGGGCTCGTGTGAAACGGTGGCGGAACCTGCTCTGGGATTCGTTTCCCTACCTGCAGGCCTGGCAGGCAGACTGTCAGCATGGAAAAGCCATGGACGCGTGAGCTACCGCAGGACGAGCTGTCGGACGACGAGATTGAGGACCTGCACTTGCCTGTCTACACCGAGGCGTCTGAGCTGGAGATCTGCCAGATGGCTGATCTCGGCGATCCTGTTGCCGACGAGATCTTCTGCAGCTGGCCTACCGAACGCCAGCGTGCTGCGTCACAGGCAGCGGATAAGAAAGATCAAGAGCAGTGGGACTGATCAGGCTCACAGCGATAGGCCAGCGGGTCGAGCACTTCAGTTGACCCGACGACGTGGGGCGCTGAAGTACTCCGGGCAGCGAGTGTGACTCAGGTCGCCATACGAAAGATCTCAGCACCCAGGTGAGCGCGGCCTGACCATCACACCCAATTGACCAACAGCACGACATCACGAGTTCAACGTCAGTAGTTCGTTCACTCTCGCGAGAGATCCAGCAACTGCGCCCGCGGATCCGCCGCACCGACGACGAAGCAGCGTGCCCGGCGTGAGCCACGTGGTCAGGGCTCGAGGTGCTCGTCACGAACAACGCCTGGTCGCACAGGGCAAGACTCTGCTGGACGCTGTGGCCAACCCTGCCCCTGACCCTTCGCCGGAGCCGGCCCCTACACGAGCGACTTGCCGCATCACCCCTGAAGGGGAGGAGCCGATCTTCCCTAGTCTAGTACTCCAGCGGTAGATCGTGATCACGCTGGCGCTGCGGGACTTTCCGATCAACGGTGTAACGGTGTATCAGCTCCCCCTGAACGCAGCCCTTGGGTGGCGCCGGGCCGCCACCATCGGTGCATGGCCGTTGTCCAGCGGTGCGCCGGTCTGGCGCCGGTTGTGCAGCAGGCCTGGGGTCTCGAAGCGCCTGGCATACTCAGGCCGTGATGGATGTCGAGGAGTTCTGGACCCTGATAGGCGAGGCGTGCGCAGAGGTTGACGCGCTGGAACTGGACTTCGACGATCGGCGCGACGCGATCGAGCGCGCGTGCGAGGAGCGGCTTGTGAGCCGCACGCCTGCCGAGATCGTCCAGTTCTCCTTGCGCCACTGGCAGCTGCGCGACCAGGCATACCGATACGACCTGTGGGCGGCGGCGTTCCTCATCGAAGGCTGGTGGTCCGACGACGGGTTTATGGACTTCCGTGAGGGCCTCATCTCGCTCGGCCGATACTGGTATGAGCGCGCGCTCGCGGATCCGGACTCCCTCGCCGACCATCCGGCAGTGCGGGAGGGCGGGGACGTGCTCATCGGGACCGAGGACTTCAACCAGGTGGCCCACCGGGCGTACCAGCGTCTCACCGGTGAACCGGACGGGCTCAACAAGGCGCTGGAGGCTTCCCCAGAAGCCGGCCCCCTCAGCGCCATGACCGAGCCGGCCGGAGCTCGGTGGGACGTCGCCGACGATGATGAGATGCGCCGCCGCCTGCCACGCCTCGCCGGAATCTTTCTGGACTGATACTCCAGCGGTGGATCCTGATCACGCTGGCGGGGCCGGTGCGGACATGGGTGCGGCCACCGTTGATCATCGGTGTGTGAAGACAAACGATCATGCGGTGGCCGCAGGTCACAGCGTAGACCCTGCCCGCTGGCAGGAGGCATTCGAGGGCCTGATGGGCCGAATCGCAGGCCGGTTCACTCGGGTCGAACCCCGCCGCCGGATAAGCCGGTTGGTGCTCGGACTGCTCTCCGACCTGCCCCGAAAGAACTGCTGGACCATCGCCGAGTGGGCCGGGGACGCGACCCCGGACGGCATGCAGCACCTGCTGAACCGCGCCAAATGGGATGCCGACGCCGTCCGCGACGACCTACGCGACTACGTGGTCGAGCACCTCCACGACGACCAGGCTGTCCTCGTGGTCGACGAGACCGGCGACGTGAAGAAGGGCACCCGCACCGTCGGCGTCCAACGCCAGTACACCGGCACCGCAGGCAGGATCGAGAACTCCCAAGTCGCCGTCTACCTGGTCTACGCAGGTCAGCGGGGTCATGCCGCGGTGGACCGGGAGCTGTACATCCCGCGCTCGTGGACCGACCAGCCCGACCGCTGCCAGGCGGCCGGACTCGCCCCGGACACCGAGTTCGCCACCAAGCCCGAACTGGCCGCCCGCATGATCGCCCGGTTCCTTGACGCCGGCCACCACGCCCGCTGGGTGGCCGGCGACGAGGTCTACGGCGGCAACCCGAAACTGCGTGCCGTCCTGGAGGAACGCGGCACCGGCTACGTCCTCGCGGTGGCCTGTAATCACGAATTCACCACCCAGGCAGGCAAGCTCCGCGCGGGCACCCTGGCCAAGAAGCTCCCCAAGCGGGCCTGGCAGCAACTGTCCGCCGGGGCCGGCGCCAAGGGGCACCGCTTCTACGACTGGGCCCACATCGACCTGCCCGATCCGACCCCCGGCCACCGCCATCTCCTGATCCGCTGCAACCGCACCACCGGCGAACTCGCCTACTACCGCTGCTACTCGCCCCACCTGGTCCCGCTGACGACCCTGGTGCGGGTCGCGGGATCACGGTGGCGGGTCGAAGAGACATTCCAGTCCGGAAAGGGCCTGGCCGGACTGGACGAACACCAGGTCCGCCGCTACACCTCCTGGTCGCGCTGGGTCACCCTCGCCATGCTCGCCCATGGACCGACGAGATCAACGTCCACATCGCCAAGCTCCTCCAGGAGCACGGATAGAGTCGCAGCCATGGGAACAGACTGGGAGAGCATCCTCGGGGCGAGTGGCGCAGACCTCGCCGACGCGTACGACAGAGTCGCCACCGAAGCCGTCTACGACGACGGAGACCCCGGCGACGACGAGCCGGCGCTGCCCTTCGATGAGGACTGACCCTGCGCCCCTCTTGAGCGACCAGCCCTGTCCAAGCGCGTCCTTCCACGCTTCGAGGGGTCTGAAGCTGCGGTAGAGCCAGTGATCGTCCCAGAGCTGGCGACCTCGGGGTGCCTGCGCAGGCGGCCTTGTGCGCCGCCGGGAGGGTGGAAAGACGCGCTTGGACAGGCTCAGCCGTCATCAATGTCACATACTGTCGAAGGCGGGACACTCCACTCCCGGCGCGCGGCAGACGACGTCCGCGAACTGACCCGCCTCGCCGCAGCGCACCCGAAGGTCCCCGATGCGATAGCTCTCCGCGATCACGTTGCGAATACCTCGCACGCATGGCAGACCAGCGAGAAACGGGCGCACGGCTTCGCGCCCATAAGGCTCGACGCCGCATCATGACCGAGTCGACCCGGATCTGCTCGGCGCCGGAATGCCAGTTCGAGGAGCACGAACTGTGCGATGGCAACCAGGGCATCGTGGCCGACGGGGCGATCGCGGTACGACAGCGCTGCGAATGTGAGTGCCACCGCGTGGAACGCTCGACCGCAGAGCGGTGAATCGTGTCCGGTGCGGTCAGGGCCTGCCCTGGCCGCTCGTCGCGTAGATCGACCAAGGCGAGGCCGCGGTCCACCCCTCCAGGTGGCGGCCTCGCCTTGGTTCAGCTATCTGGGAGATCAAATGGGAGGCAAGTGGGAGTTGATCATGTCGGAAGAGCTCGAATCGCCTCTAGAAATCTCTAGATCGGAGGTGAGTATCTGCCGCTCGGAGAACCTCGATCAGCCCGCCGACTCGCCGGCGTGCGGGCTCAGCACACCGGCCGCCACCAGGGCAAACAGCAGTACACCGAGCAGCACGCGGTAGATGACGAACGGCATGAAGCTCTTGCTGGAAATGAACTTCATGAACCAGGCGATGACGGCATAGCCGACACCGAACGCGATCAGTGTGGCGAAGATGGTCGGCCCCCAGGACACATGTCCCTGACCCGCGTCCTTCAGCTCGAAGACCCCCGAGGCCAGCACCGCCGGGATCGCCAGCAGGAAGGAGTAGCGGGCCGCCGCCTCGCGGGTGTAGCCCATCAGCAGACCGCCGCTGATGGTGGCGCCGGAGCGGGAGACACCCGGAACCAGCGCCATCGCCTGGCAGAAACCGAAGATCAGGCCGTCCTTGACCCCGAGTTCCTTGAGCGTCTTGCGCTCCTTGCTGGCCCGGTGCCTGCCGCCCGCCTCGTCGCGGGCGGCGAGACGGTCCGCGATGCCCAGGACGATGCCCATCACGATCAATGTGGTGGCGATCAGCCGCAGATCCCGGAAAGGGCCCTCGATCTGGTCCTTGAATGTCACGCCGAGCACGCCGATGGGGATCGAGCCGACGATGACGAGCCAGCCCATCTGTGCGTCGTGGTCGCTCCGCATCGACCGGTCGATCAGCGAACGGAACCAGGCCGAGACGATCCGGACGATGTCCTTGCGGAAGTAGATGAGGACTGCCGCCTCCGTGCCGATCTGGGTGATGGCGGTGAACGCCGCACCCGGGTCGTGCCAGCCGGCGAACGCCGCAGTGAGCCGCAGATGCGCACTGGAGGAGATCGGCAGGAACTCGGTCAGTCCCTGAACGAGGCCCAGGATGAACGATTCGAACCAGCTCATGGGGCTTTGGCCATCCCGGAGGTGATCGTGCAACGGCCGACGGCCGTGAGAGCCGTCGGCAGCGTGCGGATGTGGAGTCGAATGAGGGCAGGGCCGTGCCGCGCCCGGAGACTTCGGTCGGTCGCGGGCAGGGTATCGCCCTCAGATGAACAGCTTTACGCGTACCCCCGCGCCGCCCACCGCACCACTGCCCGCCTGCGTGCGCACCGGATCACTCGGCGCCGAGACGGTGGCGCTTGCGCCAGGCGACGACGGTCGCGCCGACCCCCGTCAGCACGATGAACCCGGTCGCGGCCAGGAAAGCGGGCGACGTCGGTGACGAGGCCTCGCTGCCCGCGACGACATACGCGGCGGTGTTCGGGACCGAACCGAGCCCCGTGGCCATCAGGAACGACGGATACCTCATGCGTGAGACCGCCGCGCAGTAGTTGGCCGCCGCGAAGGGCACACCGGGAAACAGCCGCAGGGCCAGCATCGAGCGGAATCCGTGCCGGCTCAACTGGCCGTCCGCCGCCTTGAGCCAGCGCCCGCGCAGCAGCGTACGGAGCGCGTCCTGCCCCAGTACCCGGCCCAGCGCGAACGAGATGCCCGCGCCGAGCACCGTGCCCGCCAGCGCGGCGGCCAGCCCCGCCTGCGAACCGAACAGCGCACCGGCGGCGAGATTGAGCAGCGGCCGCGGCACGAAGGCCACGGTGCACACGCCGTACGCGACGCCGAACAGCACGACCGCGGCGGCGCCCCCACTCAGCCGGGTGGGCCAGCCGGTGGCGAGCAGACGTTGGGGATCGAGGAGCAGCGTGGTCGCCGCGGCGCCCAGCAGCACCGCCACGAGCAGTGAGAACCGGGACCAGGGCGAGAGCAGAGCCCTCGTGCAGCGCACGGCGAGGCCGGTGGCGGGCCGGGCGGCGGGGACGGGGTCGAGCATGCGGGGAGACTAACCGACGCCGGTGTGTGATCGCCGTCATGCGAACCGGTACGTACCGGGCGGCCCGCGCGGACGCGGCCGAGATGCCGCGGCGGAGGCCGAACTCCCGTGTCCGCCCGCGTCGTCCGCGCCGGAAAACCATTCGACGCCACCACGTTCCTCGGCCATCATCGGAGCCATGTTCCGGTACGCCTTCCTCGCAGCGCCGTCCGCAGTCGCGGACGTGCCGAAGGCTGCCGTGAGCCCCGTCACCGCAGCGGCAGTCGTCGCAGCAGCGTTCACCGCTGCCGCAGCGTCCATCGGCGGCGCCCGAAGCTGACCCTCCCCCGACAGTCCGGCGGACCCCGCAAGGGGAGGGTCGGCGGGGCCCTGGGGTCTTCTCACTCAGCTTCGAATTCCAAGGAACGAGCCATGCCCAAGACGGCATACGTGCGCACCAAGCCCCACCTCAACATCGGCACCATGGGCCACGTCGACCACGGCAAGACCACCCTGACCGCGGCCATCACCAAGGTCCTCAGCGACCGGGGAAGCGGGACGTACGTCCCGTTCGACCGGATCGACCGGGCGCCGGAGGAGACGCAGCGCGGCATCACCATCAACATCGCGCACGTCGAGTACGAGACCGACACCCGTCACTACGCGCATGTCGACATGCCGGGGCACGCCGACTACATCAAGAACATGGTCACCGGCGCCGCCCAGCTCGACGGGGCGATCCTGGTCGTCTCCGCGCTCGACGGCATCATGCCGCAGACCGCCGAGCACGTACTGCTCGCCCGCCAAGTGGGCGTCGACCACATCGTCGTCGCCCTCAACAAGGCCGACGCGGGCGACCCGGAGCTGACCGACCTCGTCGAGCTGGAGGTCCGCGAGCTGCTCTCCGCGCACGGCTACGGCGGTGACTCTGTCCCCGTCGTCCGGGTGTCGGGCCTGAAGGCCCTGGAGGGCGACCCGCGCTGGACCCCGGCCGTCGAGGCGCTGCTGGACGCCGTCGACACGTATGTGCCGATGCCGGTCCGCTACACGGACGCGCCGTTCCTGTTGTCGGTGGAGAACGTCCTGACCATCACCGGCCGGGGCACGGTCGTCACCGGGGCCGTCGAGCGCGGCACCGTGCGGGTCGGCGACCGGGTGTCGGTGCTGGGTCCGGACATCGAGACGGTCGTCACCGGCCTGGAGACCTTCGGGAAGCCGATGGACTCCGCCGAGGCGGGCGACAACGTGGCCCTGTTGCTGCGCGGCGTGGAGCGTGACCGGGTCCGCCGCGGCCATGTGGTGGCGGCGCCCGGCAGCGTGACGCCGAGCCGTCGCTTCACGGCGCAGGTGTACGTCCTGTCGGCGCGGGAGGGCGGCCGGACCACCCCGGTCACGACCGGCTACCGGCCGCAGTTCTACATCCGCACCGCGGACGTCGTCGGAGACGTCGACCTCGGCGCGGTGGTGGTGGCGCGCCCCGGTGACACGGTCGACCTGACCGTCGCACTGGGCCGTGACGTCCCGCTGGAGACCGGACTCGGCTTCGCGATCCGCGAGGGCGGCCGCACCGTCGGCGCGGGCACCGTCACCGGACTGCTCTGAGACGTTGCGTGCCAGGGGCCCGCCTCCCGTACCCCACGGGAGGCGGGCCCGATGTCTTGCGCAAGACTGACGGCATGACAGGAACAGCACTGGTGCTCGGTGCCGGCGGTGTCACCGGCAGCGCCTGGGAGACGGGGATTCTCCACGGGCTCGCGAAGGCGGGAGTGGACCTCGGCGGCGTCGACGTGATCATCGGCAGCTCGGCGGGCGCGATGGTCGGCGCGCAGCTGGCCTCCGGACTGGTCGGTCTTCCCGAACTGTACGAACTCCAGTTCGCCGATCCGCAGGGCATGACCGGCGGCAGGCTCGGCGTGCCGACCCTCCTGCGCTACGCGGGGGCCGTGCTGTCCTCGCGTACTCCCGAGGCGTACGGCCGGAAGCTGGCCCGGATCGCGCGTGGCGCCCGCCTCGGCATCACGGCGGAGCAGCGGCGCGCGGCCATCGCCGATCGCCTTCCGTCGTCCGACTGGCCCGAGCGGTCCCTGCGCGTCACCGCGGTCGACGCCGCCACCGGCGAACTCCACACGTTCGACAAGGACAGTGGAGTCTCCCTCGTGGACGCAGTCACCGCGAGTTGCGCCGTCCCGGCCGTCCGGCCCGTCGCCACCGTCGACGGACGGTCCTGGATCGACGGAGGGGTGCACTCCACGGCCAACGCCCATCTCGCCGAGGGCTACGGACGCGTCGTCGTCATCGCTCCGACGGCCAGTGGGAACAAGGTCATCGTCACGCCGCGCTCGCAGGCGGCCGAGCTCGCCGCGAAGGGCGCCCGCGTGGAGGTCATCACCCCGGACGCGGCGGCGAAGAAGGCCTTCGGCCGCAACCCGCTCGACCCGGCCTGCCGGGCCGCGGCGGCCCGCGCCGGGCTCGCGCAGTCGGCCGCGCACACCGAAGCCGTCGCCGCGGTCATGAGCGGCTGATCGTTCGCCGCACAATGGGGGAGTGAACGAGTCGATACCCGTCATCAGGGACGTGGACCACGGCACCGCCAGGCTGCTCCCGGACGTCGACCGGGACAGGGCCTGGCTGCTCACCGTCGACGGCGCACCCCAGTCGTACGTCGACCTCCACGCGCCGGACCATCTCGAATTCGAGTACGTACGACGCCTCGCGCACGTCATGGACTGCGCCGCGGCACCGGGCGCACCGATGGACGTCCTCCACCTCGGCGGCGGCGCGCTCACCCTGCCCCGCTATGTGGCCGCCACCAGGCCGGGCTCCCGCCAGGACGTCGCCGAGGCCGACCTCGGGCTCCTGGCTCTGGTCGCCGAGCAGCTGCCGGTCCCCGACGGAAGCGGGATCGCCGTGCACGGCGAGGACGCCCGCAGCCGGCTGGAACGGACGCCGCCCGGATCCCTCGACGTCCTGGTCGCGGATGTCTTCGGCGGCTCCCGGGTACCCGCCCACCTCACCACCGTCGAGTACGCCGGGGCCGCGCGCCGGGCGCTGCGCGACGGCGGGACGTACGCCGCCAACCTCGCGGACGGCGCGCCGTTCGACTTCCTCCGCTCCCAACTGGCCACCTTCGCGGCCGTCTTCGAGGAGCTCGCGCTGATCGCCGAACCGGCGGTGCTGCGCGGTCGGCGCTTCGGCAACGTCGTCCTCGTCGCGTCCCGCAGCCCCATCGACACCGCGACGCTGACCCGCCGCTGCGCCGCCGACGCCTTCCCCGCCAGGGTCGAGCACGGCCCCGCGCTGGACCGGCTCACCGGAGCCGCCCGGCCGGTCGGGGACGGCGAGGCGGTCGCCTCACCCGAGCCGCCCGACGGGGCCTTCGGCATCGGCTGAGGACGGCCGCGGGGCCTTGGCCGCCGCCGCCACCTCTGTGGTGGCGGCGCGGGTCAGATTGCGTACCTCGGGCACGAACAGCACGGCGCCGGTGACCAGTACGATCAAGGCCGCGCAGCCCCACAGGGCCTGACCGCGCCCAACCAGGGCCTCGACCGGACCGGCGAGCGCGGTGGCGACCGGCATCATGGCCACCGAGCCGAACCAGTCATACGCCGAGACGCGCGACAGTTTCTCCTCCGGGATCTCCTGGTGCATGGTCGTCATCCACGAGACCCCGAACACCTCGATGGCGACGCCGCTGACGAACATCACCCCACAGAGCCCGGCCACCGGCAGCGGGACCGCGAGCCCGGCCGAGGGCAGGGCCAACGGGAAGACGCAGAGGGTTCCGGCCAGCAGCAGCCGTCGGGGCTTCCAGCGCGTCATCAAGAACGCGCCGCCCAGCGTGCCGGCCCCGAACGCGGCGAGCGCGAAGCCCCAGGGGCGGGCTCCACCGAGCTCGTCCCGGGCGACCAACGGCCCGTACACCGACTCGGCTGCCCCCACGGCCGCGACCACCACCGAGAACTGGGCCACGATGCTCCACAGCCAGGGGCGGCCGATGAACTCCTGCCAGCCGTCGCGCAGATCGGCGAGCAGGCCGCCGCCCGGCGCGCGCGACGGAATGTGGCTGACGTCCAGGAAGGCACGGAGCGCACCCGCCAACGCGAAGGACGCGGCATCGATGGCCAGCACCCAGCCCGGATCCATCGCGGCGATCATGGCGCCGCCGAGCGCCGCCCCGCCGATCGTCGCGCCCTGCGTGGCCATCCGGAAGAGGGCGAAGGCGCGGCTCGCCTGCTCACGGCTGACGCTGGACATCAACATGCCCTCGGCCGCCGGGTTGAAGAACGCCTGCCCGGTCCCGCACAGCGCGGTGAGCAGCATCATCTGCCACAGCTTCGGATCGCCGGCCAGCACGAGCCAGGCGAAGGCCGCCTGCGAGACACAGTTGAGGACGTTCGCCGCGACCATCACACGGTGGCGGGGCAAGCGGTCCGCGACCGCCCCGCCGATCAACAGGAAGAGCACCAGCGGTGCGGCCCTGGCGGCGGCGACCAGACCGACGTCGCCGCCGTCACCGCCCGACTCCAGAACGGCGAACGCCGCCGCGATCAGCGCGCCATGGGTGCCCAGGCCCGTGATGATCGCGGCGGCGGTCAGGAGCCGATAGTTGCGGCCGGGGTGGCGCACCGGGGGAGCAGAGGCGGAAGCGACAGTCACCACGGGACTATCGCCGCTGCGACCTCGCCGTGCCAACTGCTTTCCCTGCGGCGGTGGTGAGGGTCAGGAGGACGGCGCGATGTCCACCAACCGCACGGTGCTCAGGATCTGCTGGATCGTCGTGTCCGAGAGTTCGTCCTTGACGCTGTGGGCTCCGTAGAGGATCCAGGAAGCGAACTCGCCCTTCTTGTTCTTGAAGGTGAAGGCGATCGTCTTGCCGTCGCTGTCGCACTTCTTCCGCTTCGTGACATTCGGGGCGGTGGCTGTGACGACCTGGCCGGTGAGACCCGACTTGGTGGTGTACTGCTTGGCCTCGGTGAACTTGATGGTGCTCTTCGGCATGTGCTGCGCGTAGGCGGCCCACGCCCAGTCGCCGGCCTCGTTGCGGGCGTTCACGGCCGCGTCGGTGGCGCCCTGGGCGCCCCTGGTGCCCGCGCTGGCCAGGCTCATGTCCTCCTTGGTGCCGTCCTTGTCGGAACCGTCCACGCACCACTCGCGCTGGTAGTACGACGGTGCGGAGAAACCGATGTAGGGCGAGCCGTCACCCTTCTTGTCGTCGTCGAAGTACGAGAACGTGCCGGGAGAGCCGACCTCCCAGTCCCCGGGCACGTCGAACTGCGTGCCCCATTTGGGGTTGGTGACGACCTTCCAGCCGGCGATCAGGGGCTTGGTATCCCCGTCGGTGCCGCGCGGGTTCGCCTGGGACGAGGACGGGGAGTCGGACGGCTTGGCGGGCGCCGAGGAGTTCTTGTCGTCCGCGATGTCCTTGCCCTTGTTGTCGTCCTTGTTCATCACGACGACACCGGTGACCACGGCAGCCACGGCGACAGCGGTGGCCGCGACGATCGCGATGGCGGTGGTCTTCTTCTTTCCGCCGTCCGGCTGCGGACCACCGGGCGGACCGGGGACCGCGTACTGCGGCACGGTCGGCTGCTGGTACGGGTTCGGCCGCGGGTAGCCGGGCTGCTGACCCTGCTGCGGGTACCCCGGCTGCTGACCCTCTTGCGGATGTCCCGCTTGCTGTCCGGGATGACCCGGCTGCTGATAGGGATTCGGCTGCTGGTACCCCGGCTGCTGATATGGGTTCTGGTCCTGCGGGTTTTGCTCGCCCCCGGGCGGCTGCTGTCCTGGCCACATGGCGAGTAACGATAGAGGGGCGCCGACCCCTCGGCTACGTCCGCCCCCGTGAGCGGATGGTGAAGGCGATGACCAGGCGAGGGGGTGTGGGGATCCCGGGTATGGCCAAATATATTTACTGATGAGTAACATCTGGTCATGAGCGCTGAACAGATGACCGTCGGCGAGATGCTCGCCGCGACGGTTCCGATGGCCCGGACCCTCAATCTCGAATTCCTGGAGACGACCGCCGAGCGCGCGGTGGTCTGCCTGCCGGACCAGGCCGACTACCACAACCACCTCGCCGGACCCCACGCCGGCGCGATGTTCACGCTTGCGGAATCGGCGAGCGGCGCGATCGTCATCGCCGCCTTCGGCGACCAGCTGTCGCGCGCCGTGCCGCTGGCGGTGAAGGCGGAGATCGCGTACAAGAAGCTCGCCAAGGGCGACGTCACGGCGACGGCCACCCTCGGCCGCCCGGCTGCCGACGTCGTCGCCGAACTCGACGAGGGCAAGCGGCCCGAGTTCCCCGTGCTCATCGAGATCCGGCGCGCGGACGGCGCGGTGACCGGTGAGATGACGGTCGTCTGGACGCTGCGCCCCAGCGCCTGATCCCGGGCGGCTTCCCCCGAAGGGCCGACCGCGCACCCCCACCGGGGCGAGCGCGGCGGCCCTTCGTGTTGTCCGGGCCGATGGCGGGACAGGTAGCATTCCCGCCGTGCGCCGAGGAGTTGACCGGCGAGCCATGAGACATCATCACGGGAGGAACCGGCGTTGCACATCCAGGAGTGGCTGGAGACCGTTCCCGCGGTCAGCGTGTACGTCCTGGTGGGCGTCGTCATCGGACTTGAGAGCCTCGGCATTCCGCTGCCGGGTGAGATCGTCCTGGTCAGCGCCGCACTTCTGGCGGCCGGGCACGACGGGATCAGCCCATGGGTCCTCGGGGCCTGTGCCTCGGCCGGCGCGGTCATCGGTGACTCGATCGGATACGCCATCGGCCGCAAGGGCGGACGTCCGCTCCTGACCCGGCTCGGCGGGAAGTTCCCCAAGCACTTCGGCGCGAGCCAGATCGCCATGGCGGAGCGGTCGTTCCAGAAGTGGGGCATGTGGGCGGTGTTCTTCGGCCGCTTCGTCGCACTGCTGCGGATCTTCGCGGGGCCGCTGGCCGGCGTGCTGCACATGCCGTACTGGCGGTTCCTGATCGCGAACGTGCTCGGCGGCATCGTCTGGGCCGGTGGCACCACGGCCGTCGTCTACTCGGTGGGTGTCGTCGCCGAGGCCTGGCTCAAGCGGTTCTCCTACCTCGGCCTGGTGGTCGCGGTCCTGATCGGTGTGAGCTCGATGCTGATCCTGAAGAGCCGGGCCAAGAAGGCGGCGGCACAGTCGTCGGCCGTACCCGCGCCCGACGCGGGGGCCCTGCCGACGCCGGACTGACCGGCGGCGACCGGCCGACCGGACGGCGGCGGGGATGCCGACCGGCGGTGAGGCGGGCCGGTGGAACCGTCTGCCGCGCCCTCGGCCCCGCTCAGCTCTCGTGTGCCTGTCGGTGCGCCTTGGCGAGCTCCACGTAGCCGACCGCGTTGAACTTGATGCCTTCGAGCTCCTCCTCGGTCAGCTGCCGCTTGACCTTGGCGGGGACGCCCGCGACGAGCGATCCCGGCGGCACCTGCATCCCCTGCGGGACCAGTGCCTGCGCCGCGATCAGTGAACCGGCCCCGATGCGGGCACCGTTGAGGACGGTGGACCCCATGCCGACCAGGACGTCGTCCTCGATGGTGCAGCCGTGGAGCACGGCGTTGTGCCCGACGGAGACGCGCTCGCCGACCGTGACGGGGAACCCGGGGTCCACGTGAACACTGCAGTTGTCCTGGATGTTGCTGTCGGCGCCGACGGAGATGGGACCGCAGTCGGCGCGCAGTACGGCGTGGTACCAGACGCTGGAGCCCGCGGCCATCGTGATCTCACCGATCACGACCGACGTCGGTGCGGTGAAGGCATCCGCATCGATGACCGGCTCCTTGCCGCCCATTCCCGTGATCAACGCCTGCTCTGCCATCGCCCGTTCCTCCGTGCTCAGGTGCTGTGCGGTCGCGGTCGTCCGATCGCGTCAGGGGGAACGGTATGCGACGGGCGGCGGGCGGCCGCCGAGTGGGGTGAACATCACAGGAGGTCGCGGTCATCGGGCCGGGCGCCGCCGACTACCGTGTGCGAGTGCCGAAGAACAGGAACGCGTTCTCCTCCCTCGCCGCCTGGCGGCGGCGCGCCCTGTCCAGAGCCGTCCACCGCGGCTGGCGCTGGGTGCAGGAGTCGGGCGCGGTCACCGCGGAACACCCCGGTCCACTGCGGTTCGGCCGGATCGGCGCGGGCACCCGGCTGGCCTTCCCGCAGGGCACCGTCTTCGGGGAGCCATGGATCGAGCTCGGCGCCCACTGCGTGATCGGTGAACAGGTCACGCTGACCGCCGGACTCATGCCCGGCCTGGATCTCGGCCCGGAGTCGATCCTGACCCTGGGGGACGGAGTGGTGCTCGGTCGTGGCAGCCATGTCGTCGCCGACACCAGGGTGACCATCGGATCGGACACCTACTGCGGACCGTATGTCTACATCACGTCCACGAACCACAGTTATGACGATCCGCACGAGCCGGTGGGCAAGCAGTGGCCCCGCATGGAGCCCGTCTCCATCGGACCGGGCTGCTGGATCGGCACCGGAGCGGTGATCCTCCCCGGGGCCACGCTCGGGCGCAATGTGGTGGTCGCGGCGGGGGCGGTGGTGCGGGGGGAGGTGCCCGACCGGGCGGTGGTGGCCGGCGCTCCCGCCCGTGTGGTGCGCAGCTGGGATCCGGAGAAGGGCTGGCAGCCGCCGCTGCGTACCCCGGCCCCGGTGCCGATCCCGTCGGGTGTCACGCCCGCGCAACTCCTCGCCCTGGCGGAGCCGGGCGAGGCGTCGGGGCCCTCGGGGGACTGAGGCCGTCGGGATCCGGTCCCTCAGCCGGTTGCCAGCAGCACCGTGCCGACCAGGGCGAGGCCGGCCCCGGCCGCCTGCACCCCGCGCAGCCGTTCCCCCAGTACTCCGCGCGCGGCCAGGGCCGTGACCACGGGGTAGAGCGAGGCGAGCACGGCGGCCACGGTGACCGGGCCGTGCTGTGCGGCCAACGAGTACGTGCCGTTGGCCGCGACATCCGCAAGTCCTACGAAAGCCAGGGCGGGCAGCGCGGCCGGCACCGCGGCACCCCCGCCCTCCTCCGGCAGCGCGCGTGCCCCGCGGCGCACCGATGTGTACAGGGCCGTACCGCCCACCGCGATATTGGTGAGGCGCTGGACGAAGAGCGCCAGGAAGAGTCCGGTGACGTCGGTGGACGCCTCCGCGATCAAGGACATCACCGACCCGAAGCCGAACGCGGCCACCAGCGTCAGCAGCACTGCCCGGCGCTGCACCGGCGCCCCGCGCAACTGTGGACCGCCGGCCAGCACGATGCCCACCACGGCGACGGCGACGCCGGTGAACTGCAGCAGTCCCGGCCGTTCCCCGACGATGATCCCGACGCTCACCGGCACGGCGACACCCAGCGATCCCAGCGGGGAGACCACGCCCATCGGGCCGAGCGCCAGGGCTTTGTAGAAGCTCAGCATCGCGACCGGTCCGACGGCGCCGGCCGCGACGGCGAACCAGAGTTGCGGTCCCGTCTCCCTCCAGCCGCCGGTCGCGATCACGATGGCGCCCAGCACCACGGCGGCGACGGTCTGTGAGAGGACCACCACGGTGAGCGCCGGCACGCGTCGCGTGAGCAGCCCGCCGCCGAAGTCGGCCAACCCCCAGAGCAGGCTGGTGGCCAAGGCGAACACTGCTGTCATTGCATGCCTCGCAGTACAGTGCGGTGGACGGTGGGTACGCCACACCGTAGTGCAGTATGTTCGACTCTGTCATCCAAAATATTGGACGGAATGTGTCTGACCTCGATCAGCTCACCCAGTCGCTCGCGCGCAATCTGAAGCGCTGGCGCGGGGAACGCGGCTTCACTCTGGACGCACTCGCCGCCCGTGCGGGGGTCAGCCGCGGCATGATCATCCAGATCGAGCAGGCCCGCACCAACCCGAGTGTCGGCACCACGGTCAAGCTCGCCGACGCGCTGGGCGTCAGCATCACCACCCTGCTCGACTACGAGCAGGGCTCACCGGTGCGGCTGGTGCCCGAGAACCAGGCGGTACGCATGTGGTCCACGGAGGCGGGCAGTTCGACCACCCTGCTCGTCGGTACGGAGGCCAGGGGGCCCCTCGAACTCTGGAAGTGGCGCCTGATGCCGGGCGACAGCAGTGCCTCCGACCCGCACCCCGAAGGCACCGTCGAACTGCTCCACGTCACCGCGGGCGAACTCACCCTGGTCGTCGACGGAACCCCGTACGCCGTACCCGCCGGCAGCTCCGCCACCTTCGAGGCGCACCACCCGCACGCCTACCGCAACGACGGCTCCGAGCCGGCCGAGATCACTATGGCGGTGTCCATCCCGCCCGTACGGTGAGACGCCCGGTCGACGGCCTGCGGGACGCTGTTAGCGTGGCGCGCATGCGCGCACCCATCGGATCCTTCGAGGACGCCGGTCCGGCGGCCGACCGCCTCGACCTGCTCCCCCCGCCCGTCGGCGCCGCCGTGAGCGAGGGCTGGGGCGGTGTTCCCGCCGAGCAGATCATTCATGTCGACACGGATCCGGCCATCGCCGACACGGCGGTCTTCGTCGAGCACCATGGTGCGGAGCTGCTCGACCGGTCGGCCAACTGTGTCGTGGTGGCGGGCAAGCGCGGTGGCGAAGTGACACTGGCGGCCTGCCTCGTCCTCTCCCACTCCCGCGTCGATGTGAACGGTGCGGTCCGCAAGCACCTCGGTGCCCGCAAGGCGTCCTTCGCCCCGATGGACACGGCGGTCGGCGAGACCGGCATGGAGTACGGCGGAATCACGCCCATCGGACTCCCGGCCGCATGGCCGCTACTGATCGATCCCGCCGTCGTCGACGAGGCATGGGTCCTGATCGGCAGCGGCGGCCGACGGGGCAAGCTGATCGTTCCGGGCAAGGCACTGGCGGCGCTGCCGGGAGCGGTGGTCGTCGAGGGACTGGGCGTCCGGGGCTGAGCTCAGCGGTGCGCGCGGCCGAGCGCCTGGACCGGTACGCCGCCCCGGTGCGCCGGCAGTCGGCGGGACGCGAAGTCGACGGCGTCGGTGATGCGGAAGAGACGGCTCGTCGACGAGCCCACGGGGCCGGTGCGCACGGCCGCGCCGTCGTCCGCGCGGGCGAATTCCGCGCCCAGGGCCGCGAAGTCGCTGTCGTCCAGCGCGACGTCCTCGTACTCCCACCACTGGCGCCGGCCCGCGACGGTCGCCACGCAGCGGTAGTTGCGGCGGGGCGGCGCGGACACCCGGTACTCACCGAGATGGAACGCGGTGCAGGTGTCGAACCCGGTTCCCAGCAGCAGTACTTGGGCCCGCAGGCCGTAGAGGCGGGCCAGCGGGGAGTCCTCGCCGAGATGGCAGTCGGGGCGGTGGTGCGCCAGCAGTTCCCGGGCCGAGGGGCCGAGTGCGGCGAAGGATGTCTGGGGGTGGTCGCTGCGGGCCGCCCCCTCGGTGAGCCGTACGGTCTCCGCGAGACGTCCCATCGACGGTGCGGGCGAGGCCGCCGGGTCGAAGGGCGGCATGCTCGCCCGCACCGCCTCCCGGGCCCGCTCGGTGAGACCGCGCACGCGGTCGAGGTAGTGCGCCGAGGTGTCGGAGTTCTCCGGGGTGAACGCCGGAACGACGAGTGTGCCGCCCACTCCGAGGGCGTCCCGCAACGCGTCGACCACTGCCCCGGCCCCGCCGCTCACCGACCCCACCGCACGCATCGACGCGTGCACCAGCAGAACGGCGTTCCGCTCCACGCCCAGATCGGTCAGTTGCCCGGACAGTCCGGCGCGGCCGTGGCGGACGGTCGTCGCAGTCGTAGTACCCACAGCCCGTCATTCTCCCAGCCGAGCGCCGCATGTGACACCACGCACATCCGCACGGGAGAGGGGCGTGCCGTCGCTACCGGTCCAGCGCGGGAATCTCGATCGCGGGGCAGCGGTCCATGACCATGTCGAGCCCGGCCGCGCGCGTGCGTTCGTACGCCTCGGTGTCGACCACCCCGAGCTGGAACCAGACCGCCTTCGCCCCGGCCGTCACCGCCTCGTCGGCCACGGCGCCCGCCAGTTCGCTGTTGACGAAGACGTCCACCACATCGACCGGGAACGGTATGTCGGCCAGCGAGGCATAGCCGTCCTCGCCATGGACCCGCTCCGCCTTCGGGTGCACCGGGACCACGCGCTTGCCGAAGCGCTGAAGCACCTCGGCGACGCCGTAGGCCGCGCGTGACCGGTTGCCCGACAGGCCCACCACGGCCCAGGTCTGGCCCGAGTCCCGGAGAATCCTGCTGATCGTCTCTGCGTCTGCGTACATGATCCGGACAACGGACGGGGGCCCGGGACCATTCCCGGCCGGGGCATAGGGTGGTCGGATGCAGGAGCAGTACCGGACCGTCGCCCGAGCGGGCGTGCACGAGACCGAGATCAACCGGTCGCGCTTCATCTGCGGGCTCGCCCCCGCCGCCACCGAGCAGGAGGCGCAGGACTTCGTCGCACGCGTCCGCAGGGAACACCCGACCGCCACCCACAACTGTTTCGCCTACGTGATCGGCGCCGACGCCTCCGTGCAGAAGGCGAGCGACGACGGAGAGCCCGGTGGCACCGCCGGCGTGCCCATGCTGCAGATGCTGACGCGCCGGGAGATGCGGTACGTCGTCGCCGTCGTCACCCGCTACTACGGCGGTGTGAAGCTCGGCGCGGGCGGACTGATCCGGGCGTACGGAGGCGTGGTCGGCGAGGCCCTCGACGAACTCGGCACCGTCACCCGCCGGCGGTACCGCCTCGCGTCGATCAACGTCGGCCATCAGCGCGCCGGCAAGCTGGAGAACGACCTCCGAGCCACCGGACGGACCGTGCGCGAGGTCCGCTACGCGGAGGCCGTCGTCATCGAGATCGGGCTGCCGGAAGCCGATGTGGAGTCGTTCCGCGGCTGGCTGGCCGATGCCACAGCGGGCGAGGCGGGGCTGGAGTTGGGCGGCGAGGCGTACGAGGACGCGTGACCGGGCTGTCCGCGCGTTGCCACAACGCTCCGCGGCGCCACGGGGCATCTGCGGGCCTTGACCGGCCGCAGTGGACAATGGGCCCATGACCCGTCTCCTGACCAGCAGTGACCTTCTGGCCGTGCTCGACCCGGAGGCCACCCTGGCGGCCCTGCGGGAGGGCTTTCGTCACACCGGCCCCCCGACGGTCGCCGGGCAGCGCGTGCGCACGGATCTGCCGTTCCCGGGTACGGCGACGGCTCTCATTCCCGGACTGCTGCCGGGCATCGACGCGTACACCGTCAAGGTCAACGCCAAGTTCCCCGGCGCCCGGCCGGCGCTGCGCGGTGTGGTCTGTCTGCACAGCGGACGGGACGGCGAACTCCTCGCCCTTCTCGACTCCGCCACCGTCACGGCGTGGCGCACCGGACTGGCCGCGGCCCTCGGCACTCACGTCCTCGCCGCACCCGACCCCGCGGGCGAAGCGGTGCTGGGCGTCGTCGGCGCGGGGGCACAGGCCGAGATCATGGTTCGCGGACTACGCAGTCTGCGCAGCTTCCGCGAACTCGTGGTGCACGACACGGATCCGGAACGCGCCGCACGATTCGCCATCCGTCACCACGGCCGGGTCCTCGGCTCCGCGGCCGGGATCGGCGCGGTCGCCGATGTCGTCCTGCTCTCCACCTGGTCCCGCACGCCCCTGCTGAGCCTCGCCGACAGTCGCCCCGGGCAGCACTTCACCACGCTCGGCGCCGATGAGCCCGGCAAACAGGAGCTCTCCGCCGATCTGCTCGCCTCCGCCCTCCTCGTCGTCGACGACCGCGAGCAGGCCGCGGCGACGGGGGCCCTGGCCGCGGCGGGACTTTCGGCCATCGCCGCAGACGCCACCCTCGGTGAGCTGCTCGGCGGCGCGCATCCCGGTCGTACCCCGAGCACGAGCCGCTCCGTCTACGCACCCGTCGGGCTCCCCTGGCAGGACCTGGCCGTCGCCTGGGCCGCGTACCGCCGGGCGGAAGAGCTCTCCGTCGGAACCCGGATCGATCTTCTCGCCTGAAGGCCACGGCGGCGGTCGGCGGTGATGGGACACTGTGGTCGGTGAGGGAAGAGGGGCTCACCGCCCTCGCTGTGGCCGATGCGGGCGACGAGGCTCCGCGCCGGACGGACCGAGCACGGCGCGACAGACCCGGGCCCCGGGGGCGGAGGAAGAGAACAATGCAGGTCGGAGCCGACTCTTGAGGATTCTGCACACGTCGGACTGGCACCTGGGGCGGTCGTTCCACCGGGTCTCCCTGCTCGAAGCCCAGGCCACCTACCTGGACCATCTCGTGGCGACGGTGCGCGAGCACGAGGTGGACGTGGTCCTCGTCGCGGGTGATGTGTACGACAGGGCCGTCCCTCCGCTGTCCGCGGTCGAGCTCTTCGACGACGCGCTGCACCGGCTCGCCGCCGCCGGTGTGCCCACCGTGATGATCTCCGGGAACCACGACTCGGCACGCAGGCTGGGCGTCGGCGCGGGGCTGATCGGGCGGGCCGGAATCCACCTGCGTACCGACCCCGCCCACTGCGCCACCCCTGTCGTCCTGCCCGACGCCCACGGAGATGTGGCGTTCTACGGGCTGCCGTACCTGGAACCGACCCTGGTGAAGGACGTCTTCAGGGCGGAGCGCGCCGGGCACGAGGCGGTGCTGACCGCCGCCATGGACCGGGTCCGCGCCGACCTCGCGAGCCGCCCCGACACCACCCGGTCCGTGGTGCTCGCCCATGCCTTCGTCGCGGGCGGCGAGCCCAGCGACAGCGAACGCGACATCACCGTCGGCGGGGTGGCTGCCGTGCCCGCCGGAGTCTTCGACGGCGTCGACTATGTGGCGCTCGGACACCTGCACGGCTGCCAGACGGTCACGGACCGGGTCCGCTACTCGGGCTCGCCGCTGGCGTACTCCTTCTCCGAGGTCGCCCACCGCAAGACGATGTGGCTGATCGACCTTGACGCCTCGGGCACGATCGCCGCCGAGCGCATCGACTGCCCGGTGCCCCGCCCGCTCGCCAGGCTCCGCGGCCGCCTCGACACCCTCGTCGACGACCCCGCGCTGGAACGGCACCGGGAATCCTGGGTGGAGGCCACCCTCACCGACCCGGTGCGTCCGGTCGAGCCGATGGCCCGCCTCGTCGAGCGGTTCCCGCACACACTCAGCCTCGTCTTCGAACCCGACCGGGCCCCCGACGACCCGCTCGCCTCGTACGCGCAGCGCCTCAAGGGGCGCGACGACCAGCAGATCGCGGAGGACTTCGTGGCGCATGTGCGGGGCGGGTCCGCAGCCAACGAGCAGGAGCGCGCGGTACTGCGTGACGCGTTCGACCATGTACGGGTGGACGACGCGGTGCGCGAGGTGAACCGTTGAGACTCCACCGGCTCACCCTCACCGCCTTCGGCCCGTTCGGTGTCACCCAGCACATCGACTTCGACGCCCTCTCCTCGGCCGGGATCTTTCTGCTGCACGGGCCGACCGGAGCCGGCAAGACCTCGGTCCTGGACGCCGTCTGTTACGGCCTGTACGGCGCGGTGCCCGGCGCCCGCCAGAGCCCCGGCACCTCGCTGCGCAGCGACCACGCCCCCGCGCACCTCCCCACCGAGGTCAAGCTGGAACTGACCGTCGGCGGCCGACGCCTCGAAGTAACCCGGCGCCCCGCACAGCCCCGCCCCAAGAAGAAGGGCAGCGGCTTCACGACGGAGAAGGCGCAGAGCTGGCTGCGCGCATACGACCCCGACGACGGCTGGCGGCAGTTGAGCCGCTCGCACCAGGAGATCGGCGAGGAGGTCACCCAGCTCATCGGCATGAGCCGGGACCAGTTCTGCCAGGTGGTCCTGCTGCCGCAGGGCGACTTCGCGCGCTTTCTGCGTGCCGATGCCGAGGCGCGCGGCAAACTGCTCGGCAGGCTCTTCGACACCCGCCGTTTCGCCGCCGTCGAGGAACGCCTGGCCGAACTGCGCCGCACCGCCGAAGCACAGGTGCGGGCCGGGGACGAACGCGTTCTCGCGGTCGCCCAGCGGATCGCCCAGGCCGCCGGTCCGGCCGCGCGTGAATCGCTGCTGCCCGACATCCAGCCCGGCGAACCGGGGCTGGCCGACGGCGTGCTGGGGTGGGCCGCCACGGCCCGTGGCGCCGCCCGGGAACGGCTCGACATCGCCGCGGCCGTGCTGACCGCGGCCGACGACCGGCGGACGGCCGCCCGACTGGCCCTCGACGCCGAACGCGAACTCGCCGGGCTCCAGCGGCGGTACGAGGAGACACGGCGCCGCGCCACCGCGCTCGAAGCCGGCCGCTCCGATTGCGACCGGCACCGGGAACGGCTTGCGCAGGCCCGCGCAGCCGACCTCGTGGCCCCCGCGCTGGAGCTGCGCGACGAGGCCGAGCGCGCCTACCGCACGGCGCGTGAGGCCCGTGACCGCGTTCGTGCGCTGCTGCCCGACACCCTGGCCGACGCCGGCGGGGAACACCTGGCGGAGCTGGAGCGAAAGCTCCGGCAGGAGCTCGGCGGGCTCGACGCAGCACAGCGCGCCGAGCGGCGCGGCGCGGAGATCGATGCCGAGCGGGCCGGACTGGAGCGCCAGGCCCGAGCGGACGACGAACTGATCCATGAGGCGAAGGGCCGGCTGGCCGACTGGGAATCCATCCGACACGACCTGCGGGCCCGTATCGAGGAGGCCCAGGAGGCGGCGACCCGCGCCGAACACCTCGCCGGCCGCCTGGAGCCGGCCCGCGCACGGCTGGACGCCGCCCGCCGCCGCGACGCGCTCGCCGTCAAGGCGTCGGCCGCCGCCGAGCGGCTGACCACGGCCCGCGAGCGGGCCGCAGGCGCCCACGAGTCGTGGCTGGAGCTGCGCGAACGACGACTGCGCGACATCGCGGCGGAGCTGGCCGCCGAGCTGGTGGACGGCGAGGACTGCAAGGTCTGCGGCTCGTCCGAGCACCCCAGGCCCGCACGCGCGGCCGACGGCCATGTCGACCGGGCGACCGAGGAAAGGGCCCTGGACGCCTACCGGCGGGCCGAAGAGGCACGCACGGGGGCGGACCGGGAGCTGGGGGTCGTACGCGAGAAGCACATGACGGCCCGCGCTGCCGCACAGTCCGTGGTGCCGCAGCCCAGGGACGGCGCCGACGCAGCGCAGCCCGCCAGGAATGCCGCTGCCGGGTCGGTCGCGTCCGGAGAGGTGGCCGGGGCCGAGGCGATGGACGACGGTGCGGGCCGTTGTGAGCAGCCCTCTCCGGGTTCCGCCGCCGAGACCGCCACTGACCCCACGGTCGTCGAGCTCGGCACTCTGGTCGACGATCTGACACGCCGGCATGCCGAGGCGCACCGGACGGCCGCCGGTATGCACGCGGCGCGTGAGGCCCTCGCGGTCGCCGAGCGGGAACAGGCGGAGCGTCTTGAAGGTCTGCGGCTGGCCGAGCGCCGGGCCGCGGCCCGCACCTCTGTGCGGGACGGCCTGGACCGCGAACAGGCTTCGCTGGAGGAGGAGTTGGTGAATGCCCGGGGGGACTGCGGCAGCGTTGCCGAGCATGCCGCCCTGCTGGAGCGCCGGGTCGGTCTGCTGGCCGAGGCCGCCGAGGCGGTACGCGAGGAGGAGACGGCCGCACTGCGTCGCAAGGAGGCCGACGGCCGGCTCGCGGACGCCGCGTTCCGGGCCGGGTTCGCCACCCCGCAGGCCGCTGCCGCGAACCTCCTCACCGATACCGACCAACGCGAACTCCAGCGTCTCGTCGACACCTGGCAGTCCGAGTCGGCCGCGGTGGCCGACCGACTCGCCGAGACCACGACCCGTACCGCCGCGGAGAGCCTCCCGGCCGCGGTGGATGTCGCCGAGGCCGCGTACGACACGGCCGAGCGGCTGCTGCGGGACGCCTCCGCGACGCTGGCCGCCGCACGTGAGCGCTGCGCCGAGCTGGGCAGACTGTCGCGCGACGCCGCCGACGAGGTGCGGGGGCTCGGTCCGCTGCGCGAGGAGTACGACCAGGTCGCACGGCTGGCCGGGCTCACCGCGGGTACGTCCGCGGACAACGAACGCAAGATGCGACTGGAGTCGTACGTGCTCGCGGCCCGGCTCGAACAGGTCGCCGCCGCCGCCACCGCACGGCTGCAGCGGATGTCCTCCGGCCGCTACACCCTGGTCCACTCCGACGCCCGCACCGGCGGCCGCAGATCGGGCCTCGGTCTCCATGTCGTCGACGCCTGGACCGGACGCGAGCGCGACACGGCGACGCTCTCGGGCGGCGAGACGTTCTTCGCCTCGCTCGCCCTCGCGCTCGGCCTCGCCGATGTCGTCACCGACGAGGCGGGCGGCGTACGGCTGGACACCCTCTTCATCGACGAGGGCTTCGGCAGCCTGGACGACCAGACCCTCGACGAGGTGCTCGACGTACTGGACTCCCTGCGCGAGCGGGACCGCAGCGTCGGCATCGTCAGCCATGTCGCGGATCTGCGCCGCCGCATCCCCGCTCAGCTCGAAGTGGTGAAGGAGCGGCACGGATCGGCGGTGCGGCACCGCACACCGGGGGCGGTCAGCGACTGACGGCGCGCCGGGGGAGCGGGGAGGAGTAGACGACGCTCGTGGTCACGGAGCCGAGCGCGCCGATCTTCCCCGAGATCTCCTCCAGATGACGCATCGAGCGGGCGGTGACCTTCAGTACAAAGCAGTCGTCGCCGGTGACATGGTGGGCCTCCACGATCTCCGGAGTCGTACCGAGCAGATCGTGGAACGGCTTGTAATGGCCGTTCGGGTAGCGCAGTCGTACCAGAGCGAGAATCGGCAGCCCCAGGCGCTCCGGGTCGACCACCGCGGTGTAGCCGCTGATCACCCCGGCCTCCTCCAGTCTGCGCACCCGCTCGGTCACGGCGCTCGGGGACATCGCCACCTCCCGCGCCAGCTCGGCGAACGTCGCACGGCCCGCGCGTTGCAGGACATCGAGGATGCGCCAGTCCGTGGCGTCCGGGGAATAGTCGGTCATGCCCGGGAGACAACAGGGAAATCACCGGCGGATCAAGAGCTGTGCCGGGGATCTCATCTTCCAGGGAAAGGGCACCGACCATAGATTTCTGAGCATGACCACGCAGCCCACCACCGCGGCCAACCCCGTCCTCCGTGTCCCGCCGGCCTCCCCGGCCGCGGCAGCCGCCCACTTCGGCGCCTCGCTCGCGTTTCACGCCGATGTCTCCGACGTCGAGGCCGCGCTCTCGGCCGACGGCGACCCCGGCTTCGTACTCCTCGACTCGCGCTCCACCGCCTCCTGGGACCAGGGGCACGTCCCCGGCGCCGTCCATCTGCCGACCGCCCTCATCCCCGTACAGGCCCGGAACCTTCTCGACCCGGCCGTGCCCGTGGTCACCTACTGCTGGGGACCCGGTTGCAACGGCGCGGCGCGTGCCGCGCTCGCCCTCGCCGAACTCGGCTACCAGGTCAAGGAGATGCTCGGCGGCTTCGAGTACTGGGTCCGGGAGGGCTTCGAGTCCGAGACCTGGGACGGACATGCGCGGCGTGACGCCGACCCGCTCACCGCACCGGTCGACTCCGGCGACTGCGGCTGCTGACCGGCCGGGCCGGGAGAGTGCCCCTCCCGCCCGGTCCCGTCCGGGCGTTCCATGGGGGGAGAACGCGAGTGCGGGAGGGGCGGGGAGGGGGCGGGAGCGGAGTCAGAGCCTGGACAGCTCGTCCACGAGGTCGTCGAGCCCGAGCGGCCCCTGCGACAGTGCGGCCATGTGCCAGGCCTTGGCGTCGAACGCGTCACCGTGTGCCTTGCGGGCGTTCTCCCGCCCGAGCAGCCAGGCGCGTTCGCCCAGCTTGTAGCCGATGGCCTGCCCCGGCATCGAGAGATAGCGGGTGAGCTCGCTCTCCACGAAGTCGGCCGGACGGCCGCTGTGGTTGCCGAAGAACTCCTGGGCCAGCTCGGGAGTCCACCTCTCACCGGGGTGGAAGGGGGAGTCCTTGGGGATCTCCATCCCGGCGTGCATGCCGATGTCCACGATCACCCGGCAGGCCCGCATCATCTGCGCGTCCAGATAGCCGAGCCGGCGCTCGGCGTCCGGCAGGAAGCCCAGCTCGTCCATGAGCCGCTCCGCGTACAGCGCCCAGCCTTCCAGGTTGGCGCTGACGCCGCCGATCGACGCCTGGTAGCGGGAGAGGCTGTCGGCGACATGAGTCCACTGGGCGATCTGCAGGTGATGGCCCGGAACGCCCTCGTGATACCAGGTGGAGACCAGGTCGTACACCGGGAAGCGGGTCTCCCCCATGGTGGGCAGCCAGGTGCGGCCGGGACGTGAGAAGTCCTCGGACGGACCCGTGTAGTAGGGGGCCGCGGCGCCCCCCGGCGGGGCGATGCGGGACTCCACCTTCCGTACCCTTTCGGCGAGTTCGAAGTGCGTACCGTCGAGCGCCTCGATCGCCTCGTCCATCAGGCCCTGCAGCCAGGCCTGGACCTCATCGACCCCCTCGATGTGCTTGCCGTGCACATCGAGATGGGCCAGCGCCTCCCAGGGGCCGGCGCCGGGCAGGACCTTCTCGGCCTCGGTCCTCATTTCGGCGAGCAGCCTGTGGTACTCGGACCAGCCGTACGCGTAGGCCTCGTCGAGATCCAGGTCGGTACCGTTGAAGTAGCGCGACCAGCGCGCATACCGCTCACGGCCCACCGTGTCCGGAGCGCCCTCGACCGCGGGGGCGTACACCTCGCGCATCCAGTCGCGCAGCGCCGCGATGGACTCGGTGGCCCTACGCGCGCCGTCGTCCAGATCGGTGCGCAGCACGGCAGGGCCGGCGGCCGCGAACTCAAGGAAGAAACCCGTTCCGTCGGGGGCGGCCCACTCGTCGAGCTGGTCGATGAAGGTGGCGGTGGCGCGCGGCCCGCCGTACAGCCGGCGCTCCAGACCGAGCGCGAGCGATTCGCGGTAACCCTCCAGCGCGGCCGGAACGGCGCGCAGCCTGTCCACGACCGCCGCCCAGTCCTCGTCGGTCTCGGTGGGCGTCACCGTGAACACCTCACGGACACTGTGCGCCGGGGAGGAGATGTTGGAGACCGCGCGCAGCCCCTCGTCGGCTTCGTGGACGGCGAGTTCCGCCGTGAGGCGCTCGCGCAGGAGGCGTCCGCAGCGGCGCTCGGCATCGCTGTCCGCGCCGGGCAGCCGCTCGGCGGCGTCGAGCTTCGCCAGGGTGGCTCGGGCGAGTTCGGCCACGGCTTCCTGCCCCGAGGGGGAGAAGTCGGGAAGGCGGCGCGAGCTCTCCGCGACACCGAGATAGGTGCCGGCGATCGGGTCGAGTTCGATGAACGCGTCGACGTAGGCGTCGGCGACTTGGCGGGGCAGGGCGCTGCTGGGAATGTCTGACATGCGGACATCCTCGTACGGCGGAGGCCTCCGCGTCACCATCATCCTGCCTCAGGGTCCTGTCCCGGCCGGTCCCACGGTCGGTGGCAGCAGCGGTCCGCACTCCCACTGCTGGAATATCAGGCGGGTCTCGACCCGGGCCACTTCGCGGCGTGAGGTGAATTCGTCCAGCACCAGTCGCTGCAGATCCGCGGTGCCGGTGACCGCGACATGGACCAGGTAATCGTCCGGCCCGGTCAGATGGAAGAGCGCGCGGGATTCGGGCAGCGACCTGATGCGCTCGACGAACGGTCCGATGAGCTCTCTGCGGTGCGGACGGACCTGCACGGAGAGCAGCGCCTCCAGGCCGCGGCCGAGCCGCGCCGGGTCCAGACGGAGTTGGTGGCCGAGAATGACGCCGGAGCGGCGCAGCCTGGCCACCCGGTCCAGACAGGTCGACGGTGCGACACCGACCTCGGCGGCCAGCTCGCGGTAAGTGGTCCGGGCATCGTTCTGCAGCAGCCGCAGAATGTGCAGGTCCACCGGGTCCAGAACGACGGAATCAGCCATCTGCCGAACGTAGCACGGGATATACGGATGAAGTCCCGGCGTTTGTTCAGAGTGGTGCGATGGATACCGAAGCCTCGACGGCGCCCCGGACGACATCCCGGTCCAGGGCGCTGGCCACCGAAGCCGTGCACGCGGGCCGCGACGATCTCGCGGCGCTGGGCCTGCACGCCCCGCCGATCGACCTGTCCACCACGTACCCCTCGTACGACTCCAGGGGCGAGGCCGAGCGGATCGACACCTTCGCCGCCACCGGCGCCAGACTTGAGGGCCCGCCGGTCTACGCGCGACTGGACAATCCGACGACCGCCCGTTTCGAGACCGCGCTCGCGCGGCTCGAAGGCGCGGAGAGCGCCGTGTCGTTCGCCAGCGGAATGGCGGCGCTCACCGCGGTCCTGTTGGTCCGGGCGAGCATGGGACTGCGTCACGTGGTAGCCGTCCGTCCGCTCTACGGCTGCAGCGATCACCTTCTCGGCGCCGGTCTGCTGGGCACCGAGGTGACCTGGACCGACCCGGCGGGCATCGCGGACGCGATCCGTCCGGACACCGGGCTGGTGATGGTGGAGACGCCCGCCAATCCGACACTCGCCGAGGCCGACATCCATGCCCTCGCGCACTCCTGCGGCTCCGTGCCGCTGCTCGTCGACAACACCTTCGCCACCCCCGTGCTCCAGCGCCCCGTCGAGCACGGCGCACGGATCGTGCTGCACAGCGCCACCAAGTACCTCGGTGGGCACGGCGATGTGATGGGCGGAGTCGTCGCCTGTGACGAGGAGTTCGCGGCCCGGCTGCGGCAGGTGCGCTTCGCCACCGGCGGGGTGCTGCACCCGATGGCGGGATATCTGCTGCTGCGTGGCCTCGCCACACTTCCGGTGCGGGTAAGGGCCGCCTCCGCGAGCGCCGCCGAACTGTCGCGCAGACTGACGGTCGATCCACGCATCGCCCGGGTCCACTATCCGAAGCTGGGCGGGGCGATGGTCTCGTTCGAGGTGTACGGGGATCCACACCAGGTGATTTCGGCCGTACGCCTCATCACGCCCGCGGTCAGCCTCGGAAGTGTCGACACCCTGATCCAGCATCCGGCCTCCATCAGTCACCGCATTGTGGACGAGGGGGACCGGCAGGCATCCGGCGTCGGGGACCGGCTGCTGCGCATGTCGGTCGGACTGGAGGACGTCGAGGACCTGTGGGCCGACCTGTGCCAGGCACTGAGCTGACGGGAAGAGGGGGGCGGGGGGCGGTTCGTAAGGGACGGGGATTACGGAAGCCGGCTGTGAGGGGCGGGTCCGGCTCCGGGGCCGGGGCCTTTGGACGGAGAACTCGGGTTCGGTGGCCCCGGGGTTCGGTGGCCCCGGGTTTGGAGGCCCCGGGTTCGCAGGCCTCGGGTTTGGAGGCCCCGGGCCGGAATTCCCGCGTCGGGAGGTCAGCGACCGGCCTGTTCGTACGGTGGCAGCGAACGGACCGGAGTCGCGTCCAATCGGGCGGTGACGACCAGAGTGCCCTCCTCGATCTGGTAGTCGAGCGGCAGGGACAGCGCCCGCATGGTCGCGACCATGCCGGTGTTGGACGCCTGGGTGACGGCGTACACGCTCTCGCAGCCCGCCTCGATGGCGAGCACCACCAGACGGCCGAGGAGCTCGGAGCCGATCCCGCGGCGCTGCCACTCGTCCTCCACCAGGAGAGCTACCTCGGTCTCGTCGTCGTCCCAGAGGAGATGGCCGAGCGCGACCAGCCGGCCAGAGGCCGTCTCCACGGCCAGGGTGCGGCCGAATCGGGGACTCAGCAGGTGGTCGAGGTAACGGTCCGCGTCGTGGACAGGGCCGTGATAGCGCAGTCGCAGCGTCTGCTCGGAGCAGCGGTCGTGCATGGCGCGTGCTGCTTCGAGATCGCTGCGATCCACCCGGCGCACGGTGATCTCGTTGCCCTCGGGGAGGGTCAGTACGTGCTCGCCGCGCGGCACGCGGGGACCGAGCCGGGCATCCAGCTCCACCAGGGCGCGGGCTCGCGCGAATTCGGTCGGGGTGAACGGAAGATAGGGCCGCTCGACGGTGATGGCGCCTCCGGACGGGTCGCGCAGCCGCATCACCGTCCCCTCCAGCACGCCCTCGACCGGCGCCGTCTCACCGGTGGAGCGGCCGGTGATCGAGACTGCGGGCAGCGAGTGGATGGTGCAGCGGCCCAGCAGCTGACGCAGGGCGAGGGGAAGTTCGGCCGCGTCCAGGGCCGTGCGCGTGGCGAGGCCCAGGATGCGGGTCGGGGTGTCCACCAGGTCGTGCGCGTCGGCCCGCTCGATCCACGTCGAGCCACCCCCCGCGGCGGAGATCGCCCGGCTCAGCTGCTGGGCCTGGAGGGCGGCGGGCGCACGCAGCAGAAACTCGTCGACCGTGCCGTGTGCCAGCGGGTGCGTCTGCAGGGTGAGGATGTCGACCCGGTGCCGGGCCAGTGCCGCGCACAGCGCGGCCAGACTGCCCGGAGCGTCCCGCACGGTGGTACGCATCCGCCACAGCACCGTGTCCTCGGGGGACCGGGCCGGGCCCGCGGCGGTGGACGCGGTCACGAGCGTGCTCGCGGCGGGAATGGTGCGATGGGACGGGGCCGCGCCGTCGTCGTCGCTGTCGCTTCCGCTGTTCGTGATGGGGTCGATGGCGGTCGGAGGCGGAGCGTGGCTGTGCCGCCGCGACCACCAGGCGTGGAAAGCGGCTGTCACGGCCAGGGCCACGGCCGAGGCGATCAAGAGATACGGTCCGTCCGGCTGGTGCCCGATCAGGTCGGCGATCGCGTCGGCCACCGCGACCGCGGTGAACAGCCCGGCGAGTTCGGTCACGTCCCGCCGCCAGTGGTGGGAGCGGCGGGTGGACTTGGCGGATGTCACATCAGTCATGCCATCACTGTGACGGAGCGGTGTTGCTTCACCACGAACGCTTTGTGACGGATGGGTTAAGTGTGGATCTGGTCCCTTATCGGCGGGTTTGGTGGATTATTGTCTTGATCAATTGCGGATCGGCCGGTATAGCAGGTCCTGCTGGCCGGGGGCGTGCGGAGGGGGCACGGCAGCTTCCGTCCGGGCCCGGGACGGTGAGCCGGGCCCGCGAATCCCAGGGCCGGAGTGGGGCGGCTCTCGTCCCGGCCCGTTGCGAGGAGCATCGCGCCCGGACGGTGGTCGTCGGTCGGGACGGCGCTGGTCCGAGCCGACCCGGTCCGGGCGCGACCCATCGGCCCCGGACAGGTCCCTGCGGGTTACGCCACGATGTCCTCGCCGGTCTCGCCGGTCTCGCCGGTCTCGCCGGTCTCGCCGGTCACATCGGTCACGCCGGTCACGCCGGCTTCTGTTGGTCCGGAGTCCGACGGTCCTGACCCCATCGCCGCGGAGGCCATCGGTCCGGAACCTGTCGGTTCGGCTGCCTGCTCCCAGGCTGTCTTCAGGCGCATTGCTTGACGTACCAGCTGCGAGGATCCGCCACGCGCGGCCACTTCGGTGAGGCCGGGGATCGGCTCCGAGCTCACCGGACCACAGTGCTCCACGCACTCGGCGGCCACGGGGAGCAGGTCGCTCAGCCCGCGAGGCGCCTTCTCCTGAGTGAGCAGCCCTGGCAGCACGGGGGCAAGTACGGACAGCACCATCCGGTATGCGCCGGTGGCGGCTGCGGTACGGGTGGAGTCCGCGAGCCGGTTGGGCTTCACCAGTTTGTGGTCGAGGAGGATCGCCAGGTCCTGGCCGACTGATGCCGCGCCCAGCCGGCCTTGGGCCGCGAGCATCAGCAGGGCGTCCACCGCCGACAACCGATCCTCCGGATGGCGGGCCCCCCAGCCCGTATGCCACGGACAGATGGATGGCTTCGGGGGCGGTCGGCCCGCCGAGCTCGACGAGTCCGGGCAACGGTTCGGCCGTGCCGCGCAATTCGTCCGTCGCGCAGGTCGCTGTGGTCGGCAGCAGCCACGCAGCCAGCGTTTCGCCGTCCTCGGGCAGCGTGGCGAGCCACGTGCCCGAGTGGTCGCCCCAGTGGGGACAGAGGCGGTGGTCCGGTGAATGCGGATGGCCGAGCCAGTGGAAGGAACGGGGGAACTCCTGCTGGATGACCGGGCGTTCCTCGCTCGCCATCAGGACGCGTCGCGTCCAGTCGGTCGGTTCCCGCAGCGGCCAGCCTCGTGTCGAGGTACTGCCCTTCTCCAGATCGAAGCGGGACGTGCGCGCGAGCGGCTCGTCGACCCGCAGCCAGGCGGCCAGCCTGTCACCCTCCCGGGTTCCCAGGAGGGCCGCGGCCGCTGCGGCCTCGTCCTGACCGCTGCGCCGTACGCGTAGCAGGGCCTGGGCGAAGTCTGCTTGCCCGGGCCGGATCCCGAGCCGCTGGTAGGTGCGCAGTCGCTCGACGAGCACGGCAGGATCGATCGAGCCGGTGTGCCACGTCGGAAAGGCCAGCAGGAATGGCGCGGTGCCGCTCAGTACGGCGTAAGCGGCCTCCCACAGCCGGGCCCGCATCACTCCCGTGAGGGCGGCATGGACGCAGGTCCCGGTGCCGGTCCACGCGGCACGCCCGTCATGTGCGGCCTGTGCCGGTATCCGTCCGAGCAGGACGGCCACGACGAGCTCGATTCCGGCCTCCGATCGGAGCCGCCGCTCCACCCGCGACTGCGGTTCGTCGCCGAGCCACCACTGTCCCGCAAGCGCTTCACGCAATGCGTCGGCCAACGCCGGCCGGTCGGTGTGGGCATGGCGGACCAACCCGTCCAGCGCCCGCTCGAAGGTGGTGCTCTCCTGCGACGCGGATCTCGCGAGGACCACGACCTCCTCGACGAGCTCGGGCAGCGTTGGCGGCGCGGGTTCGAGACGTTGCGGGTCGGGGACGGGCGGAAGGACCTCCTCGTACGACTCTGCGGTCGAGCGCTCGCCCAGCAGATCGCCGAACACCTCCGCCGCGGCCGCGCTGTGCGTCGGACCCAACAACGATGCGGAAAGGGCGAGTTCTTCGCGCACCGGGTCGCCGACGGCGGGCAGGTGGCGTGCCACGAGTTTGAGCGACCGCTGCTGGATGTCGATGTCCTCGTGCCCGAAGGCCTCGGCGACGACCGGCAGTAGTTCTTCGGCCGTCGACGGATCGCGTCGCAGCGCCTTGCCGATCAGTACGAGTTGGGCCCGGACCAGCTTCTTCTCGGCACGGAACAGCACCGAACCGGAGACATCCGCCAGTGCCCGCACGGGTAGCTCGCCCCGCTCGTCCAGCCGGGCGAGCACCCCCTGGGCATGACCGGCCACGGTGGAGATCCCGTCCGCGGCCATGCCGATCCAGTCCGCGATCCTTTCGGCCTCCTCCCGCTCGGTCAGCGCGAGCCGGCGGAGCACCGTCAGGAAGAAACGCAGGTCGCCGGGTTTTCCGCCGCGCAGCAGCCGGGTGGCACAACGCTCGACGAGGCCACGCCGCTCCAACAGGCCCTCGTCCGCTAGGACGGCCAGCGTCTGGGGCCAGTGGCATGGGTTGTCGGGCTGGTCGTACCAGGTCACCTGCGGCGGCAGCTCCGTCAGCTCGAAGAGCCGAGGGATGAGAGCAGCCAGATGCGGGTCGGCGCGGAGGCGATCGATGAGGGCCCGTGTCCCGCGCCGTCGCCACCGCACGGTCGAGACCGTCTCGGCCCAGCCCCGCACGAAGCCGTCCGTGGCGGGTACGGGGCACTGCGCGATCTTCACCAGCTCGGAGATGAGCTCGTACGTGATCTCCGCCGTCGTCGGCCGCGCCGCCAGTCGGTGTGCGACGTCACCGAGCCAGGCGGGATCACGGTCCGCCAGGACTTCGAGGACCAGTGGGTACGGGGACCGTGTCCAACCCAGCAGGTCCCGGCCGCCGATCCAGGTCGCGCAGCCCGCAGCGCCTGTATGACAGCCCGCGCCCGCGATCAGCAGAGTCTTCCGGATCCTCTCCTGTTCGTGCCAGTGCCAGCTCCGTGCTTCCTTGCGGAGTGCCTTCAACTCCGCCAGCGCCGAACGCCGTTCGGCCGCATCGAGCCGGGCCAGCAGGGCCGGTACATTCTCCTTGTGTCCTTCCCGCACGGCGATGAGCAGCTCCTTCATCGCACACCTCCGGCAACCGGCGCACCGCGGCGGACCATCCGGACGGCAAGCGCGTGTTTGCACGGGCCCCTGCACCCGCGGTAGTCGACCCACCATGGGCAGGTGCAGCTCAGCACTCCGCCCTTTTCCCTCACCTGGTACCGGCGTTCCGTCGAGGCCACGGTCGCCACGTCCCCGTCGAGTACGACGGCGCCCGAGCCGGCCAGCTGCCGGGCCGCCACGAGGCGTGGATTGTGCCGCTCGGCCCGGTCGGCGTCGTACGGCAGCTCGCGGTGGAAATAGGTCGCGTCGGCGAGGTCGTAGCCGACCCGGCCCGCCGTGCCCAGCCAGGTGAGCGCGGCCCGCACCCGCTCGACCGTCAGGCCCGACTGTTCCACGAGATCGGCGGGTTCGATCCGCGGCTCCCAGGCCAGCAGCACGGACACCAGCTCGGCGTCGGCCGCGGCGTCGTCGGTGGCCAACGCGTCGAGCACTCTGCCCTCACCGGAGAATCCCCGCGAGGCATCGGGCGAGAGCGTCAGGGTGAGCCGCATGCCGGGGAGCACCGCCTCCCAGGCACTCGCCGTCGCCGCACCGTCGGCCACGGGCCCGTACACCCTCAGTGCCGTCGCATGACGCAACACCCGCTGCAGGGCCACCAACCGCTCGGGGCCCGGCAGACACACCGCACCCGGGACCGGGCGGGTCGTCGGCCGCAACGTCTTGCCGACGGGAACGACCCACTGCGCGCCCCGTGAGGCATTCCCCGACGAGCGAGGCAGGGCACGCAGGAACCGTACGGCCTCCGCGGCGGGCAGTTCGGCCCGCAGATCGAAACCGGCGGACACCAGCTGCGCCTCGGCGAAGCCACGCAGCCACCGGTCGGGCAAGGGCATCTTCTTCTCCACGACCGGTCCGTCCATGGTAGTGACGGCCAACTCGTCCGGGCCCACGCGCATATGCAGCGGATCGTCTCCCGCTATCCGCGAAAGTGCGTCCCGAAGCGGATTGTTGACATCCACATTCGTCGTGCCATAACCCGTCCGCGCGCCGTCCAAACCGTCCTCGAGCACATCGAGGCGCGCGTACACCCCGCAGCAGCCGGAGAACGACTCGAAGCGCAACCGGTCGCCGTTGCCCGTCATCACCGGATCGAGCGATGCGGGCAGGGTGCGCTGGTAGTAGCGCGTTGATGCCACGTCCGCCACCGCCAGCAGACCGCGCGCGGCGATCCTCGGTGAGGTGAGGAATCCGGAGAAGAACCGGGGGTGGGGCTCGGTGCCCCGCGGCGTGAGACCACCGGCGGTCTCCAGACCGAGGAGCTGCCCGGCCTGCGAGGACTCCAGTGCGGACGGGCGTGAGTAGGCCAATGCCTGAACGGATCGGGTCATGCAAAAACCGTAGAACCCACCACTGACAATCGGCCCCGGCCCACTGCACGGGGCCGATGGTCGGTGAGCCGGTTCACTGTCCGACGCGCCCCGGCTGCAACACCTTGCTGAACAGCACGGAACCGCCCTGGGCGCGCAGCCGGACGGTCAACTCGCCGCTGTCGCCGTCGATGTCGACCTCGCCGAAGAACTGCGGAGACTCCATCGGTGACACGTTGGCGCGGTCGGGTGCCCGCACGAAGACCTGGTCGGGACCGAACGTCGCATCGAGCGCGTTGGCCGGGAACTGGCCGGCCGCCAGCGGTCCGGACACGAACTCCCAGAAAGGTGCGAAGTCCTTGAACACCGCGCGCTCGGGCTTGTAGTGCTGCGCCGACGTGTAGTGCACATCGGCCGTCAGCCACACCGTGCCGGTGATCCGCCGGTGCTTGATGTGGCGGAGCAGTTCAGCGATCTGGAGTTCACGACCGAGCGGCGCCCCTGGCTCGCCCTGGGCGACAGCTTCGAAGTCCGCGGCGCCGTCCGCGACCACCAGTCCGAGCGGCATGTCCGCGGCGATCACCTTCCACACCGCGCGCGACCGCGACAGCTCCTGCTTGAGCCAGCGGAGCTGCTGGGCGCCGAGGATGCCGGTGGTGTCGTCGGGCTGCCGGCCGGGGGAGTTGGCGTTTCGGAAGGATCGCATGTCGAGGACGAACACGTCGAGCAGCGGTCCGTGCCGCACCACACGGTGCACTCGTCCCTCGTCCGACGAGGCACGCAGCGTGGACACCGGGAAGTACTCGCGGAACGCCCGCATCGACCGGGCCGCCAGCACGTCGACGTTCTTCTCGGTGTAGCGGGGGTCGTCGAGGATCTGCCCGGGATACCAGTTGTTGCGCACCTCGTGGTCGTCCCACTGAATGATCGAGGGCACCTGCGCGTTGAATTCGCGGAGATTGTGGTCGAGCAGGTTGTAGCGGAAGTTTCCGCGGTACTCGGCAAGGGTCTCGGCGACCTTCGACTTCTCCGGTGTGGTGACATTGCGCCAGACACGCCCGTCGGGCAGGGGCACGCTCGGCTCGATCACCCCGTCCGCGTAGATGTTGTCGCCACTGCACAGAAAGAAGTCCGGGTCCAGGCGACGCATCTCGTCGTACACCACATAGCCACCGATGTCCGGGTTGATGCCCCAGCCCTGGCCGGCGATATCGCCGGACCACAGGAAACGCACCCCGTCCCGGCGGCGGGCGGGCGCGGTCCGGAAGGTTCCGTACACCGGCTCGCCGCTGCGGCGGGGGTCCCCGGGATCGGTGAGCGTCACCCGGTAGTGCACCTGCTCGCCCGGCGGCAGCCCGTAGAGCGGTGTGGTCCCGGTGAAGTCGGTAGCGGAACCGACCAGTGGGCCGTGCCACGTACGGGACCGGCGGAAGGACTCCGTCGCCGCTGTCTCCACGACCATCCGGGCCGGACGGTCCGACCGTACCCAGACCAGCGCGGATGACGCGGTGACGTCGCCGACCTGCACACCCCATGCGGCGCGCGGTCGGCCGGACAGAGCGAAGGCGGGGGCCGCGGCGCCCGCCACGGGGAGCGCGAGCGCGGCCGAGGCGGCGAGCGAACCACGCAGCACACCGCGGCGGTCGAGGGACAAAATGCGCGGACGGTACGACATCGAGGCGCCTCCGGGGCAATGATCGGCGGATGACGGGTGGCTTGTGGACCGAACCCACCTTCGTGCCCGTCGGCGGCGTGCACACCAACCTCGGATGAACACCCGGCCGCGGCCCCGACCGATGTCCTGTCCTTCCGTGTCCCGCTGGGCCGCTGCCGGCGGCCGGACACCCGACGCGGTCTCCTGACGGTGGTTGCGCGTAGTGGACGTCATGGAAATGGACCTCGGGCCGGGCCACCCGGCTGCCCGTCGTCGTTCCTTCGCACGGCGCGGCTCCGACATGCGGCGGGGGTGCCGATTCAGCGGCTGGCGTCGAGAACGACGCGTGCCACGAGCGCCGGGTCGTCATTCATCGGAACATGTCCGTAGCCCGGCAGCCGGACCAGTCGCGCGCCGGGAATGGTGTGCTTGGCCCCGATTCCCTGACGGCGCAGCAGAATCCGGTCCCGGCTGCCCCAGGCGATGGTCACGGGCAACCCCGGCACATCGTCCGTGAACGCGACGGTCCGCCCGACGGCAAGTGTCTGACGGAAACCGGTCGCCTCACGCAGGGCGACGGTCTCGGCGACCACCGCGCCGGGTGAACGGCGGCCGGGCCGCGCATAGATGGTGCTGGTCAGGGCCGCACGTCCGGCCGCACTCCGAGAGAGCCATGACGGTGGTGGCCGATCCCGTGCAACAGGAGCAACGGCTCTCCGGAGCCACTGCGTTCATACGCCACGGACACAGCCCGGGGCCCTCGCGGTGAGTCGGCGCTGAACGAGACCGTGGTGGCCATGCTGGTGCTCCCGGGGTGGTCAGGCATGAAGGAGCCATGCCTGAGCGCGACTTAGACGTCTCGTCAATAACAATTACCGCTCGGTAGCTTGCAGTTCAAGGGGGCCGGGCGATTCGCGCTGGACAGGGTGCGACGCGTCGGCTGGGATGGAGGGGTGACAGGCGATACCGCGACCGACGTCTTCGAGGGCCACCGTCCCGTGCTCACCGGGGTCGCCTACCGCATGCTGGGCGGGATCGCCGACGCCGAGGACGTGGTGCAGGAGGCGTGGCTGCGCTGGTCGTCCGCCTCGCGCGAGGACGTACGGGAGCCGCGCGCCTTCCTCGTGAGGGTCGTCACCCGGCTCGCCATCGACCGACTGCGGCAGGTCCGGTCGCGGCGTGAGTCGTACGTCGGGCCGTGGCTGCCGGAGCCCCTTGTCACCGACTTCGGCCCGGCCGTTCCCGATACCGCGGAACGGGCCGTTCTCGCCGACTCCGTATCGGTCGCCGTGCTGGTCGTTCTCGAATCGCTGTCACCGTTGGAACGGGCCGTCTTCGTCCTGCGCGAGGCCTTCGGCTTCCCGTACGCCGAGATCGCCGCCGCCCTGGACCGGTCCGAGACGGCGGTGCGCCAGCTCGCGGGACGTGCGCGGCGCCATGTCGAGGAGCGCAAACCGCGCTACGACGTCGACCCGGCCCGGCGCCGCGACCTCACGGAGCGGTTCCTCGCCGCGGCGGCGGGTGGCGACATCGAGGAACTGCTGGCGCTGCTGGCACCCGATGTGCGGCTCGTCGGGGACAGTGGTGGAAAGTCCAAGGGGCCGCTGCGGATCATCGAGAGTGCCGACAAGGTCGGCCGCTTCCTGTTCGCCGTCGCCCACGATCAGCTCCCGGAGCTCGGCTTCCGGTTCCTGGAGCTCAATGGCGGGCCGGGTCTCCTGCTGCTCTCGGGTGGAAAGCCCGACTCCGTCTTCCAGGTGGACATCAGGAACGGGCTCATTCAGTCCGTATATATCGTGCGCAACCCCGACAAGCTCGTCGGTCTGGCCGCAGAGTAGCCGGATTCACCGGCCTTTCGGCGCGCTCGCAATCGGCGCGCCTTCCTCGGGTCCGCCGGCGGGAACAGCTTGCCGCCCCTGCCCGGGGCCCCGCCTCCCGCCCGTCGTGACGCCAGGTGCTGCGGGCGGCTCACGGCACCACGAACGTCCTGTGAACGCTCTGCGGAAGAGGCTCGTTTCGCTGCGTGACCGATGGAGGATTGGTCTTGACCAAGGGGGTGTGCCGTCCTATGGTCTCAACGTTAAGACAGGAACCTTTAATAAATAGCGTCGCGGAAAAGCCGCTGGGCGATTGCGGAGGACAGGGTGGGGACCACGCAGCTGGAAACGGTGCAGGAGCCGAAGTACTGGCACCTCAAGACCGTGCTCAGTGAGGCACTCGACTCGGACTTTGCGGTGGGCGAGATCCTGCCCAACGAGCGCGAGCTCGCCGCCCGGTTCGGCGTCGCCCGAGCCACGCTCCGGCAGGCTCTGGAGCAGCTCGAACTCGAAGGCAGGCTCCAGCGTCGCCGCGGTGTCGGGACCACCGTCGCCCCACCGCGCGTCGGGATCGCGGTCTCCACGGCGCAACGGGACTGGTCCGGTGGCGGCACCGGCGAGGCTTGGCAGCCCGTGGACTGCACGACGGCGGTCGCGCCGGCGTCGGTGGTGGCCGTGCTCGACGTGGAGCCCGACGAGCCGGTGCACATCGTCCGCCGGATCCGGGTCACTCACGGACAGGCCGTCGCGGCGGAACTCCTGTACGTCCCGTCCTCGTCCGTGCCCGACCTCTCCGCGATCGACGCCCCCTCCGGCCCCGCCCGGGCCCGCAGCGTCCTGCGCGAACTGCACCGTCTCGGACTCGACGGCCAGGACCGTTCGGTGGAGCTCGGCTCGGCGCGCGTGGACGACGCCAAGGAGCTGGACCGGCTTCCCGGCGCCCCCGTTCTCGTCGTCACCACCCGCTACCTCGCGGCCGGTGGCACGGCGGCACTCTCCGTCGCCACCTACCGGGCCGACACGTGCCGGCTCACCTTCGGCGATTCGGGCGACCTGGAGATCAGCCATCACAACGAGGAGCGACAGGCCTCCTGAGCCCTGTCGGCTCCACCTGCCGGTGATGTACACGTACGGCCCGTCGCACTCAGCGGCGGGCCGTCACCGTGCCTTCCACCGCGAAGAGCTGTTCCTCGACATGGTCGAGAGCCAGTCGCAGGGCGCCCGTGGCCACCGCCGCCTCGCCGAGCAACGACAACGTGACCCGGGGCGGCCGAAGACAGTACCTGGCCAGCTCACGGCGGAGCGGGTCCAGCACACCGTCCAATCCCGCGGCCCAACCGCCGATCACCACCAGCTCCGGGTCCAGCGCCAGCACCAGCGCCGCGACATCGTGCACCAGACGCTGGATGAACCGCTCGACCGCTGCTTGCGCCCGGACATCGCCACGCCGTGCCTCGGCGAACACGGTGGCAACCGCGGGTTCGTCCAACGGGTCCAGTGGGGTGTCCGTCGTGGACAGAAGCGTTTCGGGCGTCGCCTCACGGCCGAGGAGGTGCAGGGCGCCGATCTCACCCGCCGCCCCACCGAAACCACGGTGCAGTCGTCTGCCGATGAGGGAACCGGCCCCCGGGCTCAGCCCCGCCAGGACGAACACGATGTCGTCGGACTCGGTGGCCGCACCCTTCCAGTGCTCCGCGACCGCCGCGGTATTGGCGTCGTTCTCCACGAGGACGGGGCAGCGGAAGGAGCGTCTCAGCCGCTCACCCAGTGCCAGTCCCGTCCAGCCCGGCAGCGCGGTGCCCAGCCGGACCGTCCCGTCGGCCTCCACGATGCCCGGACTGCCGACCCCGACCGCACGCAGGCTGCTCCGGGCCACACCGGTCCGCCGCAGCACGTCGGCGACCACGGCCCTGACCTTGTCGAGCCGGTCGTCGGCGCAGGCCGTCTCCGACACCTCGCGTGAACCAGCCCCTATGATCCGGCCGTCCAGGCCCGACAACAGAGCAGAGATCCGGTGCGGTCCGATCTCGATACCGAGCAGATGCCCTGCCTCGGCACGGAAGCGGAACCGGCGGGCCGGCCGCCCCTGACGCCGCGTCCCACCATCGTCGGGAACCGACTCGACGACCAGTCCGGCCTCGAAGAGCCCCTCCATGACGCCCTCGACCGTGGGTCGGGACAGACCGGTGATCCGGGTGAGATCCGTGAGGGTCGGGGAGTCGGCGCCCCGGAGGGCGTGCAGAACCACCGCGGAATTGATTCGTCGCAGCAGCGACGGATCCCCACCGGTCAACCGGCCCACGATGTGTCCTCCCAGCTCGTGCGCATGTCAGGCGGATCGTACTCGCTGCCCGGGTGCAGGGCGACTGCGGGTGGGAACGGGCATGTGGAGGCGGTGGTGATCAGCTCGGAGCGACGAAACCGGACTCGTACGCGGCGATCACCGCTTGGGTACGATCCCTCGCACCCAACTTCGCGAGTACGGCGCTGACATGGGTCTTCACCGTCTCGACACCGATCACGAGCTTCGCGGCGATCTCCGCATTCGACAGTCCGCGGGCCATCAGCCGCAGCACGGCGGCCTCCCGCTCGGTGAGCGAAGCCCGTTCCATGGCTGCCCGTGCCTTGCTCGTTCCGTACTCCGCGGCCAGTTGCCGGACCGCCGCGGGGAACAACAATGACTCGCCCTCAGCGATCAGTCGCACCGCATGCACGATCTCGGCGGGCCGGGCACGTTTGAGGAGGAATCCGTCCGCCCCGGCCCGGAGCGCCTCGTACACGTACTCATCGTTCTCGAAGGTGGTGACCACCAGGATCTTCGGTGGATCCGGTACGGTCCGCAGCACCACCCGGGTCGCCTCGATGCCATCCATCAGCGGCATCCTGACATCCATGGCCACTACATCGGGGCGTAGCCGACGCAGCAACGGAATCACTGCGGCACCGTCGCCCGCTTCGCCCACCACCTCGATATCGGGCTCGGCCTCAAGCACCGCACGCAGCCCCGTGCGGACGAGGGGTTCGTCGTCGACCAGAAGAACAGTAACCGGCATCCGGTCAGCCTATAAGGGCCGGCCCTCACCCCCGGAAGGGCGGACGACGGCAGCTGCAGCTCCTCGCCGCCCTGTCCGATCGCGCGAATACGCCCGGTACGAGGATGCCCCCGCCGTCCCTCGATGCAATGCGTCCGAAGGTGCGTGAAGATCCGCCTGGGACTACGGGACACCCCTCGTCCCGTTCAGTGGAAGACTCGCATGCACCCTCCATTCGCCTTTGTGCGGACCCGACTTGGCCTTTCCGCCCAGCAGCGCGGCGCGCTCGCGGATGCCCCGCAACCCACTGCCACCACCTGGCGTATTCGTCGATTCGCTGATCGGATTGGTCACCTCCAGCTCCAGCCGTCCGTTCGCGACGCTGATCCGCACACGAACGGGTACCGCCCCGGAGTGACGCAGCACGTTGGTGAGGGATTCCTGGAGGATGCGATACCCCTCGCGGGAGATCGCTCCGGGAACCTGCTCCAGCGGACCGCACACATCCGCATCGATCCTCGCCCCCGAACCGCGCGCGGAGTCCAGGAGCCGGTCGGCTTCGGTGAGCGTCGGCCGCTGGCCCGCCGGGGGCCCCGATTCTCGCAGCACCCGCAGAACCCGCTCCAGATCGTCGAGCGCGTCCCTGCCGGTCTCCTCGATCGCGGTCAGCGCCCGCTCGGTGAACTCCGGGTCGCGAGCCGCCCGGGCCGCACCTGCCTGCACGACTGCGACAGTCAATGCGTGCCCGATCGAGTCGTGCAGCTCGCGCGCGATGCGATTACGCTCCAGCAGTTGTTCGGTGCGCTCCTCCAGAGCGGTCAGCCGCTGTCCCGGCGAGGGGGCGAGGAGCCGACGGGCGGTCGCGGTGATCAGCTCGCCGCACGCCGCGACCACGGCCAACAGCACCACTATGGGCAGGGGCGAGAGCAGCGCGTACCACCAGTGCGGCTCCACTCTGCGGACCAGCCACTGGTTGCTCGCGCCGAATCCGGAGGCGGCGAGGACGAGATCGACCGTGGTCGCCGGCAGCCACACCGTTGCCAACACCACGACCGCTGCGAGCAGCAGTCGTATCTCCAGCCACAGCACGGTTCGCCAGCGATCCGCCCAGGTGGTCGCGGCGGTTGCGGAGATCGCGGCATCGGGCCTGCCTCGCTCCTCAGGTGTGAGCAGGAGCTGGGCCTGAACACCCTCCGCCAGTCGCATGGCGGGCAGCAACCCCACCGGCACGGCGAAAACCATGGGTACCCATGGTGAGTCCATGGAGATGAAGAGCCACACGCTGTAGACCGCTGCCGGAACGAGGAGATGCAGCCACCGGGTGTAGGTGACAGAGGAGCTCATCGGGCGGAGGAAGCGGATCATGCTGCCATCGTGTCAGCCCGCACGGGACCGGCGGCTCCCCCGTGCGGGGGAGTCGGTCCACACCGCCGGGGGAGGCTGGGCACCCGGCGAGGCCGCGAGGCTGAGGACATGACCAGCATCGACGTCCATGAGCTCACAAAGGAATACGGCACGACCCGCGCCGTGGACAGCCTCACGTTCAGTGTGCGTCCCGGCCGAGTCACGGGCTTTCTCGGCCCCAACGGCGCAGGCAAGTCCACCACCATGCGACTCGTTCTCGGCCTGGACCGGCCCACCGGTGGCACGGCCACGATCGGTGGGAAGCCCTACGCGACGCTCGACGAGCCGCTGCGCCGCGTGGGTGCCCTGCTCGACGCTCAGGCCGCCCATGGCTCGCGTACCGCGCGGAACCACTTGCTGGCTCTCGCAGTCAGCAACGGGATGCGTGCGCGCAGAGTGGACGAAGTCCTGGAGGAGGCAGGCCTCGGCCAGGTCGCAGGAGCGCGTATCAAGACGTTCTCCCTCGGCATGCGACAGCGGCTGGGCATAGCGGCCGCCCTCCTCGGAGACCCGGAGGTCGTGATGCTCGACGAACCGTCCAACGGACTGGATCCGGAAGGCATCATCTGGATCCGCGAGCTGCTGAAGCGGCTGGCCCGAGAGGGCCGCACGGTCCTGGTGTCCAGCCATCTTATGAACGAGACGTCGTCGTTCGCAGACCACTTGGTGGTCCTCGGCAGGGGCAGGCTCCTCGCCGATCTGCCGATGCAGGACTTCCTGGACTCGCGCAGCAGGCCCCGGGTGCGCGTGCGCACCACCGAATCCATCCGGCTGCGCGATGTCCTGGTCCGCAATGGATATGAGCCTGTGCAGAGTGAAGACGGGTGTTGGACCGTCGAGGGTGCGAAGGCCGGGGAGATCGGTGCGACAGCCGCCGCGGAAGGGATCGCCATCCTTGAACTCGGCGACGAACAGACCACGTTGGAGCAGGCATACCTCGACCTCACCGCAGACGCCATGGATTTCGTGTCCGCGGTGAACCCGTCCCACAACCGTCAGGAGTCGTGACCATGTCGACCACAGCAGTGCTGCGATCCGAGTGGATCAAGATCAGATCGGTACGTTCGGTGACCGGATCCCTGATAGCGGTCCTCCTGGCAACACTCGCCATGACCGTGCTGGCGCTGTCCATCGCAGGTCGAACCGAGGCGGAGAAGACAGACGCCGATCTGATTTTCAACGCCTTCTCCGCGCTGAACTTCGGACAGATCGCTGCCATCAGCTTCGGAGCAACCGCGATCTCGTCCGAATACCTCAATGGCGCCCTGCGTATATCGCTCGCCGCCGTGCCGCGCCGCAATGTCCTCTACGCGTCCAAGATGGCGCTCGTCGGTACGTCGGCGCTCGTGGTCGGGCTTGTCACCAGCTTCAGCGCCTTCCTCGTGGGGCAGATGTTCATGGGAAACTACGCGATCGGCCTCGGGGAGCCGGGTGCCCTGAGGGCGGCATTCGGAGGCGGGATCTATCTGACCCTGATGGCCTTGTTCGCGGCCGGACTGGCGGTACTGATGCGCAGCGCCACAGCAGTGCTCAGCCTGCTCATTCCGTTCGTGCTCATCGTCTCCTTCGTGGTGGGAGACGTCTCAAGCGGTGTGGCGCAATATCTGCCGGACAGGGCGGGACAGTTGGTGCTCCACCAGAACGACGTAGGCAGCCTCGGACCGTGGAGCGGACTCGCGGTGACCGCGGCATGGGCGGCGGCCGCCCTGCTGGCGGGCTGGTGGGCGATCCGGCGCAGGGACGCATAGCGCCGACCGCCCGATACCCGGCCCTCGTTCTCGGCGTCGCGCGAGGGGGCTGAAAGCCACTCAAAGTGCATGAGGCGGAGCGGTTTGTCAGTGCCGGGAGGTTTACTGATGGCATGACCACCGCACATCAGCTCCGCCTCATCGACGGGATGCGGACCCGGGACTTTCCCGCGGAGCGCATCCGGTCAGGCTCGGGAGTCAGCGGGCCCGGCTATCACACAGCGTCCCTGCATTCGGACACCGACCACTGGGACGACGACGAGGACGAGGTGGGGCGGCTGGAACACCGAGCCCAGTGCCTGGCGGAGCACGACGTGCTGCTGACGCTGCTCACCAGCCGCTGGGGTGAGCCACAGACGATCAGTCTGTGGAGTGCGCAGGAGCGGATGATGGCTGGTGGGGAGCTCCCGGAGGCATGGGCCGAGACGGTGGCGGGCTGCGAACACCTTCAGCTCTGGCGGATCGAGGACCGGTGGGTCGCCATGGGGCTCTGTCGGGAGGAGGACGGCCCCGGCTGCGAACTGAGCGTTGTGGTGACGGAGATCGATCCGCCGTGACGTGAGTCGGCCGTTGTCCTGATGAGCCGGCCGTTGTCCTGATACGACGTCCGGACAGCCCCGCAATCGTTTGCCGTGTCCAGCCCGGACGTCGCCCTCTGACACGGACCGGACATCCGGCCGCTGTCGCAGGCGCGGGCTTCCGGGTTTCGCAACGTGCTCCGCCCGCCGGCCCGACCAGCCGGGGGCCCACACCGCGACTCGGCCTGCCGAGGCCGGGCCGATCTTTTCCGGGCTCCGCCGAGGGCCGGGCTGATCACCTCTGGCCCCGCTGAGGCCGACCAGTCTCCGGCCTGCTCGTCGCGACCAGTGGCCCTCTCGACCTCTCGCTGCGAGCAGCCATGGCACGGCGAGCAGCGCAGCCAACGGTCATGCACCGTAATCAGGCCGCTCGGTGCGACACGGCGCCACCAGCGACCAGCCACCAGCCGCGGGTCCAGCAAGGCCGACTGGTGCCTGTTGCAAGAGCATGGGGCAAATCGCTGTGCAGGCGCCGGGGGAGTCAGGGCTACTCTGCGGCGGTGTTGGTGCTGTCGTGTTCGACGGAGGCGCGGAGGCGTCCATACTCCTCCGTCATCGTCTGGACGGTCCAGTGGGCATTCAGACCACTGGGGTTGGGCAGCACCCAGACACGGGTGCCGGCGATCGTGTGGTCCTGCGAACCGATCCGGGCGGTGCGCCTGCCGAAGGCCGTGCGGTACGCGGTGACCCCCACGACCGCCAGCCACTGCGGCTGCAACTCCTCGACCTTGGCCGCGAGGATCTGTCCTCCCTCGCGGAACTCGTCGATGGACAGTTCGTCCGCTCGTGCGGTGGCGCGGGCGACCACGTTGGTGATGCCCAGGCCGTATCGAAGCAGTTCGGTTTGCTCTACCGGCTTCAGCTGCCGTGGGGTGAAGCCGGACCGGTGGAGTACGGGCCAGAAGCGATTGCCGGGGTGGGCGAAGTGGTGGCCGGTCGCTCCGGTCATCAGGCTCGGGTTGATCCCGCAGAACAGCACACGCAGGCCACCCGCGACTACATCGGGAACGGTGCGGTCGCGGGCGGTCCGGAGCTCTTCGAAGGTCATCCGGCTGTGGCGCCGAGCGTCAGAGGATGGAGCCAGGCGTGTACCCGGCGGCCTCGGGATGCTGCTTGGTGATCTCTTCAATGCGGGAGATCAGTGCGGTGACCTGGTCACCCGCCGCTCCTGTGAACGAGAGCTTGTCGGCCATCAGCGCGTCCAGCTGTGCGCGGTCCAGCGGGATGCGGTCGTCGCCGGCCAGTTTGTCGAGCAGTTCGTTGCGCTCGGCGCCCTGCTCACGCATGGCCAGGGCCGAGGCGACAGCATTCTCCTTGATCGCCTCGTGGGCGACCTCTCGGCCGACACCGGCGCGCACCGCACCCATCAGGACCTTGGTCGTCGCGAGGAATGGCAGGTACCGGTCGAGCTCGCGGGCGACGACAGCCGGGAACGCCCCGAACTCGTCGAGCACCGTCAGGAAGGTCTCCAGCAGACCGTCGAACGCGAAGAATGCGTCCGGGAGCGCCACCCGGCGGACCACGGAGCAGGACACGTCGCCCTCGTTCCACTGATCGCCCGCAAGTTCGCCGGTCATCGACGCGTAGCCGCGCAGGATGACCATCAGGCCGTTGACGCGCTCACAGGAGCGGGTGTTCATCTTGTGCGGCATCGCGGACGAGCCGACCTGGCCCGGCTTGAAGCCCTCGGTCACCAGCTCGTGCCCGGCCATGAGACGGATCGTCTTCGCGACGGACGAGGGCGCCGCGGCCAGCTGCACCAGTGTGGTCACGACGTCGTAGTCGAGTGAGCGCGGATAGACCTGACCGACCGAGGTGAAGGCCTGCGCGAAGCCGAGGTGTCCGGCGATGCGCTGTTCGAGGTCGGCGAGCTTTCCGGCGTCGCCACCCAGCAGGTCGAGCATGTCCTGGGCCGTGCCCACGGGGCCCTTGATGCCGCGCAACGGGTAGCGGCCCAGGAGGTCGTCGAGCCGCCCGTAGGCGACCAGGAGTTCGTCCGCCGCGGTCGCGAAGCGCTTGCCGAGCGTGGTCGCCTGCGCGGCGACGTTGTGGGAGCGGCCGGCCATCACCAGCTCGCGGTACTCGCCCGCCAGCTTGCCGAGCCGGGCCAGGACCGCCACCGTGCGGTCGCGCATCAGTTCCAGGGAGAGCCGGATCTGGAGCTGCTCGACGTTCTCGGTGAGGTCCCGGGAGGTCATGCCCTTATGGACCTGCTCATGGCCGGCGAGGGCGTTGAACTCCTCGATCCGGGCCTTGACGTCGTGACGGGTGACCTTCTCGCGCTCGGCGATCGAGGCCAGGTCGACCTGGTCGATGACACGTTCGTAATCGGCGAGGGCGGCGTCAGGCACCTCGATCCCGAGGTCCTTCTGAGCGCGCAGCACCGCCAGCCACAGCTGACGCTCCAGCTTCACCTTCTGCTCGGGGGACCAGAGGACGGCCAGCTCCGTGGAGGCGTAGCGGCCGGCCAGGACATTGGGGATGCGAGGCTTCGCAGACACAGCAGTCACGTGTCCAGAGTTTACCTGGCGTCCGCAGCGGTTCGTGAGCGTCCACCGAGTCCATAAGGTCCAGGTCAGAGGCCCCTGGACGACCGTTTCGCACAGAGTGTGTGAGAGGCACGCGAGACGAAAGACCCCGGGCCGGTGATTCCAGCACCGCCGGGGCATCGTCGGCATCAGGCGAGCAGGTCCCGGTCCGCAGGGGGAGGGTCGCGTCGATCGTCTTGGACGCGCAGGTGACGTCTGCTGAGCCGGCCGACTCTCGTCGCGGGTCGTTGGGGTTGGTGAGCACTCGGCCGGCGAGGGTGAGCACCACGGCGCACGTCCGCAGGGACGGTTGCGTATCCGTGGATGTGGGTGACGGTCATGTGATCGTCGACCTGCATGCGGAGCCGTCACGGATGAGTTGCCACCGGTCCGGGGTGAGCAGTTGGAGGTGGTCACCCGTTCCAGGACATGTACTACGGAACCCGGGTGATGACCGTCCGGGACCCCGATGGGCGGCTGTGGAGTCTGCAGGCCCCTGCCAAGAGCTGACATTCCCCTCTCGCCCGGGTGGGCTGATTCGCCTCGGCCGATGGTGCCTGCGGTCCGCCCGGTGAATCCTGCGGCAGTGACGCTTTTCACCCTGCCTGGCAGCGGCCAGTGCGCCCGCAGGAGGTTCAGCAGCGTGCTGCTGAACCTCCTGTTCGTGATCAATACCCTTGGGATCAATACCCCTGGGTGGTGCTGCTGACGCTCAGTCCGGGATTCTTCATGACACTGCTGGAGCCGACGGCCGTCAACGTCGCCATCCCCAGCATGCTCGGCGACCTGCACGCGTCGCTGGACGAGGTGCTGTGGTGATCAATGTCTGCATCCTCGCCCTCGCCGCACTGCTGATCACGTTCGGCCGACTGGGCGACGTGCGCGGGCCGCGCACCATGTTCATCGGGGGTGTCGCGCGCTGTTCACCGTGACATCCGTGCTGTGCGCCCTGGCCCAGGATCCGGCCCAGCTCATCGCCACCCGCGTCGTGCAGGGCTGGGTGCCGCGGCGCTGATGCCGCAGACGACGAGGATCATCATCGGCTCGTTCCCGGCCGAGCGCCGGGGCACCGCGCTCGGCCTCTGGGGCGGAGTCGCGGGCGTGGCCACGATCGCCGGGCCCACCCTCGGCGGGTTCCTGGTCAGCACGGCGGGTCGGCGACCGACGCCACTTTCAGCGTCGACATCGTGGACGGGCCACAGTGGGACACCGTCGCCCGCGCGCTCGGGGTCAGCGAGAAGGCCGCCTGCTCCCGCCTGACCCGATATGCCCTGCGCCACTGACCCTGTAGATCGGGCCGGCCCGGTCTCCGGTATGCGATTGCTGGATTCATGCGGAGGTGGCAGGGAAGTGCCTCCGATCTCAACCGCGCCGGACTGTGTCGGCAACGGGTGAAATGGATACCACGGGCGGCGGATGAAAAGTGAGCCACTCTGCGATCTCTTGATCATTCTGGCTTCAGGGTTCTGGA